>NZ_JAVAYA010000012.1:0-164925 GCF_041954855.1 Agrobacterium sp. LR_9
GATACCGCCTGCGACGAGCGTAGGAACGCCTTCGACTTGCATTTTTTTAACCTCGCCGCCTCTTATCTTGTATGAAATTGCGATTTTCGTTCCGGAGTAAGAGGACAAGTCAACCAATTGTGCGTTCGACCGCGTTAAAACCTCAACTGCAAATCGCCCATCGGCGCATGTCAACGTGACGGTGGATGAAACACCGTCTTTGTCAGTAGCGATTCCCGTAATCGCGAGGCGCTCTCCGCTGTCCAATCGCGCAAACCATGCTGCGCTGCCTGATGTAGCGAACATCATAAATGCGACAAACGTTGCGACGGTTATACGTTTCATCCCCTGGAAACCTCTGTGTTTATCCAAACATCTAGTTCGCTTGAACAAGCTACTTTAGGAAATGATCGTTGAGAAAATCTCCATAAATTGAGGCGACATTTAATGTCGTTTTCTGGGGGATCGAATGTCTATATGTAAAGCCGCAGTTTTCGTCAGCGCCATGGGTATTTTGTCCGCGACATCAGCAGGTGCCGTCAAGCCGCAAATTGTAAATGCGAAGAATGCTGCGGTTCATACTGATTTCCAATCGAAGCCTTACCTGTCTGACCCAAAGCGCATCTTTTATTGCGAATTGGAATACAGTGCCTATTGGGATGAGGACGGATTTGAATACCATCTCGCTTTCACTTACGGTCTACGGTTCCCTCCCGTAACAGAAAAACAGGTCCCGATTCACTTCCTATCATCTTTCCTGTCGAAGACGGACAAGAAGGGCGTTGAAACCGTCATCCCCGTGAAAAAGGCATATGTGGAAACGAGTGATGACAACACCTTGGCGAAAGAGATCAGCTCGCACGAGGCGGCAGGGCACGCTGCGTTCACTCGGTTCGACAATCCGTCCGTTTTTGGCATGACGTCAGAAATGTCCGAAGATTCCCACCTATATGCGTACGTCTTGACGTCCACCGGTAGGGTCATCGTCGCGGAGATGGATTTCTCCGCAACAGAAACAGGGATGCCTGGTGATGCTACTCAAGCACAGTCCTTCGCCAAGTGCGCCGAAAGAGTTATATACCAGTAGGGAGACAAATACTGAATCGGTTCTACGAGGATGGCATCCACGTTGAAGACCCGGTTAAATTTTTACTTCCTATTCTCAACCTGGAAAAGCACGAAGAATCGTAAAATCAGGATGTCGTGATTTCGCGACGAAGGAGAACAAACGATATGGCGACCGACACGCTGGCTCTACTGATCGATGGCGACAATGCGTCACCAAAGATCATCGCAGGCCTTCTGGCTGAACTCGCGAACTACGGAACCGCCAGCGTCAGACGAATCTACGGCGACTGGACGAAACCCAATCTCAATGGTTGGAAAGAATGTCTTCTTGAGCATTCGATCCAACCCGTGCAGCAATTCGCTTACACTACGGGCAAGAATGCGACCGACGGTGCGATGATCATCGACGCCATGGACCTACTCTATACCGGGCGCTTTTCAGGATTTTGCATAGTGTCCAGCGATAGCGACTTTGCTAGGTTGGCGTCGCGTATCAGAGAGCAAGGTATAACGGTTTACGGCTTCGGTGAACGCAAGACGCCCCGGCCATTTATCACCGCCTGCGACAAGTTCATCTACGTCGATGTGCTCAGTTCGGAGAACGAAGCCGATGTATCAGCCGTCCCCCAAGCCAAAACGTTGGCAAAGCCTAAGGCCTCCATGTCGACGATGAAATCCGAGACAGAAAGGGCACCTGCGCCGCAGGGCGTGGCCGCAAGCGGAAAGCTCGACAAAGCTGCCTTGGAGATGCTCCGCAAAGCCGTCGAGGCATCAGCGGAAGAAGATGGCCGTGCGAACCTCGCCCGTGTCGGAGCGCACCTGGCGAAACAGTCTCCAGACTTCGATGCGAGGAACTACGGATATGCGAGGCTGAGCGATTTGGCTGAGGCTTCTGGCATACTGGCTGTAGAGCGAATCGGCGATAATCCGAAGGTCGTCATGGTCAAACTAGCCAGGCCTTGACCGCCACTGACGTCGACGGCTTTGGGACCGCACAAACGATGTCTGATCGCTTAATCCAAGCTTGGCGTGCAGTCACGCGCAACACTCGGCGATGGCCTCCCCTGGTGGCGTCGTTCGAGAATGCGTTTGGCTTTATAAAGAGCAAACGGTGCCGGTAGCGCAGTCGGTCTTCGCGAGTCGATCATCTTTTCCAGTTGCATGATAGCCCGTTCCAATGGGCTGACAGTAGTGGGTGTGGGTCGCGGGAAATATCGAGCATGACCCGAGTTGATTGACATCATGTCACCTCATCGGTTGTTGTTATCACCGGATACATAATGGCAAAGACGACATATACGCGGCGTGGAATTCGACAATCCACCTTGTGGTAAATGAAAGTTTGCGGTCGTTCCGATTTGAAACTATCCGACAGCTGTCTGTTCACAAGGGTAAAATGCCGCAGAAAAGATGGAGAGGCACTTGTTCTCCGCTCGGCAGGGAGTGGCCGTGATGGTTTTCCCCGACCTCAGGAATGAGTTCAACTACATTCTCCATCCACTTCGAAGTCCGCCTGCGGCGCCTAGTCAATGCGGTATTCCGACACGCAAGTGATCATTGGTTTTCATCCTGCTTTGATCACGGGTCCGGAATACCGCTGTCTGCTCGTTGCCGCCGTTTGAGTCAACGCCGGGTTCTGTGAGCCATTTTTTTGGCGCGATTGCCGCAGGTGGACATGTCGCACCAGCGCCTTGAAGCGTTCTTTGTCCGGTCGATAAACAGCCAGTGACAATCGTCGGGTGGGCATTGCTTCAGCCGGGAGAGTTCGTCGCCTCGAAGCAGGTCGAGCGCGGACCACGCGATGGTGCCGGTCACGCGATAGATACCCTCAAAATGCCATGTGCACGGCGTCCCGGAAAGCGAAGCCTGGCGCAGAGACAGCGCAGCAACGTCGCGTATGACGTCCAGATCCAGCCGAGACGGATCGAGATCGTTAGCTATCGCCGATCCCGCGGCACCAATTGCCTTGCGAAGCGCGAGCACCTGCTCGAGCAGTATATCTTGCTCCTGCGGCGATACGACGAAGTCGCCGTCGACCAGGCCGACTTGCTTCGACCATGCCACAACGTCATCGAAGCTTGCCAAATGGTCGAATTCCCGGCTCGTGTTACGCCAACTGATGGTGTTGGAGAGATCAAGGGCGAGATTGCCGGAGACGCGGTGGGGCAGTGACATCATCGTCGCTTTCTTTTCTTGGTCAGCGCGATTGCGCTGGAATGCGCGCCGTTCCCGATGCACAGAGGTGGGACCATCTGGAGACCGGCCGGCCCTTGCTGCGGCCGGGAGATCCCGATTTTCTTGCGGAGTTCCATCACCCTAGGGAGGGCTTGCTCGCGGCTCAACGAAGGCTCGGATCATTCACCAGAATGCGATGCAGCTCGATGCGCTCGGGCAGTTCGATCAGGAACTCGGCGTCGCGATCGAGATGATGAACCTTGACAGGATCGCCCTTTGTAAAGGCGGTCATCGTCTCGATGTCCGGCCAGTAGGAGATAGTCGTGAACCACGTTTCCTCGTCCCGATCCTCCCGAAAGAGCTGGACGCCGAGGGCAATCTCCTCAAGCGGAGGAATGCCCTCGGCTCGCAAATAGGGCTCGTAGCTGTCCGCGACCTCGCGGCGCGTACGGCCGCGCCAGATGCGTGCAATTGTGGGCTTCGTAACCATGCATGTCTCCTCTCGTTGCGGGCTACGTTCAAAGGCGCGATCATCGGAAGGTCCGGGCAAGGAAATCGCGGACGAGCGGCAACGCCTGTTCGAGATGGGTTTCCAGCAGCCAATGCCCGGCCTCGCTGAGAATGTGCAACTCCGCGTCCGGGAGATCGCGCCGGTAAGCTTGCGCCGACGCCTCGGGCATATAGCCGTCCTGCGGGCCCCACACCACCAGGGTCGGCGGGCGGTGCTCACGCAGATAGGCTTGATAGCGAGGGAACCAGTCGAGGTTTTCCTCCAGCTTTTCCATCAGGCGGACTGCCACCATTTTGCGTGTCGGCGTATCCATGAGCGGCCAATGGAGCTTCCAAAGGTCGGGAGGGAAGAGACTTGCCACTTCTTCAGAGACTTCACCGACGAACTCCTCGCGAAATCCGTCTTCGCTTACGGCCTCCTCGAGAGGGCGGTGCTTCTCGGGCGACTTGTCGGCCCACCACGCTTTGATCGTCTCGTATTTAGGGCCGAGCACGTCTTCATAGATGTCACCGTTCTGGATGATCAGCGCGGCGATCCGCTCCGGGTGGGCTATGGCATGCCGCAGACCAATCTGCGAGCCATAGTCGTGGAGCCAGAGCGCGTAGCGCTCCAGCCGGAGCGCCTCAGCGACGTTGTTGAGCACCTCGGCGTAAGCGTCGAAGTCATATCCGAACTCGGCGGGATCAGGCGTGTCGCTGTAGCCAAAACCCGGCCAATCGAAAGCTACCGTGCGCCACTGATCGGCGAGCGCCGGCATCAGCCTGCGGTACTGATAGGACGAACACGGGTATCCGTGGGGCAGGAGCAGAACGGGCGCGTCCATCGGCCCCGCTTCCCGGAGGAACAGGGAGTGCGTTCCAATAGTAACCCGTCTGTGGGTTATATTGCATCTGTTCACGCGTTCGCTCCTGACAGCTTCTCCATCTCCCGGAACCATCATAACTCGTTTAGCCGGTTCCAGTTCCGTCGTCGTGACACACCGGTGTTCGGCCCAGCGCGACGGGGCGGACCTATCAAGACCACGGCTCCTCACGCACGCTTCTCCAGATCAGACGACCATTCAGTCTCGATTTCAAAATGGGAGCATGAAAGACGAAGCAGAATGGGAGCCGGTGAAGCCAGTTTCTGACTTACTCGCCGTCCGCCACGGAAGCCGCAAACCTGGCCAAATCCTTATTGAACCGCGACGCTTCTTCAAAAAATGGCGCATGACCCGAGTTGTCGTAAATCTCTGACTTGATCGCGCCGTTGAACGACTTCGCGCGTTCTATACTCGGCTGCGGCCGTACCAGATTATCCTTACCCCCATAGATCAACAGAACCGGCTTTTTTGCCTTCGCCAGTCCTTCTTTTGCCTGGACTGTCATCGAGGGGACGGTTCGCGTCATCAGCCATGATGCCACCGCTGCATTGGACAGCAGCCGCTCAAACGTTGCGCGTTCTGGCTGCGTTGCAAAGCAGAGGGCCAGGAAGGTACGCACCATGTCGAGATGCGTTCGCAGGTCCTCTGAGGCCAGTCCTGCATAGACCTCCGGATGCGGCGTGATGAGATCGGGTTTGAGTTCGATGACACCGTCGACGTAAAGGAGGCCACCAATCCCGCCGTCGCCATGGTTGGCAAGATAGTTCGACAGCACCACACCCCCAAGAGACCAGCCCACGAGCACGGGGTTCGTCGCTCCGCTTCCCCGAAGGACTGCATCGAGATCGTCTGCCCAGCGGTCGCCATCCTTGTAGGCGTCAGCGTCATCCGGTTTTGCCGACAGTCCATGTCCTCTCAGATCAAAGGTGATCAGCCTAAACTTCTGCAGGTCTGGATCGGCCGTCTGGCTGTCCCAATTGATGCGGCTGCCAAGCAGACCGTGAACGAATACGATTGGCTGACCTTGGGGATTTCCGGTTTCTTCGACGGCGATTGTAACGCCATCGGAGGATGTGACGGTGTATTGCTTTTCGGCAGCCGCAGCGACCGATGCCCCCGTAAACAAGATCACCGCGGCAAATATTCCTTTTGCGGCTCGGATGAAACGTCCTGACATTAAATCTCCAGTGGTATTGTGCGAAAATTGGCTATTTTTAGTGATCGATACAAACTAACCACTTGATCCCCTCTGTCAAGCTGTGTTTAGTGATCACTATGAATAAGCAGATCAAACGCCGGCGCGGCGGACCGAGGACCTTCAATCGAGACGAGGCGGTCGACATCGCCATGCATCTGTTTTGGCGGCATGGCTACGAAGGTGTGTCGCTCAACGATCTGACGACCGCGATTGGGATCGCACCACCAAGCCTCTATGCCGCGTTTGGGAGCAAAGCAGGGCTTTATCGGGAGGCCCTTGATCACTATTCGGGAATTCCCGCGGCTCTGTTCAACCTCGAAGGCGCATCAACATTGGAGGACACCGTGTCGGCGATCCTGCGCCAAGGGGCCGACGCCGTGACGGACCCTGCCGGCGAACGAGGGTGCATGGTGTCCAGCGGCATGCTGCAATGCGCCGAAGAACATGCCGCGCTTGCGCGAGTTTTGTCCGAGCGCCGAGATATGATGAGAGAAACAATTGCCCAGGCGCTTGGTCGTTGGCTCAATTCGGATAGCGCGCGCTCCCTCGCCCGCTTTTTGGTCGTTGTGCTTCAGGGTATGTCGGTCCAGGCCCGGGACGGCGCGACGCGCGAGGAACTGGAAGACGTCGTGCAGGACGCACTGCACGTGTCTCTCACGGCGCGCAAGACTGGAACGAAATAACAATGATATTTCTGATTGCTCGATACTGTCTCAAAAATAGCAAGCCATTCGTGAAGTCAATTGCGCCTTGCGATGATGAGCCTGTGAACAAATGTGCTGTCGGAGCACGCTCTTAACCGCGCAAGTCATTTTCACAACAAAAACCAACGCTCGAGTGTATCGAGGCTCATCGCTTTCTATAACTCATAATTTCGCGAAAAATGAGCTATTGCATGCCCGTCTGTCGCTCAGCGCCATATCTGTAACTCCGCGACAGTTAGCGGTGCGTCACGAGGTTGATCGCGCAGCAAGAGGTGCCTCTCGTACAAAACCGGGGCTCAGTCCACCGGCCTCCCCCTTTGGGTCCATCACGCGACAAACGAGCAATGTCGAAGAAGCGCTGATCATTTTCCAGGAGGCTTGGCGGGCGGCAACTGGATTTTTAACCGGACATCCCGACGATGAAATCTCTTCGATCCTCTGAGCTCGGCGACTTTTTCAAGCCCGCGCAATGCACGCTGTCACGGCTTACACTTTAATACTTGCCGGACGGGAACCCTTATCGACGCCGCCGGTTCTGCCCCGCTCAATCCTGACGGGGGAACCATGCGGTCAAAGCAACACAATCGCTCCAATGTCACAAAATCACCGGCTTGGGGCGTACGACGCTCTCCATCGGGGGGTGTCACTTTTCGAACCTGGGCGCCTGGGCAAAATGAATTATACCTCGACGACGGCACAGCTTTACGATGCATGGCGCGCGACGAGCACGGGTGGTTCGAGATCACATGTCCAGACGCTGTGGCAGGAACTGAATATTGCTTTGTCCTGACTGACGGACAACGGGTGCCCGACCCGGCTTCGCGGGCGCAGAAGGACGATGTCAATGGACCATCGCTCGTCACCGATCCGGATTGTTACATTTGGCGAAACGTCGCCTGGACGGGACGACCGTGGGAGGAAACAGTAATTTACGAAATGCATGTCGGAACCTTCACGCCGGAAGGGACGTTCGAGGCGGCGGTTGGGAAGCTCCCTCATCTTGCGCAGCTGGGAATTACCATGATTGAGGTGATGCCGGTTTCCCACTTCGGCGGCACCCACGGCTGGGGTTACGATGGCACTCTGCTTTATGCTCCCCATGCCGCATACGGCAGGCCGGATGATTTCAAGGCCTTTATCGATGAAGCGCATGGTTTTGGCATATCCGTCGTGCTCGACATCGTTCTTAATCATTTCGGACCGCAAGGAAACTACCTCCCCCTGCTGGCTCCGGGTTTCTTCGACAAGGATCGAAAAACCCCTTGGGGCGATGGGATAGCCTATGACGTTGACGCGGTGAGGCGATACATCGCCGATGCCCCTCTTTATTGGCTGCACGAATTCAAGCTTGATGGCCTCCGATTTGACGCGATTGACCAGATTGAGGACAATTCTGCAAAACACATTCTGGTGGAGATAGCCGAACGCATTCGGGGCGAGATCACCGATCGTCCTATTCACCTTACGACCGAGGACAGTCGCAACATCGTCTCCCTGCATGAGAGAGCCACAGACGGAAGTATTCCTCTGTTCACCGCAGAATGGAATGATGACTTCCACAATGCGGTTCATGCGCTTGTGACAGGAGAATGCGACGCTTACTACCAGGATTTCGCGGCGGCACCTGAAAGGCTTGTGGCCCGGGCGCTCGCGGAAGGCTTCGCCTACCAAGGTGAAACTTCACCGCAAACCGGGAGACCACGTGGCGTCAGAAGCGATGGCCAACCGAGCTCCGCATTTGTGGATTTCATCCAGAACCACGACCAGGTGGGCAACCGGGCCCACGGGGAACGGCTGATTACACTTGTAGGCAGCGATCGCGCCGAGGTTCTGGTGGCTCTACTTCTACTTTCGCCACACATTCCTCTTCTGTTCATGGGAGAAGAATTCGGCGAGTCCAACCCGTTCCTGTTCTTTACCGATTTCCGTGATGATCTCGCAAACACAGTCCGCGAGGGTCGAAGAAGCGAGTTTGACGGCCATTCCGGTTACAAAAGCGAGACTGTTCCCGACCCCAACGATCGCACCACGTTCGAGACGTCAAAACTGGATTGGAGCAAGGCCCAAACCGAGGCGGGGGAAGATTGGTTAACGCTCACGGGCAAGCTGCTTTTACTGAGACGGACAAAGATCGTGCCTCTTCTTCGAGGAGATAATGGCCGCGCTGGCAGAGTTGTGGAGGCAGGCGACGGATGTATTGCGGTCACTTGGACGTTTTCTGCCGGCGCACTTTCGATCGCCGTCAATCTTGGCGATGAAACAAAACCGCTGCCGGATCAGCCCGGAGACGCGATTTTCGCGTGGCCGGAAGAGCAAGCCGCCCTGCCGAAAAATTCAATCTTGGTTCGCCTCACCACGGAAGCGGTATAATGACAATTCCCACAGCAACCTATCGGCTACAATTCCGCAACGGTATGACCTTTGATCGCGCAGCCGCGCTCGCACCCTATTGGAGGCGGCTCGGCATCAGCCATCTTTATGCATCGCCGATCTTCACCGCAGCACCGGGCTCGACCCATGGCTATGACGTGACCAATCCGAACGAAATCGATCCAGCGATCGGCGGCCGTGATGGCTTTGACCGGATGGTCGCCGCACTCAAAAATGAAGGTCTTGGGCTCATTCTGGACATCGTGCCAAACCACATGGCCGCATCGCTCGATAATCCGTGGTGGTATGATGTCATCAAGAATGGGATTCATAGTCCCCACGCTCGCATTTTCGACATCGACTGGTCACGCCGCCTGACATTGCCATTTCTAGGGGAATCCTTTGAACACGCGCTACAGGCCGGCAACATTTCGATTACCGCCGATCCAATAACCGGAAAGCCGTCTTTCGCCTATCATGACAGCTACTACCCTATCGCGCCGGAGACCCGTGAAGATCGGCTGCCCGCCACTGTTCACTTTCTCAACAATGCCGACATTGCAACACTTCATGACCGTCAGCCCTATCAGCTGACGTCTTGGCGCACGGCGCGCCACAACCTCTCCTATCGCCGATTTTTTGAAATCACCGGCCTGGTAGGAGTTCGCGTAGAAGATGATGCCGTCTTCGACACCACGCATCAACTTATACTTGAACTCGTGCATAGTGGCGCTGTCGACGGCTTGCGAATTGACCACGTGGATGGGCTGGCCGATCCGAAAGCCTATCTCGACCGGCTTCGGCTCAAGGTCGGGCAGGACTGCTACCTTCTCGTGGAAAAAATCCTGGCGGATGGCGAGCATGTGCCGGCCGATTGGCCCGTGTCCGGCACAACCGGCTATGAATTCATTGCCGCACTTTTGGACGCCCTTGTCGACGGCGGTAAACTAGAGATGCTGCGTGGATCCTATGAGGCTTTCTGCGGTCAAAAAACCGACCTGGACGGCGAGGTTCGTGCTGCGAAGCTCCTGATGATAAATCACAATTTCGAGGGCGAATTTTCGACCTTATTACAGCTGGCGACGACAGTGGCGCAGAAGGAAGGTAAGGATCTCATCCTTTCCGACCTCGAAACAGCATTGCGAGAGCTTCTCGTCGCCTTTCCGGTCTACCGAACCTATGGAACACGCGAGCGACTTTCTGGCGAGGACGAGGCGCTGCTCGGCGCGATTGCCGATAGTGCCCGTGTTCATCTAACTGCACCTGGCGAGACAGCGCTCGCTTTCGTAATCAGCATTCTTAAAGGATCTGTTTGTGATGCGGCGGCTTTCCTTGCGGGTGAATTCCGCGTCCTTTTCCAGCAACTGACCGGGCCGTTGATGGCAAAGTCGATCGAAGACACACTTTTTTTCCGCCAGCACATGGCACTCGCGCTCAATGAGGTGGGGGCGGATCCGCTGCCACGCCCGTTTGCTCTTTGGCGATTTCACGAGGCGATGGCGGATCGCCTCAAGCGCCAACCGGACGGATTGTCGAGCACTTCGACCCACGACACCAAACGCGGAGAAGACGCACGCGCGCGGCTGTCGACGCTCAGTGAAGCACCTGAAATCTGGGCGGCCAATGTTGCGCGATGGTGCGACACCAACCGAACCATGATCACGGAAATGGATGATGGTCCTGCGCCGGAGCCCTCGGTGCAGTGGATGCTCTACCAGGCTCTTGCCGGCGTGTGGCCTGCCGAGCCCGGGGTACCGACAGGATCGGAGCTGGACGCACTACAGGCGAGGTTTCTTGTTTATGTCGAAAAATCGCTGCGTGAAGCCAAGTTGCGAACCAACTGGGGCGACAATAACGAGGCCTATGAAAGAGCCGTACTTGCCTATGCGTCAAATCTCTTTGCGCCTGAGAACAGCGTCTTTCTGAAAGACTTTGTTCATTCCATCCAGCCATTCGTTATGGCGGGCCTGCGCAATTCCCTCAGCCAGACGATCATCAAGCTGACAGCGCCTGGCGTCCCGGATATATATCAGGGCAGCGAGAGTCTCGATCTCAGCCTCGTTGATCCAGACAACCGTCGAGCGCTTCCCTTCGAGCAATTACACTCACGTCTTGAGGAGAGCGCGGCTATCGATTTTAGCTGTGAGGATGAGATGCGAAACGGGGTGACCAAACAACGGGTCATTTGTCGCATACTGGAGTTGCGGCGCCGTCACCCTGACCTGTTCCGCAGGGGCAACTATGAGCCCCTTTTGGATGGATCTCCATCAATAGTGTCGTATGCGAGGACCCATAGAAATCAGGCCGTTATCGTCATGATCCCACGCCTCGGTTTGCAACAACTCCTCGGAAACAGACAAATCAAGGCCGGAGGTCAATCAAAGCGCGGGAGCTTACCGGCCAGTTTGCGTGGCGTTTTCACCGATGTCCTGTCTGGATGCACATACCACGCCGGTGAGATGGAAAGCTTGCCCCTTGTCGAACATCCGTTCTTTGTGTTCTCCCGACAAAACACAGCGTGATGCCGAGCGCCCCGCTCAACCCGCCTTTTCGCGTACCGCAACCCGTTGAAGTGAGGATACGTGCCGGCATCGGCGAGATGCCTTAGGCGCTTGTCCGGTTGAATGAGCCTAACATCCGAAGCGGTCGACTTTGGTTCTATGCAAGCAATCGCATTGAACGCCTCCTGCTCCCTGTTCCGGGCATGGAGCGCGCCCACACCTATAATTGGTCTGGAAGGCAAAGAGGCAATCAGTCCGGCAGCTAAGACCACCGCGACAGGCTCGCCCGCTTCTCAATCTTGTCGCCAAGATGATGGGATGCGCACAGATCACATAATCCGGGCGCATGCGCAGAGGGAGCGTCAGGTTCGGACACTTTCGGACCCGAGAACGAGTCTCTCTCTCTCTCTCTCTCTCTCTCTCTCTCTCGGCGAAACAAAAGACACGCTCCAGGGCTCATGAGCGCCGGGCTCTTGTAAAAGCAAAGCGCCGCACGAGAGAAACAACGGCCACCTGCTCGATCCCGGCCACGCGGCAATATGCCCTTGCCAATAGCCGAAGCGTGAACCGAAGCCTCGCTTCGGTTGACCACCCCTCGGGCGCCGTTGGCCGCACGCGTCGCAAATGGCGATCACCCCTACAGTTCGCCCGCCGTCAACAGCAAGCGACTAGCCTAGGTGATTATAATTAGCCCTATCGGCTGTCCTCGATCCTTCTTTCGGGGAGAAATCTGTTCTACTTCCCCTTGAGGACGGTTTGGAGGATAATGGCTCGTCCTTTTGACGCTGCATAATCTGCGCTTCCTGAGCCGCCTGCAAGAACATGTCGCGAGCCCAATCTGGGGCTTGACGTCCAGCGAGTGCGGCACGGCAAGCGCTCCTTGCACGAACGTAAGCGGGACCTCTTTTGTCCGGCCATTCATCCAGCAGGAAAATGAGAGCGTCGAAGGGGCCACGGACGGTTTGTTGCCCACCTTCTGTGCTCAAAATCGTTACCGGACTACTCCATCGGGAAATAGACATCATGGTGTTCCTCCATTCACGTCTAACCGTCGGCTGTACTCCCTGTTCCTCAGTCAGACTGAATTATTGTATCCTGACCCTATGCTCTGTCGGCGATAATGGAACCAAGTCCTAGCCGCCGGTCGGTCCAGATCCTCTTTAGACTTGCGGGGCAGCATATGGTGAAAGCTTCTGACCATTTTCGCGATTTCAACGAGGGCCGGTAGCCGCTCCTCGACCGCGGAGACATCGCCGTTTGAGCCTTGCTCCAGCGCGCCATCTGACGGGTGATTTTTGTCCCATCTGCTTACTTTCCAAATTTCCAGGAACATTGGCTCTGGTCTGTGGTTCGTCGTGGCACCAACCTCATGAACTGACAGGACGGATTATGGCGGATGTATTTTGGCTGGTTGTTGTCGCTGGAGGCCCATTGCTGCTGGGTGCCGTGGTCTTTTATGTCCTGCTGCGTCAGCGCAGGTTATCGGCCAAGGAGCAGCAAGAACAGGTCCGCAAGGTTCATAAACTTTACGACGGAAAGTAACCGGAAGCGGAAACTGATATGAAAAACTATAGAACTATATTGACATTGGCAGCAGCCGCGGCCGTGGCTCTGGCGATGATCGTGGTCGTCTACTTCGTCAAGACGACGCCGGACACAGCACCGTCAAATTCACCAGACAGGGGCCAGACGGAAGAGCAAGCACCTGCGGGGCCTGCTGACAGAAATGCGCTGCCGGGCAGCCAGAACACGACGCCCTGACCATAACAGTCATTGAGGGAGAGTTTAACATGAAGCCATTCCATGCCTGCTGCGCCGCACTGTGTCTTTCGATGTTAATGCCCGCTTTCTCGAACGCGCAATCACCCGCGGACTTCACTGTCGAGGCGGCTTCCTTCAATCAGTTTGAAGTGGAGGCGAGCAGGCTGGCGCTTAAAAGCGCGCAGGATGACGCGACGAAAATGTTCGCTAATGACATCATGCGCGACCATGAGAAAGCGCTCGTCGATCTCGCGGATGCTGCTCAAAAGGATGGTACCTCGGTACCGAAGAACATGAGCGCCGAATATGCAGAGAAGATGAGAGCTTTAGAAGCCGTTTCACAAAGTGAGTTCGACCAGGCGTACCTCTCGACGCAGGTTTCGGTCCTCGAAGATGCGAAGACGATGTTCGAAGCCTTTATCAAAACCGGGGTTGCAGGGTCGCTACGTGCATATGCTGAAAACCAGCGCGGCACCCTGCGAACCTATAGTGTCCGTGTTCAGGGCCTGACAAACCCGTGAGACGGCAACGAGAGTCCACTTGAGTATAACTATCACATGAAATGCACCTTATCGTCACGGTATCTGTATCGCTGGATCCCAATTCCGAATCCTGTTCCCTATCTACTCGAGTTCGAGGAGGTTGGCATAATTTCGGCGTTGCGATCGGTCCGCAAATCACCACAAACGATCTGCATCGGGAAAGACCGCCCGGAGCGTGGTTCCCAGTCGTCGACGGCTGCAAGCATCGGTGCGTAAACGAAATTGCCGCTGGCCATCAGGTCCGCGTAGAATTCGGAGGCGCCTGCATTAAAAGGCAGAATACGCCCGTCAAAAAGCGGTAGAAGAACTTCACCTTCAAGGCGATCGTGGAGAACTGCCTGGCGCTTCCCCGTTGGCATTGAGGCAACCCCAAAACGAAGTTCGGCAATTGAACTCGCGGAAATGAACAGCGTTTCGATGGCTTGTGCATCCAGCCAAGTGAGCACAGCAGTCTCAGGCCGGCGTCGCCTCGGCCTGAGCCAGCATTCCCTGTATGAATGAAAGACGAAGTTTGCGGCGTCTAACGCCAAGGGCAACGACGAGGCCGAGGAGACCAGGCGGCTGAAGAAGGAACTGGCTCGCGTCACCAAGGAGCGAGACATCCTAAAAAAATCGGCCGCGAATTTCGCCAGGGATGCAAGGTGATAGTCGAGCATTCATTGCTCTGCATCGCTTGCAGTTTTCGGTTCGGACGATGTGCCGCCTGCTGCGGGTTCACCCGAGTGGATTTTACACCTGGCTAAAAAACCGCTGAGCAGACGAGCCAACGAAGGCAAGCGACAGACCGATCTTCTCCTGAAGGTATGGGAAGAGAGCGGCAATGTATACGGTTATCGCAAGCTGCACGACGACCTTCTCGATCAGGGAGAGATGCGCTGCCCGAACAGGGTCGCGCCCGATGTGTCTCGCCGGGATCAAGGCGCAGATCGGCTACAAACGCCGCCCCGGCCGCTATGGCGGCAGGTCTGCCGTCGCTATCAACAACACACTCGGCCGGCAATTTAACGTCAAGGCTCCGGACAAGGTCTGGGTCACGGACATAACCTACATCCGAACCTGCGAGAGCTTAGGTGTCATGCTACCCCAACGATTTCGCTGAAGCTGACGCCCGACGTCCCCGAGGCTACTCATTCCGAGTCTCCGCTTCCCAAGCTCGAACACGCGCTTCAAAAGCCATTGGCGTTCATGATGTGCCGATTTTCAGCTTTGCCAATGCCGGCGTATCGCTCGCCGGGGTTCTACGGGGTATTTTCCGAACCGTTGATTGGTGTTGCAGCCGGACTTCTCGTCGGAAGTCAGTTCGGCGCCTCTGTGGCATTCATCGCCACGTTTGCAGGTGGGAGGTCAGGATCGACGCCAAAAGATAAGGCACGGACCACAAACTATTTTCACTGTGAAAAACGTGATGCTCGGTTCCCTAATGCGGATCAGGGGTTCGTCACTCGGCTTGACCTCTGGATAGTTGTAGACGCGAGGAAACACCCTTATGGTGCCGTTTCCCGATCAAAACTCTTCCCAGCTATCGACCGGGCGGGCGCTGCCATTTGCCGCCACCTTGAGAACGGGGGCGGTGTTTGTGGGCGAGGCAAAAGAGGACGGGCGCGCCATCGTACGTCCTACCTGGCGCAGCGCCGATGTCTGAGCCGCACCGACGCTGAACTGTGCTATCAGGCTTCGCAGCCGACCTGCTTCCTCGGCAAGTGCACTGGATGCCGCATTTGATTCCTCGACCATGGCGGCATTCTGCTGGGTCGTCTGATCCATGGAGTTTACAGCGGAATTGACCTCAGCCAGACCTGTGGCCTGCTCCCTGGCAGAGGTGGCGATCGCCTCCATGTGAGCGTTGATCTCGATAATGAAGCCGCCGATCGTCTTCAGCGCCTCTCCGGCATCACGCACCAGCTTCACGCCGCTTCCGACCTCAGATGTGGAGTTATGGATGAGGCCCTTGATCTCCTTAGCGGCATGCGCCGAGCGCTGGGCCAGTTCCCGCACCTCCTGAGCGACAACCGCAAAGCCCTTGCCCGCTTCGCCGGCACGGGCGGCTTCGACACCGGCGTTGAGCGCCAGCAGATTGGTCTGGAAAGCGATCTCATCGATCACGCCGATGATATTGGAGATCTGTTGCGAGCTCTCCTCGATTTTTCGCATCGCTTCCTCGGCCTGCGAGACCACTTCTGCGGACTTTGTTGCAGCGTGATTTGCTTGGCTCGCCACGCCGCGCGCTTCCTCCGTTCGCTTCGTCGAGCTGCTGACATTGGCGGTAATCTGGTCTAGAGCAGCTGCGGTCTCTTCAAGCGATGCCGCTTGTTGCTCTGTCCGCTTCGACAGATCACTTGCACCTGCGGCGATCTCGCGAGTACCGGAATCGATTCTTGATGCCGTGTCTGCCACCGAGCCGAGCGCCGTGCCAAGCCTGTCGACCGCCTCGTTGAAATTGCTCCTCAGGCTTTCGAAGTCAGTTGCGAACGGCTGTTCCAAGCGGAAATCGAGCCTGCCGTCGGCAAGCTTGTTGAGCGAACCACCGATCTCGGTGACTGCGAATACCCGGTCGGTGACGTCGGTTGCGTATTTGACGACCTTGGCGACTTTTCCATGTTCGTCGAGGATCGGGTTATAGGAAGCATTCAAGACGACCTTCTTCCCGTTCTTGCCGACCCGAGTGAACTCTTGGGCCTGGAACCTGCCGGCTTTGAGCTCATCCCAGAACTGCGCATATTCAGAACTGGCCCTGTAGGCCGGCTCAACGAACATGCTGTGATGTTTGCCGCGGATTTCGTCTAGCGAATAACCCATCGTCTTGCAGAAGTTCTCGTTGGCTGTGACAATTTCGCCGTCCAGCGTGAACTCGATAACGGCCTGGACGCGGCTGATCGCAGCCATCTG
This sequence comes from Agrobacterium sp. LR_9, assembly GCF_041954855.1. Lineage (NCBI taxonomy): Bacteria > Pseudomonadati > Pseudomonadota > Alphaproteobacteria > Hyphomicrobiales > Rhizobiaceae > Agrobacterium > Agrobacterium sp. LR_9. The sequence goes on from NZ_JAVAYA010000012.1 coordinate 16,558, forward strand.
GTTCTGGTAGTCGAGATTGAGGAGCCGCTCTTTCGCGTCAGCCCACTCAACCACGAATGCCTTTGGCTTCCCGCCCTCCATGATCGGTGTGACGTGCAGGTCGAAGCTGTGACTGCCCACGCGGATGGTCGCGCTGTGCGGCTTCGTCAAGTGCGAGAGCATTTTTCGCTGGTGGGATGGGTTCTTGTGGAAGATGTCGATATTGCTGCCGATCAGGGTATCGACCGCAAACCGCGGCAGCTCCTTCTTGAGGTCCTGTTCAGCAGCGGCCAGCAGCTTACGGACAGCATCGTTCATGTATGTGATGTTCAGCTTACCGTCGGCAATCATGACATTTGCTTTGATATGAGCAAGGGCTGCAAGTTGAGCCTTTGTATTGCCGCCGATCACTCCGATCATCGCAATCCTTTCGAAGCTGTCAGCTTCAGGTTAAACATGAAGCGATCGACGGTTCCTTTAGAACAACGCTGTCCCGCATGTGCTAATATTTGCATACGTGGATTAACGGATGTTTAATGATAATCTCGGGCGAAACTACTCTGACTATAGAACAACATAGGTCCGAAAATACATTTTGCCGACCAACTCTATCGTCGCTGACATGCCTTCCCTCAGAGTATTTGCGGCCGTACAGATCGCCCTAGCCCGCTCGATTAGTTTCCGGACTACAAATCCGTCCAATGTCATGCATCTTGCCCTATCAGCCATTTTTTCCGCCGGTCATTACAAAGACCAGTGCGAGCGACGCCAGTAGCGCCCTTGAAAAGATGCGAACCTGCAGCCTGCTTTTCTACCCCCCCTAAATAGCTGGAACGCAAATACTTGGAGCCGTGATCGGCGGGCATCAACCGCTCAATTCCAACGGGTGCGAAGGAATAGCTGCCACAACTTTAATTTCCACAAGAAGACCGGGTTGGGCAAGTTCAGAGACGCCAATGCAAGTCCACGCGCATGTCCCACGGGGGAAAATCCGGTCTTTTACCTTGCGAAAGGTATGCATGTGCTGCTGCAACCCGACATGGTACGTAGTCATCTCGACAACATCTTCGAAGCTGCAGCCTGCCGCTGACAAAACGGTAGCTAAGTTGTCCCAACACGCCTCGAATTGCTTCTCTGGGTCGTTGATGACATTCATGTTGGCATCACGTCCAACCTGCCCCGCGCAGAAAACCAGGTTTTCAACGCGTACTGCAGGGGCATAGCCTGCCCGCTCCACAATCGGCTTCATTGCCGACGGCACGATAATTTTGCGATTCACAGATAATCCTTTCTTCGTCCGCACAGGCCGAGCCAAATTAGCTAAGTGAATGAATTGACGCGAGGCGGTCGTTGTGTTGAAGGCGCGTTAGCCCCGGATCAGGTTGAGACGATCAGGCAGGGCTCTTTGCCAATAACAAGCGACCGCCTAACAAGATCAAGGCCGCCCCGGAGATCGTTTTGATCCTTCTGGCGATGTGCGGGCGATTGAGAAAACCAGTCACGCTGCCGACCAGGAGGACAACTAAGCCGTAAAAAGCTACAGCGATCAGAGCATGTGTGAGTGCGAGCGCGGCGCCATTTGCAAGCACGTCCTGTTGGCGCCCCTCCAAGAATTGGGGAAAGACTGCAACGTAAAAGATCGCCGGTTTTGGGTTGAGGAAGTTGCTGAGATATCCGCGAACGAAGGCCCTCTTAGCTGTGAGGTTCACTGACACCCGGCTCGGATTTATGACAGGTGCGTTCAGACGTCGCAGCGACAAGAGAGATTTAGTACCCAGCCAGATGAGATAGGCTGCACCAAACAGCTTCATCACTGTGAACAAGATTGCCGACGCTGCGATCACCGCCCCCACTCCAACAAGTGCCAACGCGGCATGAGAAACGATGGCTGCGGCGAAGCCGAATACCATCCCGAAGCCGGTCAGCTTCGTGTTGCTTGGCGAATTGGCCAGGAGCAAAGCAAGGTTCGGTCCCGGTGTCACCACGATCATGGTAACGATAGAGATAAATACGAAGTACTGATGAAGAGGGATAAACATGGCAACGACCTCGCGGTTTAGGCACAATTAGAGCGTATTGCATCCGGCCGTTTCCGGCCCGGATCATACGAAGGAGTTCGAGTCGAGACAAAGTTATCGGGCACAGTTTTCCCGGGCAACAGATGTGCACGGCCCCGTTTCGACGAGGCTGAAAAGTTCAGACATTCTACAAGCACCGGAGTGCGCTCCTGCTGTACCTTCCGCGGCGATCTGCATTGAAGGCCCGCGACGACACTTGGCTTTAAAGCGCGATGTTGGATCGCGGGGCCCCTCTGATGTCAACGTTTATCCTTGGCGCAGCGATCACGTCACTGCCAAGGCACGAGTCCAAACTCCCAAAGCGCTGCAGCTAGTGACTTTGCGGAGTTACCGCGGTCCTTTTCTGTCAGTCGACGGCTTGCGCGGCCTCCTCGATCATCTTCGCAACTGCAGCTGCCTGCGAGATATAAATAGCGTGACTACCATCGATCTCCGTGACAGTCGAGCCAGCGCGCTTGTACATCCAGCGCTCAAGGTCCGGATTGATCGTCATGTCATTCTTCGCAACAATCCCGTAGCTTGGCTTGTCGTGCCAAGCGGCAATAGACACCGGCGCACTGGTGGCCGCGACGGCGACAGGCATCTGAGACCGGGCCATAAACTCGCCCTGCTCTTTGGATAGATCCGCCCCGAAATCAGCCGCGAACCGTGCCGGGTCGATAAGCAGGAAGCCATCCTTTGTCGGCTTGATATCATTGGTGGGTGACGGCATCGACTGGAGCAGTTGTGCGGTGCTTTCGCCCTTCTCAGGCTGCAGTGCCGCAACATAGACAAGTGCCTTGACCTTAGGATCATCACCTGCTGCCGTGATGATCGTCCCCCCATAGCTGTGGCCGACGAGAACGACGTCCCCGTCCTGCTGATGAAGCACGCTCTTCGTAGCTGCAACGTCCTGATCCAGGCTTGTTAGTGGCTGCTGGACGATGCTGACATGATAGCCGTCGCGGGTGAGGATGTCATAAACGTCGCGCCAGCCCGAACCATCCACGAGCGCGCCATGGACAAGCACGATGTTGCGCGCATCCGCTAAGGCTGGGGCAGTTAGGACAGCAGAAGACAAAAGCGCTGCAATGAGGCCAACGGCCGCTTTACTGAAGTTCGACATGGGCGGTAGTTCCTTGAGTTTTTTGCTTGGAATTACGGAGGCTTTGAAAGCTTTGGGGGACATGTCTCTCCTCTATCCAGGGAGGGACGGACGTGATTGCTTGTACTTACTGCTTAACGACAATTGGAGCCTTGATCGGCACGCGTTCATAGAGGTCGATAATGTCCTGGTTGAGCAGGCGCACACAGCCGGAAGAAACTGCCTTGCCAATCGAGCGCCATTGCGGATTGCCGTGCAGACGATAGAGTGTGTCGTGGCCACCGGAGAAGATGTAGAGCGCTCGCGCACCGAGCGGATTTTTCAGGCCCGGCTCCATGCCGCCATTCTCGATCGAATATTTGGCCAATTCCGGCTGGCGGACGACCAATCTCGTTCGGCGGCTTCCAACGCGGCCATTTCTGACGCCACTGAATGATGCCGTTGCCCTGCCAGGCAAAGCCATCGCGCCCGATCCCGACACCATACCGCATCGCGGTCCCGCCCGACTGGACGAGGTAGAGGAAGCGGGAGGGAGTGTCGACGACGATCGTGCCGGGCGCCTCGCCAGTCGGGTCGAGGACCTGCTGGCGATAGTAGCGCGGATTGATCTGCTTGTAGGGAACCGCCGGGATTAGAAAGCCGCCATCCTCGGTAGGACCGTACATGGTCGCCAGTTCGGCATCTGTCGGCGCAGGGGCGATGTGGACAGAGCCGATCGGATCCAGGAGAGGCGTCGACTGTCGCCCCACCATCCGGCCCGAGCCGGAGGTGGAGACGCACCCCGCCAGGGCCGAGGTTGCAGCCATCGCCGAAAGCGACAGCAGGCCGCGGCGGGATAACGAGGTATCAAAGCTCATGCTCAATCCTCGTCCTGCCATCTGCGCAGATCCGTCTGGTCATGATAGGCCATGCGATCAGGCGTGGTGATAAACTCAATCATCGTGCCCCACGGCGTGCGGCAATAGCAGACCTTGTTTCCAGGACCTTTTTCGGTTGCGTAGGGAATTGCGCGTGGCGCCGTGAGGGCTGCTCCGCCAGCCTTTTCAAACCGCGCTACCGATGCGTCGATGTCGTCGGTATAGACGCCAAAATGCGTAATGCCGAAGTCGCTCGGTGTAACCGGTTGCGCTTGTTTGGGGCCATGCATTTCGAAGAGCTCGATGTCAGGCCCGGTTCCGATCTTGACCATTGCCTGCGCACGCACAACCGTTCCCGGGTAAGCACCAGTGGCCCGCTCGAACTCGGGTCCCTGTCTGGCCGGATCCTGCGGCCCGAACGATTGGTAGATCACCTGGCCGCCAAAGGCTTCCACCAGGAATGATTTTGCTGCCTCGATATCGGGCACTGTGATGCCGATGTGATTGACGCCACGAATTTGAGGTGCAGTCATGACAGTTTCCTTTCTTGTTGAATCGATGAACGCGTTCGGACTCAATTTGCCCGGATCGCAGAGTTCAGTTGGCCTTGAGGAAATCGATGAGAGCAGCGGCCACTTCATCCGGGCGCTCGTCCGCCACATAATGACTGCAGCGGGCAATCGAGCCGCCCGTTACATCTGTGGCGAACTCCTTGAGCATTGGGACCATATGAGCACCAAAACGCTGCTCCCCGCCGAGACCTAAAACCGGAATTCGGAGCGGTTGTTTTTTGTATTCGAGCGCGGCCGCATGGTCTGCGGTCAGTGTGCGGTACCATTCCATGCCACCGCGCGTGCGACCAGGAAGTGCCATTGCTTTCGCATAGATGTCGATGTCTTCAGGATTAAAGGTGCTGTGATCGTAAAACCGCTCCGCCATGAAGGCCGAAATATAGTCATGTTCGCGGCCATAAATCAGGCGTTCCGGCAGATCCCGATTAGCATGGAACGCGAAGTGCCAGATCTTTGCCGTCGTAGCCTCCCACTCACTCCAGCCAGGAAGCGGAACATCGAGGACGGCAAGGTGAGTAACGGCATCTCGATAGATAGCGGCCTGCGGAAGCGCCACCATTCCGCCGATGTCATGGCCGCATACAGCGTAGCGTTCATGCCCAAGGGCGATCATGACCTCGTGCGCGTCGCGCGCCATCGTCGCCTTATCGTAGCCGTCAAGCGGGCAGTCGGAAAAGCCTGCGCCGCGTAGATCAATCGCCACCACGCTGAACTGTTCGGCCAGCAGCGGCATGACGTCGTGCCACTCCCACCAAGTTTCCGGCCAACCGTGAAGCAGAAGGAGCGGGGGGCCAGAGCCGCCCGTGACGGCATTGATCTTGATGCCGTTCACCGGCACCAGTTGCTGGGTAAAATCTTCCAGTGTTGGGATCATAACTCTTTCCCGTCGATGTTGATGTTAAACAGAGCTAGCGCCAGCTCAGGCCTGATCGAAATCGGTGGCGACCGAGATGTCTCGCCAAGCGTCGATATCGCTGCGGAAAGAAGCCAGCTTTCGTTCGGCGATTGAATGCGCGACGGGCCCAAGCGGCAGATGAAGCGGGGCGTTATTGGCGTCGACCGCCTGCAAGATCACTGTAACCGCCTTGTCGGGATCGCCTGCTTGATTGCCGTTGTTGGTTTCACGATAATGTCTGCGCGAACTTGCGGCGTATTCCGGCATTTCCTTGGCCGCCATCGTTATCGAGCGTCCAAGGAAGTCAGTGCGAAACGGCCCCGGCTCGACGATCAGCACGCGGACGCCGAACGGCTTCAGCTCACCCGCGAGCGCCTCGGAAACCCCTTCAACCGCAAACTTGGCTGCATTGTAGTATGCTGCCCCGCCGCTGCCCGCGATCCCTGCACCGGACGACATGTTGACGATCGTTCCGCCCGAGCGCCGCAGGACAGGCAAGGCTGCTCTGGTGGTTTCGATAAGACCAAAAACGTTCACCTCGAACATCGGTCGATATTCTTCGGGCGTGCCTTCCTCGAGCGCACCAAACAGTCCGTAGCCGGCATTGTTCACCAGCACATCAAAGCCGCCAAATATCTCCACGGCCTTTGCGACCGCGGCATTGGCCGCCGCCGCATCCGTCACGTCGAGCGGCAAGGCGATCATGCGGCCGTCGAATGGCCGAGCCATTTCTTTGATCAAGTTGACGTTGCGCGCAGTCGCGACAACCTGATCGCCCCGCCGTGCCGCAGCGAGCGCGAGCCGTTGCCCGAAGCCGCTCGAGCAGCCTGTGATGAACCATGTTTTCATGACGTTTCTCCGCTTGCTTTCAGAAGATGACTTGAATCTAGATGTTTATATTTGTACTTGAAGTGACAATTTTGTATTCTCATTGTTCACTTTTGTAAGGGCATGGCCATGGAGTGGAGTGATGTAAGAATCTTCCTTGCGATTGCGCGGTCCGGCACGCTCGGCGGCGCTGCGCGTGCTCTTCATACAAGCCATCCGACCGTCGGCAGGCGGCTGCGTGCCCTTGAGGATGCCATCGGCCATACGCTCTTCCAGCGGACCGCGGACGGTCTCGTGCTGACCGAGGAGGGCCACGGGATCATCGCCCTGGCAGAGCAGATGGAAGAAGGCGCGCTTGCAATGGAGCGCCGACTCGCCGGGCAGGAGCAAAATCTCAAAGGCAATCTGCGCATCTCATCGGCAGACTGGTTCGGGGCTTATGTCCTGCCTCCCATCGTGGCGGATTTCTCGAAAGCCTACCCCAATGTGGACGTCGAGATCCTGACCGGCACTCGCCTGTTCAACCTCGCCCAGAGGGAGGCAGACGTTGCCTTTCGCATCGTTCCGTTCGACACTGCCGATGTTATTCAACGGCGGCTCTTTAGGCTCGAATACGGCGTCTACATCGCCGAGGAGTCGCCTGACCCTAAATTCGGCGACGGGACTGGTTTCCGTCTGATCACCCACGACACTTCGACAGGGCAATTCCCCGACATAGCCTGGCTCTCCGAGAGTTTTCCGAACGCGAGACCCGTGCTGCGATCAAACAACCGAAACGTCCAGGGGCGAATGTGCAGGCAGGGTGTTGGGATCGCCGTCCTGCCCCGCGCAGTGGGTAACCAAATCCCGGGTATCCGCAGACTTGAACTACCCAAGCCCCCGCCCGCGCGAGACATCTGGATGGGATATCATCGGGACCTGCGACGTCTTCAGCGTCTTCGGGCGTTTATCTCGACCGTCTCGGACCACATCACAAATGCCCCTGCATGGTAAGCCGCGCGAAGAAGATCGATTTTCCCCGCCGATCCACGGCCGCGGTAGGACAGCCGCGACAGACAACTTACTTGCTGGCCGCAATCTCCCTGTGCCGCTCCACCACAGCGCCCACGATCATTGTCATCAGCCCTTCGACGAAGTGCCGACTGAGGCCAACCTCATTGGCGATACTCATCACTCGATCCAATTGGCGTCGCTCTCGCTCATTATCGATCGCCGGCAACGCCTGTTCGGCTTTCAAGTGGCCGACATGCTCGGTACAGCGAAAGCGTTCGGCCAGAATATAGAGGAGAGCTGAATCCAAATTGTCGATGGTCCTCCGGTAGGAAGCGAGTTGCTGTGCCACATCATCTGTCATCATTTGAATATCTTCCAAGTCGTTTCACAGGCGCGAGGTAGAGCTTATGAGATGGGATGCATACTGCGACGTGACAGGGCGATCGTCAGCCAAATTGCCGAAACCAGGAAGTAGAATGCTCCGACGCCAGCGTAGCCCGCAACCGTGGCGATAGAAGGCTCCTGAGGCATTTGCGCCTGAAAGATGAAGAGAGCACCGACCACAGAGGATTGGCTTCCGCTCAAAATCATCGCCCACTGACCCCCATTCGTTTTTCGGCGCCGCACAGCAGTTCCAAGCTGCAACAGCCCTGAGAAGATAGCCCATAGACCGAAGGCGCCGAGAACCCAGTTCATGTTCATTGTCAACGCCAGGATTACGGCTATCGTCATAACCGAGCTCGCTGCGACGTTGATCGCTTGGCTCCGATTGGCGGCAAGACCACCACTCCTGGTGGCATCGATAACGTTGGCGATTGCATCCCAAGCGGGATAAATGATCAGCAGTGCGGCAGCCACCGCAAAGGAATGTCGTCCGGCAGTCAACGCAGCCGCGACCCAAAGCACTGAGAAGGCCGCTCTGGTAAAGTAATACTGCTTGAGCCACTGGTCGTTGCCGCGCGCGGCACGGGAGATCTGGTTGTTCGACATTGTTTTCTGTCACTTTCTAAACTGGTTGATTAGTGGTTCGCGCGAGCGTCATCAGATGAAGACGAAATGCTCGCTCAAGTGGGTGTTCTCTGCCATTCAGCACGGCGGGTCTGATCGCTTTTGTCAGAGAGTTTCCCGGCTGACATTTCGGGACTATCGAGGTCCTGGCCGTCGCGAGAAGAAACCGTCGTCCCGCCGCCGTGGGCACCCTTGATGCCCATGCCTTTCCGAAGGCATCGCTGATCGCCTCCTCCCGCCCGGCAGCCCATCGGCCGTCAGGATCGGAGAGGATGGAACTCGCTTGGTTGATTTCGATTTGTCGTGAAGGCGCAATTTCTGAAATCGGCATCACTTTCCGGACTTCCGTCGGCTCATGGATTGTTTTCCTGTGGTTCATCATCTCGATTGCCTCAGATGCCGGCGTACCACTCGTAGCCACGGTCTTCCCAATAGCCGCCGTTCCCACCCCACAGCCCGGCGAAGCTGTCGACCAGTTCGATGCGCATGATGTATTTTGCCTGTTTGTAGCCGAGCTGTCGCTCGACCCTGAGGCGCAAGGGCGCGCCGTGGCCGACGCTGAGATCCTGGCCGTTCATCTGGTAGGCGAGGATGGTTTGAGGATGGACCGCATCGATGAGATCAATGCTCTCATAGTAACGGCCGCTTCCGTCGAGCGTCTTTTCGAGTTCGTCCGCACAATGCAATACGACGTAGCGCGCCGTCGGCCTAACCCCGGTGAGACGCAACAAGTGGGAGAGCGGGACGCCTTTCCATTTACCGATAGCACTCCAGCCTTCGACGCAATCATGGCGGGTAATCTGGGTGCGGGAAGGAAGCGCCTTCAGATCTTTGAGCGAAATCTCTTGAGGCCGATCAACAAGACCGTCGATCTTCAGTCGCCAGTTTGCGAATTGGCCTTCCAACAGTTCTGCATATTCCTCGCTATCGGGAGCACTCGTTCCGTTGACACGGAAGAAAGGAGAAATGTCTTTTTCGTCAAACTCACGCGCCAGCGCATCCCGCCCCTGAAGCAGTCTCTGTGCCTTCATGGTCAGGTGCTCGGCTGAGCGCAGGACATCGGCGACGTCGGCGTTCTGGTCCAGCAGGTCACACCCGGAAAGGGTCAGGGCGCTGGCGCCGAGTGTGCCGCCGATGAGGAAGCGGCGTCGGGTGAGAAGCGTTCTCATGATTGTGGCCCCTTGTGATGAATCATATAGCGTCCGGTGATCATCGAGCGAATATTGTTCCAGGTCCCGGACAGGACCACCATTGCCACATGCACGACAACGAAGATGACCAGCGCCGACGCTGTGATGAAATGGACGGTACGCGCGGACTGGCGTCCACCGAAAATCTCAATGAGTACGGGGAAAGCGGCGTCAATCCCGGGTGACATTGCCAAACCCGTGGCGACCATCAGCGGCAGCAGAACGACAATGACCGCCAGATAGGTGAGCTTTTGAAGCGAATTATAGTGTTTGGCCTCCTCCCCTTTCGGAAAGCGCAGCCGAGCATGATCGAGGACTTCGCGGCCGAGGTGGCTTGGCGAGAGCTCATGGGGCTTTGGCGCAAGGTCCTTGCGGAAATGTCCGCTCAGCACGCTGAAGCCGAGATAGACAATGCCGTTGATCGCAAACAGCCAGGCGAAGAAGAAATGCCAGCGACGTCCGGCTGCAAGATCCTGGAATGAAGGGATGGTTGCCCAGGAGGGAAAAGCGCGTGAGACTTGTCCGCCATCAACATTCGACACGCCGAGGACGCCCGTGGTAGGTAGTTCCAGGCCTGCAATGCGAACAAAACCGCGTGGTTCGCCGCCTTTGTCATCGGCGCCAATCGTCAAGACGGCAGGATCGCCGTCGGCGCCATAATGTCCCCAGTATAGCTCGGGGTGGGCGTTGAAGATCTGCAATCCGCTCAAAAGAAGGAAACTCAGGCAGAGCACGTTCAGCCAGTGCGTGAGCCGTGTCACGACAGAGTGGCGGCGAATAGAGATCGTCCGGGGATTTCGGACATTATCATTGGAAGGGTCTACGCTCATCTCAACGTCTTTCATCGGTGCATTTAGCGGCGGCAGACCAAGCAGCGTCGATCTGTAGTCGCCGGCCGAAGCAGTATGGCGGCTGCTCCGGCCAGTGACGGCGGGGTCTTCACATCGGGGGAACCACGCCATTCTTGCCGACGACCACCTGATGGGCGATGGGGCCGGTTGCAGCCTTTTCAGCGGTGATGAAGACTACGGCGCCGGGGACGAGATCATCCTTGGTGGCTCCAGCGATGGTGACGACAGGTGTCCCATCCGGAATGGCGATCTTCTTTTCCTTGCCATGATAGGTGACGGTGACGGTCCGGCCATCTACACCCGTTACGGCATCGGCGACCGTCGCATTGGTCATGCTGCTGTCGGGCTTCAAATCCCAACCATAGCTCCCCTCGCCTGTGCCTTTCATTTCCGGCGGGAAAATTAGGACCTCAAGCGCTCCATCGCCGCCATCGCCCTTTGGCAAGGATGCGATGCCCACGAAATCGCCCGGCTTGATATCGGTGACCTTTGCGTTGGCAACGCCAGCGACCTTCCAGTCTTTGGCAAGGACGACGTCGACGGTCTCACCTTCGCGGGTCTTCACTTTCAGCGTTGACCCCTCGTAGTCGACGATGCTGCCTCGTACATGGATCGGCGCGGCTTTCTTATCTTCGGCAGATGCAGGTGCGGAAACAACAGTTGCGGAAAGGATGCTGGCTAGCGCGAAGGCCAGAGCTGGAAAAACATTTCTCATTTTTATCTTCCTACTAGTTGGTAGTTTCGATGGGCGCGATTGACCCGGGTAGCCATGCCACGCAGGATTAGTGTGAGGCTGTGGGCATGAGACGATTGAGGGCGGGTTCGAGTATCGTTGAGAAGACCTCCGGTTTCCCGTAGGCTCTCGCCGAAAGCATTGCCCCGTATACGGTGGCCAGAAATGTTTCGGCTTCAACATGCGGCGCACTGGTAAGACTCAGTTCGCCTTGCTTGGCACCGCGTTCCATGACCGAAGTCAGCCATGAGGAGATGAAACGAAAAAAGTTCGTCACCTCCGTTGCGACTTCCGTCGGGAGGGAAGGCAGCTCACTGGCAAGCATAGCACAGACACAATAGGGTCTGCTGGCATCCTCGATGCATGCAGCCCAGTGGTTTGCATAAGTCTTGAGGATGTCCAGAGCGTTCGGAACCTTCTGCTCAAGGACTGCCACGCTTGCCTGGCCATCCTCTCGATACCGCTTAACCAGCTCACGCACCAGATCGACCTTGCTCGGAAAATGATGATGGATGCTTGCCTTGCGGATGCCAACAATCTCCGAGATATCAGCATAGCTGAAGCTATTGTAGCCGCCGCTTATCAGAAGGTTTCGGGTGGACGTCAGAATGTCGTCCGAGGTTGTCGAAAGATTGCTCATGCAGTCTATCTACCTTCTAGTAGGCAGATGGTCAATAGCAAATGTTGGTTTCGTGTCAGCCGTCCGTGGAGACGGTCACATCCTTCCATGCTTCGATTTCCTGTTGCAGACGCTCGATACGTGCCGTCACATGCTTCAAGGCATCGCTACCGAGGAGAAGTTGTGGTGGAGGATTGTCGGACTCGACGAGGGTCAGCACCGCGGAGGCGAGCTTTTGTGGATCTCCGAGCTGCTTGCCGCTCACTGCCTGACGCGCCTCGCGGATCGGATCAAACAGGCTATCATAGTCAGCAATGGAACGCTCTGTGCGGACCATGGAACGACCTGCCCAGTCCGTCCGAAATGAGCCCGGGCAAAGGGTTGTCACACGAACACCGAACGGCGCCATTTCCGAACGCATGACCTCTGAAATACCCTGCAAGGCGAACTTGCTGCCGCAGTAATAGGCGATGCCGGGCATGGTGATCATGCCGCCCATCGACGTCACGTTGACGATAAAGCCGCTTCGGCGCTCACGGAACCTCGGGAGAAACGCCTTGGCGACTGCAACGGCGCCAAACACGTTCACGTCGAACTGGCGGCGCATCTCCTCAAGCGGCGATTCCTCAAGCACACCCTCGTGCCCGTATCCGGCATTGTTGATCAGCACATCCACGGGACCGTGGTCTTCTTCCGCCTTCTGAACCACCTCCGGAATGCGTCCGAAATCTGTGACATCGCAAAGGACCGGGTGGAGTGTCGGCAGTATCTTTGACAACCTGTCACGCGACGGTTCGGAGCGGGCGGTCCCGATGACCTTGTGACCGGCATGGATTGCGGCAGTGGCAATGGCCAGTCCAAAGCCTGAGTTTGCGCCTGTGATGAAGAAGGTCTTGGATGACATGTCGGAAACTCCTTGATTAACCATCCACATGACAGATAATCTAGAGCGCGCTTCAATTCGATTGCATATCCTCTCAGTATGTTGCCAAATCCTATGACATGTGAAAAGACATCCCCCGCACATGACCAGCTTGTCGTCCTGGCTGAACGGCTTGCACCTCGTCTGGGGTACAATCAAACAGCGTTCGGTTGTGTCCGTATCCTACGTACGGAAGCGGTGCTGAATGATGTTCCGGTTCTCTACAAGCCGGGGGCCGTATTCGTTTTGCAGGGAAATAAATACGGCATGCTGGATGGAGAAATGTACCTCTACGACGAGGACCACTATCTTGCCGTTTCGGTACCAGTTCCCTTCCGGATGACGTCTACCGCCAATCCACAGCGGCCGCTGCTCGCAGTCTATCTGGAGTTCGATATGCAAGTGGCGGCAGAAATCGCCATACAGGTCGAGAGACTCACCGGTCCTGTAAGCGCCAAGCCGAGAGGTCTATTCTCAAGCAGAATGGATAGCAGGCTCAAAGACGTCCTGCTGCGCTTGCTGATGACACTTGACAGCCCGGTCGAGGTTGCAGTGCTGGGAGCTTCCATCCTGCGTGAACTGCACTATCGCGTCATGTCGGGTCCGCAAGGCGGCACAGTGATCGCGGCCCTGCAGCAGAAAGGAACGGCGGGAAAACTGGTCGAGAGCGTGATGTGGCTACGGGAGAATTACGCAGCCGACATGGCCATCGCGGATCTCGCTAAAGCCGCGGGAATGAGTGTCCCTTCCTACCACGTCCATTTCAAGGAGCTGACAGGCTCAAGTCCTATGCAATATGTGAAAGCGCTGCGGCTCCATGAAGCGAGGCTGATGATCGCCCGCCAAAGCGGAACCATCGCAGATGTGGCTGTTTCAGTAGGCTATGTCAGCCCAGCGCAATTCAGCCGCGATTTCAGACGGCATTTCGGGCGCACTGCATCGGAAGAGGCGAAGTGGGTCCAGTATCATCTGGGAGAACAGGTATGATCATTGAGCCTCATCGTTCTCACAATCGCTCGACCGTCAGAACACACCATATCATTGTAAAGCCGCGTCAAGTGCGGCTTTACAATGAACGAGGGTCGTGTCGAAGACAGGAACGCCTACATTATCCTGGTTCAACAGCATACCCACCTCTGTACAGCCGAGGATAAGACAGTCGCAGCCTTTGTCGACCAGACGCTGTGCAATCCGTTCATAGGTCAAGCGGCTCTCCTTGCGGACGATGTCACGGCACAGCTCGTCATAGATAATACGATGAGTTTCTGCTCGATCATCGGCTTCAGGGATCTCTGGCCACAGCCCCTGAGCTATGAGGCGGTCGGTATAGAAGGTCTGCTCCATGGTGAAGGCGGTTGCCATCAAACCCGGTCTCCGGAAACCGCGGTCGAGGATAGCCGTTGCAGTTGCGTCCGCGATGTGCACGAACGGCATCGAGACCCCGCCCACGATCTTGTCAGCCACCTTGTGCATGGTATTCGTCGCCAGGATGAGGAGGTCGGCACCTCCGCGCTGCAGCGCGATAGCATGATCATTGAGGATGCGGCCCGCCGCGCCCCAATCGGAGGATGCCTGCAACTTTTCGATTTCATCAAAGTCGACAGACCGTATAAGAAGCTCTGGAGAGTGAAGTCCCCCCAGCCTCTCGCGGGTCAGCCTGCAAAGCTCTCGGTAATAAATCTGGGTTGATGTCGCGGACATCCCGCCAAGTATGCCGATGGTCTTCAAGTGTTGCTCCATGTTCATAGGTTAGGTCCCGCTAAACGGACGCTTAAGCAGAAAGCAGGCCTGCCATATTCGCTACCTCCGAGGCGGTTGCAACGTCAGGGAAACCACGAACTGAGTGAGATTCCCGAATTATGGCCCCACCCGCTCCTTCAAATTTACGCGTGTAGTGCAGCGGAGGAAACGCCGCGGCCCATGCGCGCCCAAAAATTCCGCGTTACTACCTGCAGGTGGAGCGGCCAGCACCGCCTCGTGCCAATGCTCAGGCACTGATGCCGCCATCGACGAGAATGCCTGAGCCTGTAATGTAGGCTGCACCGGGCCCCGCGAGAAAGGCGACGGCCTCTGCGACTTCTCTAGTTTTACCGTATCGAGCAATCGAGAGGTTTGGCAGGATAGTGGCTGCGAGTGCGCCATCGGCAGGGTTCATGTCAGTATCAATCGGACCTGGTCGAACCAGATTGACCGTAATTTCCCGAGAGCCCAGCTCACGTGCGAGACCGCGCGTGAAGCTCTCCAGTGCAGACTTGGTCGCGGCATAGACCGTGATCCCCGCGAACGGCACAGCCAGACCTGCGTTGCTGCCGGTACTGATGATGCGACCTCCGTTGGGAATATATTTCAGCGCTGCCTGGGTGATCAGAAAGACGCCGCGAACATTTACGTTCAGCTGCAGATCAATCTCCTCAAGTGGCTGCGTGGCGAAATCACTTGCGAGAAGGACACCGGCGTTATTGACCAGGATGTCAAGGCCGCCGAGCTCAGAGACCGTTTGTTCGACGGTCGCCGTCGCGGCTGCAATGCACGCGGCATCGGCATGGATGGCGATCGCATTTCGACCGAGGGCGCGGATCTCGGCACAGAGAGCTTCCGCTTTCTCGACTGACTTCTCATAGGTGATCGCAACGTCGGCACCGTCCTCGGCCAGTTTTAGCGCAATTGCCGCACCGATACCGCGTGCTGCACCGGTGACCAGCGCGCGCTTGCCGGCAAGAGGTAGTGTGGAGATGTTGTTCATGGAGATTACCTCTGAATGTTTCTGTTTTGCTGGGGAGTTTCACGCCGTTTTCGCGCGATCGGCTGATGATGCGCTGAAATGGTGCCGCTCATCGGCGCAACGGTTGGGTCGATGTCAGACCGACGGAAAGCCATCCCGCGATGAGAAGACAAAAGGCAATTGCAACCGCTGCAACGCTGTATGCTTGGCCAATGGATTGAACGTCTGTGGCCGGCCCCAAGATCGAGAAGAACAATCCGCCAACGATTGCGGCTGCCAATGCACCGCCAATCTGAAACATCGAATTGACCAGACCAGAAGCCAAACCTGACTGCGTCCGGTCTACCCTTTGCACGATGCTCTTCACCAGGTTTGGAAGGGCGATCCCCTGCCCCGCACCGATAAGAAAGAGCGCAGCAAAAAGGAATTGCGGAAGGCCATTCGAAATTAAGGCCGCCGTTCCAAACAACCCTGCGGCTTGCAGCACCATGCCGGCGCCAGCGGAAAATCTTCCGAAGACGCTGAGGATGCGCTCGCTTGCAAAAGGACCAAGGACGAAGCCGACAGCCGCAGGAAGGATCGCCAGCCCGGCCTCGAAAGGCGTCCGACCAAGGCCACCCTGCTCATAGACCGAGAATATCAGCCAGAAAGCCGCAAGGGCGTAGAAGAACAAGGCAGCCAGCAGCCCGCGCAGTAGTCCACGGTTTTGCAGCAGGCTCGGTGCAAGAATCGGATCTTTCCCCGTCGATTCCAGATGTTTCTCATGCCGCCAAAACAGGACGAAAAACGGAAGACACGTGGCAAGCATCACGATGAGCCAGATCGGCCACCCCTGCTCCCGGCCCTCGATCAGCGGCGCAATCAGTGCAAATAGCGCAATCGCGATCAACAATGCTCCTCCAAGATCCAGTTTGCTTGGGTGCGCAGATCGAGTTTCCCGCAACGTGATGAAGGCGGACGGCGCGGCGACCGCGATAACCGGCAGGTTGATGAGGAAGATGGCTCTCCATCCAAGACCAAGAATATCAAGCGCAATCAACGCGCCACCAAGAAACAGACCAACCATCGATGCCACCCCGAATGTCAGGGCATAAAAGCTGAGGGCCTTTGATTTTTCGTGGTCTGGGAAAATTGCATTGATGGAAGCTAAGGCTTGCGGTGCCATAATTGCCGCCGCAAACCCCTGAAGGATACGGCCGACGATCAGCGCGGCTGGAGACCAGGCAAACCCGCATAGGGCAGACGCGGCTGCAAAACCGACCATTCCAGCCAGAAAGACATTTCGTCGACCATAGAGATCTCCAAGCCTTCCCCCAGTGATCAGCATCACAGCGTAGGTGGTAGCGTAACCGGAGATAATCAGCTGCATCGTTGATGCAGAAGCCCCGAAATCCTCCCGGATCGAGGGCAGCGCCACATTGACGATGAAGAAGTCGAGCGGCGGCAAAAAGGCACCGGTCAAAAGGATGACCAGCGCCATCCATCGACGTGGATCGAGTTTATCATCGGGATTGCTGGTGTCTCTCATAAGTCTCCCCAAGCGATCAAAAAATCGATCGACGGTTTGCAAAATCATCAATTGGAACTAATTGGTTCCAAAATAGGGTCAGCCAAGCGCCTTCAGTGCCAGGTCGACCATGGCCCTTGTCTCCGCGCGATCTGCTCCTGCCTTCGCCAGGACCCGCATACCCTGGATCTGGCACACGAGGAACCTCGCGAGCGTTCGTTCATCCAGCCCAGGATCGATCTCGCCCAAGGCCTGGCCTCTTATGATCGCCGCGGCATAAAGATCTTGCAGACGTCTGAACAGCCGGGAAATACGTAGTGCGACCTCTTTATCCTCCGGAAGCATTTCTACAGCTGCAAAGACGACAAAGCATCCACGCAAACCGTCCGTTCCCGATGTTTGATCCACTTGTTGAGAAAAAGCTTCTAAAATTGCGGCTTTAGGCGACGGATTGGAATGCAGTGTTTCACCGACCGAGCGAACGGCGTCCTCGATGTAAGCGTCGAGGGCGCGCAGATAGACGCCTCTCTTGTCGACGAAAGCCTTATAAAAGCTGCCTCTGGAAAGTTCCATGCCCTCAAGCAGGTCGGGAAGGGATGCATCGTGATATCCACGATCCCAAAATACGTGCATTGCTTTTCGAACTGCTTCATTGAGTTCAAATTCGCGAGGGCGACCGACGGACGCGGATATTGGAGTGCGCTTGACCATGGAGACTATATGGAACCATTCGGTACACAATGCAAGAGACAATGTGGCTTCATCAAGCTAAAGGCGTCCAGGTCAAGGACCAACAGTCGGATCAACGGGATAGTCCCGAGAGAATTCCCTGACCGCGATCAAAATCGGCATAAGCCCATGGCCTGCTGAACTCAGCGAGTATTCGACTCGAGGAGGCTGCTCTTGAAAGTCGTGTCGGCGTATGAGGCCGTCAATTTCCAGCTCCCTGAGATGTTGCGTTAGCATCTTCTGGGATATCCCAGGTATGTCTCTCATGAACTGCGATGCCCGCAGTGATGGTTCGGCGAACAATCGGAAAAGGATCGCCAGTTTCCAACGTCCTGTGATCATCCGAAGCACCCTGCTGACATGAGAGACAGATCCGTCGGCTCCGAGGCATGTCGCCCTATCCTCGACAGGCACTTTAAAGTGCGTAATTGCCTGTTTCATCGACGAACCTCATATCTGCCGGAGACGATAACAAGGATCAAATATCATGGAGTTACAGCTCCAAAACAAGGTTGCGCTGGTCACGGGAAGCAGCAAGGGGATTGGCGAGGGTGTGGCCCGAGGCCTCGCAAAGGAAGGGGCGACCATTCTTGTCCACGGTCGCGACAGAATGAAAACAGAGGAAGTCGCGCATGACATCATATCCTCTGGAGGTCGGGCATTCGCAGTATTCGGCGACCTGACAGTCTCGGATCAGGTCGATCGTCTCATTAGGGATTCCATGGCTGCAGCAGGGTCGATCGACATCCTGGTCAATAATGCCGGCGGATCTGCCCCGGCAGAGGATTGGACCTCGACGAACTCTGAGACGTGGGCGGCTGTCTATGACAGGAACGTGCTCGGATCTGTGAGGATAATCTCGCTCGTTCTGCCCGCAATGAAAGCATCGCGGTGGGGTCGGATCATAAGCATCGCAAGCCTGGCGGCCCTGATGCCGCCCGCAAGTCGACCGGACTACTCCGCCGCCAAGGCAGCCATGATCGCGATGACGGCGTCGCTCGCAAAAGACGTTGCTGCATACGGCATCACCGCAAACACCGTCTCGCCTGGAACGGTGCATAGCACCAGCTTGGATGCCGTATTCCGTAGGAAAGCCATTGAGAGGGGGTTGGCCATCGACGCCTCCTGGAACGACATAGAGAGAGAAATCCTGCCGATGTTTGCTCAGGTGCCCCTTGGGAGGGTCGGAACCCTTGAGGAGATTGCGGATGCCATTGCTTTTCTCTCGAGCCCCCGTGCCGGCTATATCACAGGAGCAAACCTCCGACTTGACGGAGGAATGTGGCCAGGGACGTAGCAGGGCAACAGAGGATCTGCGCCAGGTTCTCTGGGTGCCCCGCATCAGTTCCAGCTTGCCATGACGAACCGGTGGATGTCCATTTCGAGTTCCTGGTCTTCCGGCGTCCCACCCGTGAAGCCACCATGGGGCATGGCTTCGAAGACGTGCAATTCGGTTTCCACGCCAGCTTTTCGCAAGGCTCGATGCATCCTCACCGTGTTCGATAGGAACAGGTCACGCGTGCCGGTCTGCAGAAACGTCGGCGGGAAGCCCCGCAGATCACCAAAGAGTGGCGACAGATAGGGATTGGAAAGATCTGCACCACCAGCGTAGAGCAGGTTGCTTGCTCTAAGCGGGCGAGGGAGAACAAGATCAAGCATCTGGTTTGTTTGGAAACTGTCGCCCGATTCGGTGAGGTCAACCTGTGGCGAGAGCAAGACTAATCTGCCGGGCATTGGCATGCCTTCATCTCTCGCCCGTAGCAGCATAGCAGCCGCGAGATTGCCGCCGGCCGATCTCCCCAGGATGACCACCTTGTCGGGGGGATGACCGTTCAACACATGACGGTACGTGGCCAAGCAGTCATCAAGAGCGGCCGGATATGGATGCTCGGGCGGCATTCGGTAATCGACGCCGTAGCATCGAACGGCATGCTTGTGAGCTTGGCGGCGTGCACTGACGCGACAGGCCTCTCCGCCTCCGAACACCAATGCGCCGCCATGCAGATCGATGAGTGCGCTACGCTCATGAAATGATCCGTGCGGCGTTGCGACATGGATCGTTGCTTGTTCGACTACGATTGTCCCGACTGTGGACTGCAAACTCTTGGCAAGGTCTTTAGCCGCGGCGGCGTAGTGCGCATCTACTGCGGCTTTCATCATCATCCAGCCTGAAAAATCCTCTGGGGACGGCATTTCGAACCGCGCATTGGTAGGGCTGCCGTCCTCGTCGACCAGGCGCGACAGTGCCGCTCGTGCTTCAGCGCTGATGGACTTTGGGGCCTGAATTTTCCGTGAAGGGACGGCTACACTGCGCGAGGAATTGCTCATTTCTTGCTCTGTCATGGAACGAAGCGGCGATGACTTTTTCTCGAACCCCGGGCGCCAGTCTGGCCTGTCGACGTTAGATAATCTGCCCGAGACATGAAATCGCTTCAGATTGGAGCTTGGGTCCGCAGCCCGATGACAGACTGCATCCCATTGCTTCGAAGGGTAAATAGCATCTATCACTAAATTGACCTTGCTACCACCTCAACAATTTGGGCCCGATTGAAGCTCCCAGTGCCGTTACGCCTGCAATGGCGATCGAATACCATACCGCCACAAAGGCGGCGCCATCGTTGAGGCAGGCGATGGTATAGGCGAGACCACCAACGGAACCTGCAAGGAAACCTGCAATAGCGCCTGCCCGGCTGAGCCGCGTGGGCGTTCCTGCTCGCATCGCAGAAAGAATAGCAGCGAGCGCCGGGATCGAAGCCATGATGATAGTAGCCGTACAATTTAGCACGGAGTAGGTGTGAACCCCAAAAAGGGGAAAGCCGCTCCGATCAAACAGAGCTCCAGCAAGCAGGAAGACCAGAGCCGGAGCAAGAAAGAGAACCGTACGAGGCGCCTGGCCCGGCTGGACCACTGCCCAAACAAGCTGAAACCCGCCGGCAGCTACAAGAACCATGCCGATGACTTTGAATAGGAATGTCCATGTCGGCAGTATCTGCATGAGATCGGAGCGAGGACCGGCGATCATCACAACGACGCCAGTCGCTGCCAGGATCGAAAAGACCAGCGCGACAGGAAGGACGATCGAGAGGCGGAGCAAAAATGACGAACCTTTACCAGCTTGCGCTGCAAGACCTCGAATAAGATCGTCCGTTGGCTGCCGATTGTCATTCATGCCCGGGGCCTCTTCTCTGTGTTGCCGCCATTAGTTTCTTCAACGATCGATGGAAGGCGACGCGCACCGCTCCCTCGGTGGAACCGATACGCGCCGCGGCCTCTTTGGTAGAAGCACCCTCGAGCCCTATGGCTCGCACAGCAGCCTGTTCGCCAGGGGGCAAGGCGGAGATTAGTTTTTCGACATCGGCCGGATTGCGTTCAGGATCGACCGCTTCAGATAAGAACAAGCCGGCCCACTGCTCTTCGGTCAAATCGACGCGCATGCGTGCGTCTCGGCCCAAGCGCCGGCTGGCGTCAATGATCTTGTAGCGCGTGATTGCGTTCAACCAGGGAAGCAGAGACCGCTTCGTGTCCCATTGGTGGCGACGGGAATGCACTGCTATGAGCACTTCCTGTACGACATCCTCTGCCTCATAGCGACTAAAGCCCATATACCGCAAATGCGTTTCGACGATCCGCCGCACCGAAGCGGCGAAAGCCCTGAGGAATGCCTCGTAGGCAGCGCTATCGCCAGTGCGTTCCGCGCGCATCGCTTTCGCCCATTTGTCTTCCCGTGTGTCCATCACTCGTGCTTTCGGTTGGACGAGACCCGTTGTTACGTCGCATCGCGAAATTATTCGATATTGCGCGCCGATCACATCGGCGTGACGATGTAAGATTGGGGTATTCCCAACGAAAGACTCCTCGAAGCATGTGCTTTATGATGAAAGGAAGTCCGGAATGATCATGAACAGGCGCACATTTTCAACTGCTATGCTTGCCGGCGCGGCAGCATCAATGCTTTCAGCCAAAGGAATGGCCGCATCGGCTGCCGGCCGCCCAGAAAAGGCCCGTAACGTGGTCTTCGTCCATGGGCTATTTGCAGATGGTTCCTGCTGGAGCGAAGTGATATCGAGGCTCCAGCCCGAGGGCTTGAACATCACATCTGTGCAGAACCCTCTGACCACTCTCCCGGAATCGGTTGCTGCTGCTGAGCGAGTACTGGCGCGGCAGGACGGGCCAACAGTATTGGTAGGGCACTCATTTGGGGGAATGATTGTAACTCAGGCCGGCATGCATCCTAATGTCTCGGCTCTCGTGTACGTCGCCGCCCGTGCACCCGACGCAAACGAGGATTTCGGCGCTTTAGCGAAAACCTTCCCTACTCCCCCCGCTTCTGCCGGAATTGTTTTCGACGGTGAGGAAGGAAGACTTAGCGAGAAGACGTTCCTCGAGGACTTCGCCGGTGACATTCCCACGGCCCGCGCGAAGGTGCTGTATGCAACGCAGTCTCCTTTCCAGAAGACGCTGCTCTCGGGCAAGGTCACCGAAGCGGCATGGCGCCATAAGCCCAGCTTCTACGTGGTGTCGAGCGAGGACCGGACGATTAATCCAGATCTGGAGCGGTTTCTCGCGAAACGTATGGGCGCTAACACTATTGAATTAAGAGCTAGCCATTTATCGTTGATCTCGCATCCTGATGACATCGCCGATCTTATCATGAAGGCAGCAGGCTACGCCTCCTGAACGGGACGGGCATGACGTGGATCTCGCGTGCATCGATCACCTCGAAGCGGGCACGCCATACTAATGCTGGGCGGCGAGGGCCAGCCGCGAGATTGCGAAAGACCGTAGCAGAGTAATTATATTCGCTCTCCCGGCCTACTTTGCGTTTCGGTACCAACTGCGAGTTATCTGCGTCACTTTATCGGAGGTGACGCAGATGACGTGAAACTTCATTCGAGAACTGCAGCGGTCGCGCTTGAATCAAACGCATTATCGAATGACTGTCTGTCCTTAGACTTGCATACTGCAACGGCGATCACGCCGACCTTGTCGTCACTCGGAAAAAATCGCTGCAGGCTTCTAAACCCAGCGCCAGATTCTTTTTGACGCAGTAGTCTCTCTCAAAAACCGACGAGGTGCCGCCAGGGTAACCGACGCCAGTATCACGTCGGCGAACGCCCCCCTGCCTAACTTAGCAACACTGCCTGCAGCAAAAACAAACTTTCCAAGAGCATATGTCACGTTTGTATTCCCTGTCTGATGCATTGATTGCATTTCTCTTGATGAGTTCTGAACCGACGACCCGTACCTGGATTGCCAAACGAGAGCCGACGGTAATGGTGGCCAGCATTTCTATCAAAAATGCCTGCCGCGGGAGGAGAGAGGCGGCAGGCCTATCGGAGCAAATGGCCGCCCATGAAGAGAGGCTTGTGGAGAAGATTTCTTAATCGTTTTCAGCCGGTGCGGGAGCCTCACTCCGGTTTTACTTTGCAATCTTGCGATCCAGGAAGCTCCTGATCAGCGGAGCCATCTCGTCCAGCTTGTCTTCAAGCGCAAAGTGGCCCGTATCAAGGAGATGGAACTCTGCATCAGGAAGATCGCGAAGATAGGGATGCGCGCCCTCTTCCGGGAAGATCTTGTCGTTCTTGCCCCAGACGATCAGCGTCGGCGGCTTACGGTCGCGGAAGAATGCCTGGAACTGCGGATAGAGCGGCAGGTTGGTACGGTAATCGTAGAACAGATCGAGCTGGATATCCTTGTTCCCCGGCCGGTCGAGCAGTGCCTGGTCGTGGACCCAGTTATCGGGGCTGATGCGCGTCAAATCCTCGACGCCATCGGTATATTGAAACTTTGTCGTCTCCGGTGCAACGAGCACTGAGAGTGCTTCTCGGTCCTTGGTTGCCCCTGATTTCCAGTAGGTGCGGATCGGGTTCCAGAAATCCCGGATGCCTTCGTCATAGGCATTGCCGTTCTGGACGATCATTCCGGTGACGCGATCCGGGTGCTTGAGCGCCAGCCGGTAGCCAACGGGCGCGCCATAATCCATGAGATACATCGAATATTTGGTAGCACCGAGCTTGGTCAGCAGCGTGTCGACGATATCGGCGTAGTGGCCGAAGGAATACTTGAACTTGGTGTGATCGGGGGCATCGCTCTGACCGAAGCCCGGATAGTCAGGGGCGATGACGCGGTAGCGGTCAGCGAGCAGCGGGATCAGGTTGCGGAACATGTGCGACGATGTCGGGAAGCCGTGAAGAAGGACGACGACCGGGCCATCGACCTTTCCGGCTTCGCGATAGAAGACGTTAACGCCGTCGATTTTCACGGAGCGATAGTGAACCGTTGCAGATGCCTGCTGGGCAATCGCCGGCGTTTCGGCGAACACCATGCTTGCGGGGGTTGTAACAAAGATGCTGGCAGATGCGAGAAGTAGGGTGGCCAGAGTGCGGGACATTGCGGTTCTCCTCAAGAGCGGTTGTGGGCGGCTTGTTGCCTGCGACCACCATCACCTTTTCAGCGTGCAAGGAGAATGTTCGTATTGAACAAGGGATTATTGCGTCTGGTGATATAAGTGCGGACGGACTTGGTGACTAGTTGAGAAGGCGGTTCTCGCGCAGCCTTGCTGCAGCCATATCCACGAAGGCGCGCACCTTTGCCGGAGCGTGCCGACCCTCCGGATGAAGGATATGGATGGGTAAAGGTGGTTCTTCGAATTCACTGAGTATGATCTGGAGCTCTCCTGCAACGAGGGCCGGGCCGATCTGATAATTGAGCACCCGTGTCAGGCCCCATCCGTCACGCGCAGACTGTATCGCGGCTTCGTTGGTGTTGCATTGTAAAGCCGCATCCACGGATACTCGCAGATCGCCGCCAAACTTCCACTCAGGTGAAGCCCAGGCTGCCGTGGAAGCAGCGATGCGGTGGTCTTTGAGATCGGCCGGCGATTTTGGAACACCAAAGCGCTCAAAATATTTTGGCGAACCGCACATGACGCGACGGACCGTTCCGACTTTCACGGCAGAAAGATTGGAGTCGGGCAAATGGCCGATACGCACTGCGACGTCGATGCCTTCCTCCACGATGTTCACCGGTCGATCGATGAAAAGTGTCTTGGCCTTCATCGTCGGATAGGTGTCAAGATAACCGGTCACGATCGGAAGCACGTACATTTGCCCGAACAGCGCCGACGCGGTTACGGATAGGGTTCCCGTCGGCGTCGCGTAGGACCCGCCGGCAGCCGCCTCTGCTTCGGCGATATCGGCAAGAATCCGGCGACAATCCTCAAAATAGCGAACGCCCGCTTCGGTCATCTTCACAGAGCGGGTGGTTCGCACGAGGAGGCGCGCACCAATAAGGTCTTCGAGCGAGGCAACAGCACGTGTGACAGCCGGTGCGCTCATAAACATCTGGCGTGCGGTATCCGCGAAACTTTCGGTTTCGGCGACCTTTACAAAGATCCTCATTGCTTGCCAGCGATCCATCCATTCCCCCGAAGCACTCGCGTTTGCAAGACCCTAGGGGCTTGGAACCAAAGCCTCAAGAGGCTCTAACCGGGGATCATGCGATTGGCGAGCGGCAATCCTGCGAGATGCGTTCTATCTCCGCACAGGCTTCCTCGGAAAGACCGGCGCGCAGTGCGCGCTGGTGCGTTTCCTGACAAGCATTCAATGCAAGGGATATTGCGATCGACGTCTCAAAGTCGAAGCTTGAGCCCCGACGTGCCACGTCTATCTCCGCGCCTGTCATGCCAAGGGCTCGACCGGCTTCTTCTTGTTTCGCCAGCAGCAATTTGCTCGCGTTGGTTCCCGTGAGAGCAAGCTCTATTGAAAGTCTTACGCGAGCATCGATTGGCGAGCCGGCCATTTTTCCATCTCCTTGGCTCAGCCGTCTAAAAGCCGAAATCGCTGAGGCCGGGATGGTCGTCGGGCCGGCGACCCAACGGCCAACGAAACTTGCGATCGGCTTCAGTAATCGGATGCTCGTTGATACTGGCATGACGCTCCCGCATCAGGCCATCCTCGGCGAACTCCCAGTTTTCGTTACCATAGGCGCGGAACCATTGGCCGCTGTCGTCGCGATATTCGTAAGCGTAGCGGACGGCAATGCGATTGTCGGTGAAGGCCCAGAGCTCCTTGATAAGGCGATAGTCTAGCTCCTTGTTCCACTTGCGGGTCAGGAAAGCCTCGGCCTCAGCGCGGTTCTTCGCGAACTCGGCGCGGTTTCGCCAGCGCGTATCAAGAGTATAGGCTAAGGCCCACCTTTGCGGCATCGCGACTATTCCAGCCATCTTCGGCAAGACGGACCTTCTCGATGGCGCTTTCTCTGGTGAATGGGGGAAGCGGGGGCCGGGACATATTCAAGTTCCTCTCAGGATAGTGTTGGCAGTCGGGCGGAGGCGATACGTTTAGCGCCGCCTCCAAGCCCGGTATCAGGCAGCAGCGCGGTCGATGCGGGGGAAGTCAATCTCGGTATCAAGTGCCTCGTTCACGTAGTTTGTGAAGGTGTTGAGGGCCACGTGGGCGATGATCTCGACGATCTCGGCATCGCTGTAGCCTGCGTTACGAACCTTGGTGATTTCGGCTGGCGAGACGGACCCGCGCGCGACCGTCAGAGCCCGGGCGAACTCGACAGCGGCCGCTGCTTTTGGATCGTTGGATGTGCCGCTCCGGTTGGCAGCGATTTCACTTTCGTCGAGCTTGGCGAACTTCGTGCCAGTGAAGGTATGCGCGGACAGGCAATAGTCGCAGCCGTTGGCTTCAGCCATGGCGAGCGCGATGCGTTCGCGGGTGGCCGGCGGCAGCTTGCCCTTGCCAAGTGCGCCCTGGAGCGACGTCAATCCGGCTAATGCGGCGGGACTGTTGGAAACCAGCCGGAAGATGTTCGGAACGGATCCGATCTGCTTCTGGATGGTCTCGAGGATCGGACGGGAGGCTTCTGGAGCTTCGTTGATAGTTGCGGGGGTAGGAATGCGTGACATTGTGTTTCTCCTTTTTCGGTTGAGAGAGATGTTGCTCTCTTGAGATTGAATATGACCCCGTGGGGCAACTTGCTGAAGATCGAAAGGAAACAAGGGACTGTTACGCTGGACGCAGCAATCGAACGTTTAGACAGCGAGCTGGAGGCCGCCTTCCTGCTCTGCCGGGACCGCGCAGCACAGGAGCACTTCGTCGGCGTCGATCTTCGCGGTGGGCTGTTTGACGTAAGCGACGGCGCCCTTGATAAGCTTCGTTCGGCACGTGCCGCAGTTTCCTTCCCGACAACTGAACTCAGGCTCGAGGCCGCGTGCCTCGGCGAGCTCCAAGAGAGTGCCGGAACCAGGTGTCCAACGTGCTTCTTTCAGGGAATTCGTGAATACGACGGGCACAGGTCTTTCGGAGGGCTGCGCGGCGGGAGGCATCAGGGCTGGCGCGAGTTGTCCCGTGCGGATCAGCGACGACGGACCGAAGGCTTCAGCCTGAATACGATCGTCAGCAATGTTGAGAGCCCTCAATCCGTCATAGAGTCCTTGCGTGAATTGAGGAGGTCCGCAGAGATAAAAATCATAGTCGTTGAACGGGAGAAACCGCGTCAGCATCGCCATATCGATCCGCCCTGCGGCATCGAAGTCCCTGCCCTCTTCGGCATCGGTGGTGTCACTGAGGATCCTGACCAGGCGCACAACACCCTTGGTCGCACCAATGAGCTCGGCGATCTCTTTATCGAACGGCCGATCGGCTTTGGAACGGGACGCGTGGAATAGCGTCATCGGTCGGACACGCTGCTTGCGGAGCCCTTCGTAAACGACATGACGCAACATCGCGAGCAGCGGCGTGATGCCGACGCCGCCTGCCAGAAGAACCGCGGGGCGGGTCGAGCGGGCGTCGATGCTGAAGTCGCCGGCCGGCGCGCGCGCCTCGAAGACATCGCCCACGGCGATGCGATCGTGGAGGAACTGAGATACCTGGCCATCCCGCTTGACGCTGATGCGGTAGATCCCGTCGGACGGCGCGACCGAGAGCGTGTAGGTGCGAATGACCGCGTTGTTCTCCCCGGGCAACTTTATACGGATTGGCAGATGCTGACCGGCCGCATGCGGGAGCAGCCCTGCGCCATCGCTTGGCTGGAGGTGGAAAGATTTGATCGTCGCGCTTTCATCGACGATCGCGGTGACGTTCATTGGCCGCCATGTCGCGGCAAGCTCTGTGGCACGTAAGCGGTCGGCCGTCTGCTGCCAGCTGCCCGTCATCGTGGAACTCGGTGACCAGCCGTCCTTTTGAAAAGCCCATCTCAGAGCCAGCGCATTGCGGCGCCGAACAATCCGCGTCGGCTTGAAGGTCCAGAACCGCTCTGCCCCCTGGAAAGCGGCGATTTCGGGTGAATCGAAAATGACTTCGGCTGTTCCTGTCATCTGCAGCATGTCGCCCGTGGTGAAATCCACGAACAGCAGTCCTGCCTTTTTATTCAGCAGGATATTGCCCAACGTTGCGAAGAAGAGATTGCCGTCGAAATCCGGAATCGTCAGGACGCCGTCGTCACCGATGCGTACAAACCCGGCGTTCCCGCCGCGATGTGAGACGTCCACCTGGCGCCTGTCTTCGCGATCGACGTAGGACGCCACGAAAAAAGCGTCAGCCTCCTGAATGATCGCGCGTGCCTGGTCGTCGAGTGCAGGCAGTTCCTCGACTGCACCTTGAAACAAGGTCCCCGGCTGGCGCTCGAATCTGAAGTCACGCAGCTGAATGTAGCGCGGACAATTTCCGAAGCTCTGGTCGACATCCATGCGGAAACCGCCGTCAATCGTAGAGACAAAACCATTCATACGGTTGCGGCGACGCGTGTGCATCTCGATGCCGAGGAGGCCGATCGGCAATCCGTCAGCGAATCCTTCGCTTGCCGGGTCGCTCGGATCCCAGGTCGCAGCGATATTGAGAACGACGGGGGACGGTGACGACATGAAGCCCGGATTGCCTTCGACAAAAGTCGCCCAGGCGCCACCGGCTTGATCGACGCTCCCGAGAACGATGAAGGGGAGTTGCGCGTAGAAGTCCCGGTGCTGGTCCGGCATGAAATCGCGAACGACACGCTGGCCAACGGAGGCCATGCGTTCCTTCACGCCGAGCTTTTCCTGAATAAAGGTCTCGCCTTCATGCCATGTCGGCAATTTCGTAAGCTTCAAGGACATCTGCTTTCTCCAGGAAAAGAGGCAAAGAGCGTGCAAGGTGTTGCACGCTCCTATAGAGGCTCAGGCGGCAAGGCCGGCCGGCGTTTTGACAAAATCCACAAATCCCGGGAGGGCCTCAACGCGAGCCAGCAAAGCGTTGACGGAGGGATAGGTGCCTAGGTCGACATTGCCCTCCGGGGCGCGTGCGATATAACTATAGATCGCAACGTCGGCGATCGTCGGGCGATTTGCCACCAGCCATTCACGTTCCTGCAGATGGCTCTCGATCCGGCCAAGGATGGTGTGTGCACGGCCAATGACCTCTTCCGGATTGAATTTGGCGCCGAAGACCGTCACCAGACGGGCAGCTGCCGGTCCGTAGGCAATCTCACCGGCAGCGACAGAGAGCCAGCGCTGGACGTCCGCGGCCCCTTTGGCATCTTCGGGAAGCCACTCCGTCTGGCCCGACTTCTTGGCGAGGTAGACCAGGATCGCGTTAGAATCGGAGATGAAGACATCGCCATCCGCCAGAACCGGGACCTGCCCGAACGGGTTCATCTTGAGGAAGTCAGGCTGCTTGTGGGCGCCAGATTTAAGGTCCACTTCGACCAGCTCGTGGGGCGTCCCGATCAGCGAAAGGAAGAGCCGGGCGCGGTGTGCGTGACCTGACAGCGGATGGTGATAGAGTTTCATGTGATCGCTCCTGATTGAAGGCCGGGTTCGTTCCCGATCCGTGAGGACAGGATGCAATGTCCGATCGCGCAGCTGAATACTCATGTTCGACACTGGACTGTTGCGCTGAGTGGAATAGTCCGGTGCGCCAGGATGACAGGTGAACTTGACACCATTCCGATGAGCCCAAGCTCAAGAGCGGGTCACATTGGTGCGGTTGTCCGCAGCTCCCTTATCAGGTCTATAAACCGGCGCAGCTTTGCCGGGATATTGCGCCTTCCGGGATAGTAGAGACATAGCCCCGGGTATGGCGGGGTCCATTCGACAAGAACCTGCTCCAACTTACCCTCGGCCAGGTCGTTGGCGATCTGCCATTCGTTGAGATAGGCGAGTCCAGCTCCATCACGAGCGGCCCGGAGCATGAGGTCACTATCGTCGAGTACGAGCTTGCCTGGAACGTCCAGCGTGAAGCTCTCGCCTCGCCGCTCGAACTCCCAGCGATAGATGGTTCCGCTCGCCATTCGGGCACGGATGCATATGTGGTTTTGGAGATCTGCCGGATCCCTCGGCTTTCCGTGACGGCGGAAGTAATCGGACGACCCGACAATGGCCGGTCGGATATTGTCGCCGATCGGGACGATCACCATGTCGGGAGGGACGGCCTCCCGGATCCTGATCCCGGCATCGAATCCCTTGGCATTGACGTCGACCAGCGCGCCCTCTGTGACGATCTCCACCGCCATCTGCGGATGCCTGCGCATATATTCAAGGATCAACGGTGTCAGGATCATCCGCGTTGCGCCTAGGGATGTATTGATCCGTAAGGTGCCTGTGGGTTCAGCTCGATGTTCATCGACATGCTCAACGGCGCTGCGGATCGCTTCCAGCGCCGGGCCGATGGTCGCCACGAATTGTTCACCCGCCGCTGAAAGGACAACGCTCCGCGTAGAGCGGTTGAACAATCTGACGCCCATGCGACTCTCTAGCGTAGCAATCTGCTGGCTGAGCGATGACGACGATATCCCAAGCTCGCGAGCCGCAGCCCTAAAACCGCCTTGGGAAGAGACGGCGAGAACCGCCTCGAGTTCAGCAAGCGAACCACGCATCATTGTCCGTAAACTCCTATCAGGTTGAGCATCTTTGGCCAGCTTATCAGGACAGTATCGAAGTGCCAGATATGACGGAACAGCAAAAGGAGTTTGAGATGCGCATCATCGACAAGGCTTATATTGACGGAGGCTTCGTCACACCAAGGGGATCGGAGATCGCCGATCTCTACAATCCGTGTACGGAAGAGAAGATAGGGACGGTTAGACTTGGCGGCATCGAAGATGCCTGTGAGGCTATCGCCGCCGCGAAACGCGCCTTCCCGGCGTTCTCACGGACGACAAAGGCCGAGCGTGTCGAGATGCTTAAGCGTTTGAACGCAGCCGTCGCCGCGCGCGTCTCCGACCTGACGGAAGCGATGACGCTCGAATATGGTGCTCCTCAGAGCTTTACCCGGTTCGCTATTCCCCAAGCTGCGTCAAGCTTTTTGACCATGGCGAAGGTTCTGGAGGACTACGACTTCGAGCGACAGATGGGCCGCGCCCGCGTCGTCATGCAGCCCTCCGGCATTGCCGCCGCCATCACGCCGTGGAACAGCAATATCGGCTTCATCACCTCGAAGCTTGCGACCGCAATCGCCGCCGGCACGACCATCGTCATAAAGCCCAGCGAAATGAGCGCGATACAGACGCAGATCCTCTCCGAGTGCCTTCACGAAGCGGGTTTGCCGAAGGGCGTATTCAACATCGTCAACGGATACGGCAATATCGTCGGCGCAGAACTCAGCCGGCATCCTGATATCGCTAAGGTGACCTTCACTGGCTCCACAGCGGTCGGAAGGGAGATCCTGCGAAGTGCTGCCGATACCTTCAAGCGCGTCACGCTGGAACTCGGCGGCAAGGGTCCGAACATCATTCTCGATGACGCCGATCTGGACGCGACCATTCCCGCCGTCCTGCGGATGGGCTTCATCAACAGCGGCCAGGCCTGTATTGCCGGCACTCGCATTCTGGTTCCTAGCCATCGACTCGAGAACATCCTGACCAGGCTGAAACAGGAGGTCGAGACATTCAAGGTCGGCGCGCCAGACGACCCGGACGCGATGATCGGACCGATGGTCAGTCAAAAGCAGTATGATCGCGTTCAATCCTACATCGAACTTGGAGCGCGCGAGGGAGCGAGGCTCTTGGCAGGTGGCTTGGGACGGCCCGCCGGATTGGAGCGCGGCTGGTTCACGAAGCCGACCATATTCACTGGCGTCAATAACCAGATGCGCATCGCGCGCGAAGAGATTTTCGGGCCGGTGCTGTCGGTCATCTCCTATCGCGACGAGGATGAAGCCGTGGCGATCGCCAACGACACGCCTTATGGACTTCAAGCCTACTTGCATGGCACCGACGCGGCACGCATGCAGGCGCTTGCGGATCGTCTGCAGTCGGGCCGCGTGGTCGTTAACGGCGCGCCGCACGAACCGCTCGCTCCTTTCGGCGGCTTCAAGCAGTCAGGCATCGGCCGCGAGTACGGCGTTTTCGGCCTCGAAGCGTTCCTGGAGCCGAAAGCGGTCATTGTCTGACGAGCGGAGCTTAGACTGGGCTGCTCACGGGTTCTGAACTCGGACGAGGACCTTTCCAATAGCGTTGCCGCTCTCTTGCAATTCGTGTGCCTCTGCCACCTCGTCGAGGGCATATGTCTTCGCGATCCGCGGAGCATATGCCCCCGATGCGGCGCAGGCAGAGATCGCCTCTGCGGCCCGCCTCATCGCGGTTTCCGGCGTAGTATAGACGTAGACGAAACGGAACGAGAAGCCGCCCAGCAGCGCCGGAAAGAACGGGATCGTCAGCTTCGCGTCTGGCGATTCTGTCGAATAGGCCGACACGACACCGTCGCGGGCGAGACAGGCGATCGCCACGTCAATGTTGGCGGATATATCGACGTCGACGATACGGTCGACGCCATGGCCGCCGGTGGCTGATCGGACGGCCGCAGCGACGTCTTCCTCGCGCCTGTTGACGATAAGATCGGCCCCGGCCGCTTGCGCGACCTCCGCCTGCTGCTCACGGCTCACCGTCGCGGCAACCCATGCCCCCGCCCATTTGGCAAGAAGGATTGCTGCGTTACCAACGGCGCCTGCACCTCCCTGGACGAGAACCCGCTTGCCGCGCAGGTCTCCTTCGGTGAAGAGGCAGCGATGCGCGGTCATCGCAGGAACGCCGAGCGAGGCCCCGATTTCGAAGGATATGCTGTTGGCTAGCCTGACAGCCTGCGCGGAGGGAACGACAACGAGTTCAGCCGCGGTCCCGAACGCACGACCCCATTGGCCCATGTAGATCCAGACGGGCTCACCGATACGCGACGGAGGCACGCCGGCACCGACCGCGTCGATGATGCCGGCTCCGTCCTGATGCGGCACGATCCGCGGAAACGGCATGGGCTTGCCGCCAAACCCAGTTCGAGTCTTGATGTCGGACGGATTGACGCCTGACGCGACCACCCTCACCCGAACCTCTCCGGCTCCCGGTTGCGGATCGGGTAGCTCGCCAATAGCCAGCACCTCCTTTGCGGGTCCTTGTCGGTCGTAGAAAGCAGCTCGCATGACGCACCTCTGAATAAAACTGCTTCCAACTAGAGGCGGCACAGGCGAACTTGCAAGTAGGCAACTATTTTGCCTATAGGTATAGAAAGTACACTATTGGAGCATGTAATGACTGCTGGCCACAAGTGCCCTGTCGAAACCACCGTCGACGTTACGGGCGGAAAATGGAAGCCGATGATCATTTATCGGCTGCTGGACGGGCCGCGACGGTTCGGTGAGCTGCGCCGCCTTGTCGGTGACCCGAGCCAGCGCTCGCTGACGATGCAGCTCCGCGAACTCGAAGCCGACGGGATCGTCGCCCGCGAAGTCTTCGCAGAGGTTCCGCCGCGCGTTGAATACTCTCTGACGCCCTTTGGGCAGACGCTGGCACCCGTGCTGATGGCTATGCGCGACTGGGGCGTCACGTTTCAGGAGCGTCAAACCGTTGATAGCTAACCCGCCCTACGCCTGTTATCGGGCTACTTCGGAGAACCGCTCCACGAAGAACTCGATCAGCACTCTAACCTTCCGGGACACGTGTGATCCCGGCGGCCGCACGATGTAGACACCGATCTCGGGCAGGCTGTATTCCGACAGGATCGGCACAAGGGTTCGGGCGTCAAGGTAGCTCTGAGCGATCACCACGGGTAGTGCTGCGACGCCCAGCCCCGCCGCCGTCCCTTCGGCGATGCCTGAAGCGCTGTCGGCCTTGAACCGTCCCTGACCGTTGACGACCACCGTCTTGGTGCCATCCGAGACCTTCCAGCTCTCGGTGCCCTGCAGGATGGCCTGATGTTCGAGAAGATCTGATGGCTTTTGCGGTACCCCGTGGATACGCAGGTATTCCGGACTCGCGAACAGGCCCGCGGCAAAGGCGCCAATCTTGCGCGCCGTCAGGTTCGAATCCTGCAGGTACCCGACGCGTATGCCGCAATCGAAGCCCTCCGCCACCAGGTCGACATATCTGTCGCTGTAATGTGCGTGGAGCTGCAGAAGCGGATGCTGGCGTGCGAGCTCGGCCAGTGCCGGGGCAAAGTGGCCGGGACCGAAGGATGAAGGAGCCGCCACACGTAATCGGCCTCGCAGCTCTCCGGTCGGCAGCATCTCCTCGCGTGCGATGTCCATCTCCAGGCACATGCGGGCAGCGTGTTCGCGGAAGGACACACCAGCTTCGGTGAGGGATGCACCTCTGGTCGTCCGTGCCAGAAGCTGAACGCCAAGCTCGCTCTCTAGCCGGACGAGCCGCCGACTGACGATCGACTTCGGCAGGCCGAGACGCCGTGCGGCGACCGTGATGCCACCCCCATCTGCCACCTCGACGAAGGTCTGCATGTCCTCGAAGCTGATCATTCTGGTGTTCCATTTTCCGTTCTACAGAGTGGCTCATCGTAGATCTACCGTGCCGATGATTGCAACGCTAAATTCCAGTCATCGAGCGGATCGAAACGAACTTCACTAACCGCCGCCGACACAAAAAAGGAACACGATAATGCATAAGGACGTATTCACCCCCGAGAATTCCGCAATGCTGCTGATCGACCATCAGATCGGCACGATGGCCTGGACGCATTCGCATGACATCAACCTGGTCAAGCAGAACGCATTGAAGCTTGCTCGCATCGCCAAGGCTGCCAACATCCCGACGATCCTCACCTCCAGCATGGAAGACCAGATCCAAGGCCCGCTACTGCCGGAACTGGAAGCAATCCTGCCTGAAGCGTTCAAAGCCCGCGTCAAGCGTCCCGGTATAGTCAACGCCATGCACCACGACGGCTTCAACCAGGCGGTCAAGGCAACCGGTCGCAAGAAGCTGTTCGTTGCCGGCGTAACGACTGAGATCTGTGTCACCTTTCCGGTCCTGCAGATGCTTGACGAAGGCTACGAGGTTCAGGTGTCAGCGGACGCTTCCGCTTCTTACACCAAATACGGCGACGACATCGCCCTGCGCCGCATGGAAAAGGCCGGCGCGATCATCACCACCGTCGACCAGATCATCTCTGAGCTTGCCGTCGACTGGACGAGCCCGCTCGGTCAGAAGCTCGTCGGTATCCTGAACTATCATTGAACGCAGACAGCCGTCTTCGGCGCGGGCGGGAAATTCGAGCCCGCGCCTGGATGAAAGGAACACTTCCATGACCATTACCAAGGTCCCAGCAGGCCGGATGCGCGGCGACGTCAGTCAGGGCTTCGGCGTCGAGATCCTGTATCCTGGGCTGACGCTGACGTCGGACGACAGCGGTATCGGCCCGATCGGCAGGATCGACCGGGCACAGGTCCAATCGGGCCATCTTATCGGCATGCACCCCCACAAGGACGACGAAATCCTGACCTATGTTCGCGGCGGCGAGATGCTCCATCGCGACACGGTCGGAAACGAGACGAAGCTCGACAAGACGCATTTCATGATGATGAACGCAGGTCATACGTTTCAGCATGAAGAGCTGATGCTTGGTGACGACCCCGTGAAAGCACTGCAGATATTTCTGCGACCAAACGCCCCCGATCTGGAGCCAATGGTACAATTTCATGAGTTCCCCGAGGAATATAGTGTTGATAGCTGGCGGCTTATCGCCGGACCGAGCGCTGCACCGTTGAAAGTCAGATCTGACATCAGCGTCTTTGACGCCCGTATCGCTGAAGGGGTCCGTCTGCGGCTGCCGGCCGAGGACACTGGCAGAAACACCTTGCTCTACGTCTACAGTGGAAAGGTCGCCATCGCGGGGGAGGTCATATCGGAAGGGGAAAGCGTATTTTCGACTGCTGCCTATGACGATCTTACCGCATGGTCTGAATCAGACGTCTTGCTTTTCTCGATGGATCCTGCGGCGGAGGTTTACCGAGGTGGAATGTTCAGTGGGAACCAGAGGCGCCGCGTTTAAAGATGCAGCGCTCGATCCTCGCTTGTCGGCTTCGGAGTCGTCTCGAGCAACACGTCGAGGTCCCCACTCGGCGTCATCGTTCTGGTCAATATTCGCGTTAAGGCTCGGGCTTACTACTCTTCAATAAAAGTCGAACCTTCGGCCCATCTATGTGTAATGAATTGAGTGGCAAGGGATCGGTGCCTTCTCCTACAATCGCAAGGTATCGTCGATAGCTGAACACCCGGCCACCCTAAGGGCCAACTCCATAATAAACCATATGCGTCGGTTCGGCGACACATATTGGGAGATCCACCGCGCCGTTGGTCATCTGAATGAGACATTCGATAACAAGACGCTTCTATCCTGGATGCAAGGCGAGCGCGTGCCCCGCTCCGTTGCCAGCTTTAATATCCTGCGCCGCATTGAGCGGCGCTATCGGTTGCAGAAAGGACATATCAAGGACAAACTACTGCACCAGGCGCGCTCGCTTTATGGTCATGATCTCTGCGATATCAGCCCGGCTTGGCGGCGCAGGATTTCAGTGCATCTGCCAGATGACTTCAGCAGCCGACGCTTTACCAAGCGCGAGGAGATTCTCGATTGGGTGTGTCGGGTGATCATTTC
This sequence comes from Agrobacterium sp. LR_9, assembly GCF_041954855.1. Taxonomy (NCBI): domain Bacteria; kingdom Pseudomonadati; phylum Pseudomonadota; class Alphaproteobacteria; order Hyphomicrobiales; family Rhizobiaceae; genus Agrobacterium; species Agrobacterium sp. LR_9. Next base: position 52,978 of record NZ_JAVAYA010000012.1, read on the forward strand.
CGGATCGACAGAGTATCCCTATATCAGGCAGCCGCCAGCAAGCAACGATATGCCATCCGCTTTCCCGGTGCCACTTATGGCGGCAGTTCGATATCACCCGGTCCTTGGCACCCGCAGTCAGCACCAATCAGGATGCAGTGACAGAAGACGATGATCCGGATTTGCTGTCCGCGGTTATCGATGCGCCGCCAAGGCTTACAATGGGAAATGGCGGACCTTATCCGTTTCAAAACCTCGACCCTAACTGCCATTGGCTTTCAACGGAATGGCGTCTGTGGGGAGGAAACGGCCTCTCAGAAGATAGAGCACCTCGGCTTGATGTTCGGCGCACTAGCTTCCTCACCGAATGGCGCAGGCACGTCCGTCCATCTTCCAAAGCCCAGTGTCAAAGATGACAGCGTCGAATTCCCCATGCCGTAGGCGTGATCGGCAAGCAGTCCATCGTCGACCCGCTCGATCGTAAAGTCATGGCGTTGCTTCAGGGCCCTTATCAGCCACTGCGCAAGCTCGGCGTCGTCCTCGACCAGAAGAAACTTCGTCTCATCCCGCTTCGAAAGTCCAGAAATCAACCGGGTTTCGTGATTAGGCTTCAACCCCATCAAGCTGGCCCTCTGCATGGTATAATGGGGTGGAGAGCGACAATTGAAGAATAGAATTTGGTTGGATAGCGCGGCCTCTTCAAAGGCTAGAACAGAAACCATTGGGTTGACGGCTATGGTTGAGACGAGCCTATAGGACCTGACAGATGAGCAATGTGTTTGGCTGATGGACAACCAAATGGCTCGCCTTCAGCCCTCTTTGATGCATTGGTCAGGACTGGCGCTGGCTCCGCCGAGAACGCCAATGAGATCGGCACATCAAAATTACCGCACGGGGCCAGCATTATGTTGGCAACCATTGCGCTGACCACTACCGAAGCATGAACTTGGGGTGACCTCAAACGAGGGGCAAAGCAGTCAGGCATCGGCTAAAGCAAATCTGTTGGGATTGTTTACCGCAATGGCAACAAGACAGCGCTGCTGCGGTCGTCATTTTTGCTTGGCTGGAATCGCTCCGTTTCCGAAGTCCTGAGCCTAGACAACAGGGGGACCCTTGTCCGTCCGCAGCGAAAGACCGAACAATATTATCGTGGAACCCGCGACGAGAAGATCTGCTGTCAGAACCATGTCCGGCCCGGTTCCAAGCCCGAAACAGCGATCGGCAATCATCCACAGAATGATAAAAGGGGTGGTGCACCCGCCTGCAAGCAAGGACGCTGCGCCTCGGCGTGGTCGGAGCGTTTCTCCGGCCCAAAGCCTCAGTCCTGAAAGAGTAAGCAAGAGGAAGCAGACAACCGTAAACGCGCCAGTCGATCGAAGTTCCGGATCGATCGATACGATACATCCCACTGCCGCCTGTAGAAGACCTATAGTGATCCAGTCCGGATAAATAGAGGGACGCGCAAGACGAAGAACAATGATCGCAAACAGCAACCCGCCCAGTATTGGCCCCAGACCGGCCAGATATCCTTCGAAATGGCGGTCAATAAACCTGTTGGCCAGCGACAGAATGGCAAAATCGATGAGAACCACGCCAAGCGCAACCAGACGCAGCCAGTCGGATGGCTGGTTGAATCTGCGTGAACCGGAATCGCGACCCTTGTCCAGAAGTCGGTGAAGCCATGAAATCAGGGACGGGGCACGCTGGCGGGAAAGAGCGTGCCCCGCGCGATGGCCGGCGCCAGGCGCTTCGGACACCGCCGGCCCTGAGTGCGGGGGACGACACATCAGAGCCTTGGCTGTTAAAGTCGGAACCGTCAGCCATTCCACGCAACGTGCATGACTAACCTGCCAACCGGAACAAGAGCGGAGAATTCGGCCCCATCCTCTTTTTCGATATTCCGTCATTTTTGGTGCACCCCTTGCGCTTGATATCCGCGGACATCACACCAGGTCGCGGGCATCTCTGCGACAGTCACCGGCATGATACATACATACGATACGTTTGTAAACTATTGTCCAGACATCTCCCTAGACCGCGCCGGTCAAGCACGGATTGAAAATCGGGACTTCACGACGAACTTGAGTTTTCGAGGCAGCTATTCGCTGAAGTCCGCTCAGCAACGTTTTGATAAACAGCCCGCGGTCATCGGGAAGCGTGAATTCTCCCTTTCCACAACGCCCATTCGGTAATGAGACCGCCAATAGCCGCAAACACCATGAAGGCAGTTTTCTCTGGTGTCCAAGGTTTGAGCACGCCGGGATTGTGCTCGATCACAATGAAGATTCGCACGGCAATCTGTGCATCTCTTCAGGGAACGTATTTTGTCCGCCCTCCTTCTTCTATTCCATCAGCATCGGATCCCGCCCGGCTGCGACGAGCACGGCCTGGATTTGAGCGTAGCGCGCTTCTTCTGCCGGCAGAGGCGGCGCGTCCTTGATGACCTGCGGCATTTGCTGGAATATCGTTTCGAAGAACACCCATTTGGTTCCAGCATCGCCACATTCAGATTTCGGAGAGTCGAGGGTTGGAAGGGAAGTCCACTCATGTTCTTTCATCTCTCCGTTGAACTGGGAGAGCGGCTGGATCGAAGAACGGTCGCCGGCAGTGCCGTCCAAGAATACACGCGGCACGACGCAAGCGGTATTCGTCTTCGCACGAAATACCTGCGTTATGCCTTTTTGGGACGTCACCCTTCCAGTTCGGGCCGACGAGGAGATAGTGGCCGGGCTTCGAGCCGTACATGGTTCCGATTTGCGCGGAACTGTCGGTTCGCAAGTCAGCGATCTGGTAGACCCAGAATCGATCGCCGAAGTCAGGAACCTTCACAACGACGGGCGCCTGATCGAGCGCAGCTATGCCAGCGCCGTAAGTAACATCCTGGTTTGGGCAGGCCGCCCACCGTTGTTGGTGCGGGCGTAGCTTCCGATCACGCGTTCTGATCCAATACCGAAGATCGGCACTGACACCTCCCTCGAGACAAGAAGCGGACTGCCGCTGCAGATCAAGTTGTCGAAGCCATTTGCTTCCACAAGGGTCAGCTGTTCCTTCATCGGCTGGTAGACAGCGTCGATATAGGCAACATTGAACTGTGGATGCTGACCTTTTTCGATCAGGGATGCACGTTTTAACGATCTCTTCGGTCGATTTTCCATCTGTCGCAGCAGCGACAAGATCGAGAATGCCAGCCTCGCCCGCAGCGTGAAGCGCCTCTTCGTCGCCTTTGAGGATAGCCACTACAGCTGGGCGTTCCCCCAAGCAGTGGTTTGCGAGCCACCGCCTGCTTGATGTCGTCCAGCATCGGAAGCAGGGCGAGCGGCATTGGGCATGTTGCACTTCCGCATCTGAAACTCCCCCAGCTGATGCGCCGGCTTGCAAGAGGCAAGACAGTTATAGAGATCACCTGCGTGGCTTAGAAGAGACGAATCGGAGAGATCGCCGCAGCTCCTGAGGTATCTTGTGAATCGATGGCAACAGATGCGAGGCTTGAGGGCGAGCAAGCCTCGACACGTCGCTACCGAGGCACAGCGCGCATGTGAGAAACTCGCCGCCAATTGCTGCATTGACCATCCCGTCCGTTCCCCATGAGTGGAACATTGTTCAGTTCGATGGTATGGTGGATCATCCCATACCCCCGCCCAACTACTGAATCTCGCATCGGTCACCGTTGCATTCCTTTTGGGAAAGAATTTTCATAACTATTAATCGCTTTTCTTGAACTTGCTTACCCCTTAGCTTTTTGAGACATCGACAGCCAAGGCGAACGGAATGTCTCTTCAAATATCAAATCGGGCGATTGCGCTAAAACCTTCGGCCAGTATCGCGGCCAAGAAAATGGTCTCGGATCTGCAGGTGCAAGGACACAAGATCGTAGACCTCACGATTGGCGAACCGGATATTCCAACCCCTAATCATATTGTCGAGGCTGCATTTGCTGCGATGAAAGCAGGGGACACCCACTATACTCCGTCTGCGGGAACGCCAGCGCTCCGCGCCGCCATTGCCGCCCATATCAATCGGGAAAAAGGGTTGGCAGCCGAGCCCGAGAATATTGCTGTCGGCTGCGGTGCCAAACAATTGATCTTCGAGGTCTTTTCAGCGACGCTGAACGAAGGCGACGAAGTGATTGTGCCCGCACCCTACTGGGTGTCCTACCCCGATTTGGCGACCCTGCATGGCGGTAAGCCCGTGGTCGTGATTTGTGGCGAAGAGGTAGATTTCAAGCTAACACCAACTGCGCTTGAAGCGGCAATTACCGAAAAAACCCGTTGGCTCGTTCTCAACACACCGAACAATCCGTCCGGCGCCATCTATTCCCGTGATGAGCTTTCGGCTCTGGGCGAGGTGCTGGGGCGCCATCCCGACGTCTGGGTGATGACGGATGAGATCTACGAGTATCTTTCCTATAATGATGAACGCGCGCCGAGCCTCATAGAAATCGTACCGTCACTCTTTGACCGAGCAATCATCATCAACGGCATGTCCAAAGCCTACGCCATGACAGGATGGCGTGTCGGCTACGCGGCTGGCCCAAAGGCGCTGATCGAGGTGGTCGTAAAGATGTTGAGCCAGAGTACGACGTGCGCAAGCTCGATCAGTCAAGCCGCCGCTGTCGCGGCGCTGAAGGGCGATCAGGCTTGCGTGCGTGAGGCAGCTGAAATGTATCGTCGCCGTCGCGACCGAATGGTCGAGATCCTGTCGGATGCTCCAGGCCTGTCGCCCCGCGCGCCTTCGGGAGCCTTCTATCTTTTCATCTCCGTCACCAACTTGATTGGTAAGAACACGCCTGACGGTAAGGAATTGCACACCGATCTTGACGTCTCCCTCTATCTTCTGGAGCAGGCCAAGGTCGCCGTCCTAGACGGGTCAGCCTACGGTGTTTCCCCCTATCTTCGGCTTTCCTTCGCAGCCTCCATGCAGGCCGTCGAGTCCGGAAGTCACGCAATTGTGGAAGCGGTCAAGGCTCTTCGCTGAGTAGCATCGTGTCGCACTCAATCCAGAAAGAATTTCGATGATCGGAAACCGTATACTCCCAAGCGCTCCGCAGGCAGACGCCGAACTCATCTCGGCCTATGCCAAGTCCTCGACTGCAATTATAAGCGACAACCTGGCTCGACTTCCGGGCGCCATCGGTGTTCGGCCTTTCCATAAGGTCAATGGCACGATGGCCGGAACTGCTTTGACGGTTCGTGTCGCGGCAGGCGACAACCTTCTGATTCACAAGGCGCTTGATCTTGCTCGTCCTGGCGATGTCGTCGTCGTAGATGGTGACGGCGAAACCAACCGTGCTCTGATCGGCGAGATCATGGCAACGATTGCGCAAACACGAGGCGCGGCCGGCATGGTGATCGACGGCGCGATCCGCGATGCTGGAGCATTGGCGAAATCGGAATTTCCGGTGTTTGCCCGCGCCGCCATCCATCGAGGGCCTTACAAAAACGGCCCAGGCGAGATTAACGTACCGGTCGCGATCGGCGGCTTTGTGATCGAACCGGGAGATATTGTCGTGGGTGACGAGGACGGCATTGTTGCCTTTCCGCAGGCCGTTGCTATCGAACTACTGAAGGCGGTCCATGCGCAGGAGCAAAAAGAAGAAGACATCCTGCGCAGCATTCGCCAAGGAACTTATACCGGCGCTTACGGAGCGCCAGGATCACCGTGATTTTGCCAGTTGCGGGAGTTTGCTAATGCGTGAAGGTGTGTAGAATCTCTTGCAAAAGAAACTTGGGGCGCAGCTCGCTTGATTACCTTCAAACAGCTTGAGGCAATTTACTGGATAGCCGATCTCGGGAGCTTCGCAGCCGCCGCCGCGAAACTCAATACGACGCAATCCGCCGTCTCGAAGAGGGTTCAGGAACTCGAGCAACAGTTCAACGTCGAGATTTTCGACCGTACCAAGCGTACCGCCAGGTTGACGGAAAAGGGCGGCGAAGTACTCGATTACGCCAAGCGTCTCCTGGAAGAGCGCGATCAATTCGTCGAACGAGTGAGTTCCAGTCAGGTCCTCCTGAGGCGTTTCCGCATTGGCGTGACCGAGCTCACGGCGATGACATGGCTTCCCGGCCTTGTTGGTATGATCAAGACCGAATACCCGCGCGTCAGCATCGAGCCCGAAGTCGAGCTCAGTGCCACGCTGTTCGATCGGTTGATGGACGACACGATCGATATGATTGTCATTCCAGACGTTTTCAACGACTCTCGCTGCGTCGCCGTGCCTCTCAAGGCGGTCGAAAACGCATGGATGGCCGCTCCGAGCCTCTATAAAGGGGAAGAAGAGCTTTCCATGACTGAGCTGGTCAATTTTACCATGCTTGTCCAGGGCAGTAGATCAGGTACCGGACTTGTGTACGGCCGTTGGCTGTCGAGTCATGAGGTCGCGCCCTCGAAGACCATTCACTGTGAAAGTCTCGTGGCACAGATTGGCTTTACCGTGTCCGGCCTTGGGGTGAGTTACCTGCCGGTACCAGTCACGGCAAAGCTTGTCAAAGACGGCCTCTTGCGACGCCTGCCGATGAAGACCAGGCTGCCGCACGTGCGGTATGCCGTCCTATATCGAATAGACCGTAGCTCGGACTTCAAGAAATCAGTTGCCGGTTTTGCCGAGCGGTGCTGCAATTTCGGAACCTTCTTCCTGCCAGCATAGTCAAAGCCGGGACAGGGAGACGATCTCGGCACCCGCTTCAAGAACGGCTGAACGTATGGTCTCACCAAGCTGTACGGCGCCCGGCGTATCGCTGTGGACGAGGATTGACTGGACAGACATCTTGATCTCCTGCCCATCCACGGTCACCACCGTCCCATCCTGTAACAGGCGGATGATCCGCTCGCGGATCTTCACCGGGTCTTTTACGATTGAACCCTGCTTTCCACGAGAGACCAGCAGGCCACGTTCGTCATAGGCCCGATCGGCCAAGAAAGAACTTACAACGTTCAATCCGTGGTTTCGCGCTGCCCTTTCCGCTTCCGTATTCGGCAGGGCCACGAAAATGAGGTCGCGATTGAAGGCCCGGACGGCTTTGAGCAACGCATCGGCGACATCGGCATCCACGAAGGAAAGATTGCCGAGCGCGCCGTGGAAGTTCGCGTGGGTCAGCCGATGCCCGGCGGCATCCGCGACGGCTGTCAACGCGCCGAGCTGATAAAGCGTCATCAATTCAAGCTCGCGCGGCGAGAACGCCATATGTCGGCGGCCAAATCCCTGTCGATCAGGATAGCCAACGTGTGCGCCGACATCGACATTGTTCTTTAGCGCCAACTGCACGGTGCGGTCCATGACCACCGGATCGCCAGCGTGATAGCCACAAGCCACATTGGCGGAGGACACCAGAGACAGAATGCTCTCGTCGTCGGCAGCACTGTAGATGCCGAAACCTTCGCCGAGGTCGGAATTGATATCGATCTTCATCGCGCACTACCTTGTTGTGGAGTGATCTGAAAAACCACGTCGCCGTAACCGACCAGTGCCTTCTCGCGGTATCCGCAGCTTTTTAAAGTTCCGCGCCGTGGGGCGCGAACGGCCTTCATAACTGGTCCGAGCCGCACAAAGGCCAGAATCTGCCCCGCATTCACCACCGTTCCATCGTCTATCAACAGGTTTTCCGGCTGGTGAAATTCGCCGAAACTCGGAGCTCGGACTGCTTCCGGGCGGGGCTGCTCGGGTTGAGCCTCGATAGTGGAAGCGGCTCTAAACTTGCTGCGGCCAGGCTTGAGCTTCAGCAATATCCTCGCCTCACCATCGCACCACTCCAACTCTGAGACGCCGTGTTCTGACGCATAGCGAGCAAGTGAAACAAGCTCGGCATTATGAAGCGACTTAAATTCCTTGCCTTTAGCCATCACAATGCCTTCCTGCTCTTGCCGACTTGTGAAAACACCTCAGCCATGCACGCGTTCTGGTCGCCCAGTGCCGCGATTGCCTCCTGGCGGGAGACCTCGACAAAGCGTAGCTTGCCGCCCAGCCTTGCCTGACCCAAGCGCCATAGATCAGCCGTGATGGCAACGCCGATCTTCGGGTATCCGCCGCAGGTATTGGCATCACTTAACTGGATGACGGGTTGGCCCGACGGTGGCACCTGGATCGTACCAGGCATTATGCCGTGTGAGCGCAGTTCCAGCTTGGCTTTCAGGTCCAAGACCGGTCCAGCCAGACGATAACCGATACGGTTGCTATCCGGTTGGATAGTCCAGGCCTCGTCTCGAAACAAATCGAGCGCCGTGTCCTCGAAGGACGAGTATTCGGCTGCAGCAAGAAAGCGCACGGAAACGTCGTCAGGATAGCCAGCTTCGTAGAAGGAGGAGAGCGCGCGCGGATCGAGACCGAAATCCGAAGCGATCGGCGAGGTATCCGGCGTCGCGAGCGGGAGCCGGTCTCCAGCTCGAAGGGCACGTCCGCAAAAACCACCGAAGCCCCCCTTCATATCAGTGCTGCGGGAGCCGAGAACCTGCTCAACGGCAAGTCCGCCGGCGATCGCGAGATAGGTTCGCATGCCGTGCCGTGGAGCGGTTGCCTTAAGGACCTGTCCCGCCTTGGCGTGAGCAGACCAGAAGGGTGGAATTTCGACACTGTCCAGCTTTACCGCACAATCGGCGCCGGCCAAAGCGAAGATGGTATCCTGCTCGAAGCGAATTTCGAACGAGCCGATCGTGAATTCGATCGAAGCCGCTCCGTCGTCATTGTCGACAAGCCTATTGGCGATGATGAGCGCGAGCGGATCCATGGCGCCACAAAAGCCGACGCCGATATCATAATAGCCATGGCGACCAAGGTCTTGGACCGTCGCGAGCGGCCCGGGTGCGACGATCTCAATCATGGTTCCAAACTCTCAATGCAAAAACGGATGACGTCACCCGGTGCCAGCAGCGCCGGGGACGAAGCGACAGGATCGAAAAATCTAAGATCCGTCTTGCCGATGATGTGCCAACCGGAAGGCGACGTCTTGGAAATGACCCCCGCCTGCGCGCCGCCGATCACGACTGACCCTGCTTCCACCCGCGTCCGCGGCACGTTGCGGCGCGGCACGGCGAGCGACGGATCGAGGCCCGCCAAATAGCCGAAACCCGGTTGGCTGCCGAGATTGAACACTGTATAGCGGCCTTCGCTGTGCCGGCGGACATAATCTTCCGGGGAAAGTCCGGCTACCTCGGCGACATGGACAAGGTCGATCCCATGTTGCCCGCCGTAATGTACTGGCACCTCGATCTCCCGACCAGCGACGCTATACACACGAAGCCCGTTCCAGCAGGTCTCGATCTCATTCAACGCCTCAGCCCCACCAATAGCGGCTGGATCGATCATGACGAGTAGGTTGTTCATGCCGGGCACGACTTCCCGCACGAAAGCGCGGGTTTTCAGTTGCTCGGCAAGCGCCCAAAACCTTTCCTGCAATTTGAGATCAATAGCTGCGTGTCCAGTGTCGCAGAGAATGGCCTGCTCGCCCATCCAGCTCAGCTTAAGGGGCTCAATCGTCATGGTGGCGCGTCTCCAGCCAATGTTCGAGGTGGTGGATACCGACATTGCCGGCGACGAAATCCGGGTTCGTCATTATCTCGCGATGCAGCGGGATGTTGCACGTGATCCCGTCAAGGACGGCCTCCCCGAGTGCTGCCTTCATGCGCGCAATTGCCTCGCCACGAGTTTCACCATGGGCAATGACCTTGCCGATCATGCTATCGTAATGCGGCGGCACGACGTAACCGCTTTCCACATGGGTGTCGACACGGATGCCTGGACCGCCCGGCGCATTCCACCGCTGGATACGGCCGGGACTGGGGTGGAAAGTGTAGGGATCTTCCGCATTGATCCTGCATTCGATCGCATGCCCCTGCCGAACGATGTCCTTTTGCTCGAAGCCGAGGCGCTCGCCACCGGCGATACGAAGTTGCCAGCCGACTATATCGATACCCGTGACGGCTTCCGTTACAGGATGCTCGACCTGAACGCGGGTGTTCATCTCGATAAAGTAGAAAGCTTTGTTTTCGTAAAGGAACTCAAAGGTTCCCGCCCCGGAATAGCCTATGCTGCGGCAGGCGGCTGCGCATTGCTCGCCCACTTCGCCAATCAAATTGCGTGAAATCCCGGGCGCGGGAGCTTCTTCGACGACTTTCTGGTGACGGCGCTGCAATGAACAGTCGCGCTCACCAAGCCAGACAGCATTGCCGTGATTATCCGCCAGCACCTGAATTTCCACATGGCGCGGGGCCTGGAGAAATTTCTCCATATAGACGGCGGGATTGCCGAATGCGCGTCCCGCTTCTTCTCGCGTGGTGACGATGGCTTCAGCGAGCTCGTCAGCGGATCGGACGATCCGCATGCCGCGTCCACCGCCGCCACCAGCTGCCTTGATTATGACCGGATAACCGATCTCATCTGCCATGTGAGCACAATGGATAATATCATCCGGCAGTGCTTGGTCGCCGCCGGGGACGCAAGGGACACCTGCGGCCTTCATCGCTTGCTTGGCCGCGATCTTATCGCCCATGGTTTCGATCGAAGTAGCTTTGGGGCCGATGAAGGCCAGACCAGCCTCCTCCACGGCTTTCGAAAAGGCCGCGTTCTCCGAAAGGAACCCGTAGCCGGGATGGATAGCATCTGCCCCCATGAGTTCGGCGGCCTGTAGAATTTTCCCTATGTTGAGATAGCTATCCTTTGCCGGCGCCGGCCCGATGCAGAGGCTTGAAGTTGCTTTTTGCACATAGGGCGCATCGCGATCCGCATCGGAGAAAATTTGTACGGACTCGATCCCCAGAACCCGGCACGCGCGTTGAATACGAACGGCTATTTCACCCCGGTTCGCGATAAGAACTCTCTTCAGCATCAGCCACGTTCCCTAAACCGCAAAGCGGTCACGATGCGATTTCGAACGATGCGGCACCAGCTTCAACTGATACACCGTCTTCCACAAGAACAGCAGTAACTACGCCGTCTTCAGCAGCCTTTACGGGCGTCAACATCTTCATTGCCTCGATTAGCGCCAATGTCTGACCCTGTGTAACCTTATCCCCTACTTTCACGAAAGGCGGTTCCCCGGGACTTGCAGAGCGATAGAATATCCCGGGCAGCGGCGCTTCCACCAGATTATTTTTGCCGCGACCAAGGGTGTTCGGCGGAGCAGATTCTTCCTCTTGAGCGACCGCAGTCGCGTAACTCTTTTCCGACGCGTCTCCGCTTGAATAGGAACTTGATTCCTTCACAATTTTTAGGTGAACGCTTCCCTCGGTATATTCCAATTCCGAAACGGAGGCTTCGTCCACCGCCTTGATTAGGCCTCTGATCTGTTCGACGTTCATTTCAATCCCTGTCAAACAGGCGCTGTGAGTGTCACAGCGCCTTTATTTGAATCCTTCTTAGATAGCTTTCCGTTGGGCAGCAGTCTCCGCGGACGAACCATCCAGCGTATCGGCATCGATCTCCTCGAGGCTCTTACGGTTGGTTTCCACAGCAAGCGTTGCGATCATCAAGGCCTGCACGACAAGAAGCGCCGCTACCGTGCCTACGACCGCCACGAGGCCACCAGCCTGGACCAGATAGACCGACACAAACGGAATGCCGATCGACGTTAGGCGGCCCGCTGTAACTGCCCAGCTCGTGAGACGCATGCGAACCTCTGTTGGAAACAGCTCCGGCAGATAGCCGGCCTGAACGACAGAGACCAGGAAGTAGACCAAACCGAACATCAAAAAACCGAGCGCGGTGGCGATTTCCTGCGATTGGACCAGGGCGAAGCAAGGACCGATGATGGCACCAAGGATCGAAGCTCCGATGATCGCGGGCTTGCGACCAATGCGGTCCGTCAAGAAGTAGGCGGCGAGCGCACCTGCAGGGCCGCCAAAGGTCATGAGAACGGACTGACCGAGCGACTTGTTAATCGGAATGCCTTGTTTCGCGAGAAAGGTTGGCAGGAGGGCGATGAAGCCGTAGATAGCTGCGCTTTGAACGATCTGAGTCACGGCGCCGATCGCAAGCGGCTTGTGGAAACGGGCAGCGAGAGGGTTGATCCTGCCCATCAACGCTGGTTGCTGAGAAAGAGCGATAGGAGCAAGTGTTCCGACATTTGTTTCGGATTCGATCTTGGTGACGATCGCATCGGCTTCCGCCTGCTTTCCGTTCCGTTCCAACCAACGTGGAGACTCGGGAATATTCTTGCGTGCGATGAAGACGATGAGACCACCAATGCCCGCAATAATGAACATTGCACGCCAACCCAGTGATGGAATGACGATCCAGCTAGTCAACGTCGCAGCAAACAGGCCGAACTGCGCGATACAGGATAGCAACGCAGCCCAGCGACCGCGATGGCTCGGCGGTACGAATTCGCTCAACAGCCCGTAACCGATCACAAGCTCCGCCCCTAAGCCGATACCGGTTACAAAGCGGGCGACGATAAGCCATTCCATCGTCGGCATGAACGCGCAGGCAATCGACGAAAGGCCAAAGACCAGAAGATTGAACTGGTAGGTAAACTTCCGACCGTAACGGTCGCCGAGGATGCCGGCCATGACAGAGCCTAAGAGCATGCCGAATGCGGTGGCCGAAAGAAACGCGGCGTTCTTGTCGACCGTCGACCATCCATCCTGAAGTAGGGCACCTAGTACAGAGTTCGCGAGATAGATGTCGAAGGCGTCAAAGAAGAGGCCCGCCCCGACGAGCATAAGAATTCTCTTATGGAAGGGTAGAATTGGCAGCCTGTCCAAGCGTTGCGAGACTGTCGCGGTTTTCATTGCCTTGTTCCCCAATTGATCTTTATGGGCAAAGAATGACAAAACCCAATCGCAAGAAAAAGCGATATTAACGCATCTCGAAATATCGCTTTTCGGAATGTTCCTGCGCTTCTTTTGTTGGCGGCAGAAGTCTACTGTTCGAGTGTTCGAATACGTCGCACTCGTTCTCTTAATGGTAAGATCAATGTATCGATAGGCATAATCGTCAGGACATGGTTTAGCACTTGCAGCGATCGCCGTTCGCGCAAAAAGTCGATCACAGTCTTCTTTTATACCGCACCGCTATTACAAGGTGCTGACGCATTTCGTGACCGAAAACGTATGTGCAGGGCGCAGATTGTGCTTAATGGCCGACACCCACTCGGCACAAGCCGAGAACTCCCGGTCATCCCGTCAAGCGATGCGCTGAGCGTCTGTTCAGTTTCAGCAAGAGTACGGCAGCGATCGTGGCATCCGGCTCGCGGTTGGCTGCGTCCGGCAATCGAACATTTTTTGCAACCTCGCGCACTGCGTTCTGTCCCTCCTCTGCCGGACTGACCTGTCCAGAGAGCGGAGACGACGCCGGTTCGATCCAACGCGATGACGATAGCAGTTGCCCCAAGGTTACGGGCAGCGAGGTTCGCAAGTGTGCCATCCTGAGGTTGCCGACGGGCGTTATCCAACGCGCGAAGGCTAGATGCGTGGCGCTGCCCTGTCCCTTCGTAAATGGATATCGAACTCTGCCTCGGTCTTGCTTCTGATTTCCGCGAGGGTGACCCCGTCGGCAATCTCCACGAGCGTCATCTTAGGCCGCCCCTTCCTCGCGACTTCGAAAACGGCGAGGTCAGTGATGACGAGATCGATAACCCGGCGGCCCGTCAGCGGCAGGGTGCATTCCTTGAGAAGCTTAGACTTTCCCTTTGCTTCATGTTCCATGACGACGACAACACGCTTGACCCCAGCAACTAGGTCCATTGCTCCACCCATGCCTTTCACCATTTTGCCGGGAATCATCCAGTTGGCGAGATCGCCACTTTGAGACACTTGCATCGCACCCAGGATCGAAAGGTCAATATGTCCCCCTCTGATCATGGCGAAGCTATCGGCTGAGGAAAAAAAGCTTGTCTTTGGCAGAGCCGTAATGGTTTGCTTGCCGGCATTGATGAGGTCTGCATCTTCCTCTCCCTCAATAGGAAAAGGCCCCATGCCCAGCATGCCGTTTTCGCTCTGAAGGGTGACCTCCAGTCCGTCGGGAATGAAATTGGCCACCAATGTGGGAATGCCGATGCCGAGGTTAGCATAGAAGCCATCTTGCAGTTCTTTCGCGGCCCGCGCTGCCATCTGATCACGTGTCCAGGACATGTCAACGAATCTCCATCTCGCGGGAACGCACTGTGCGCTGCTCGATCTGCTTCTCTAAATCCAACACATGAACGATCTTGTTCACGAAAATACCCGAGGTATGGACAGCGTCTGGGTCCAAGCTGCCGTCGGGCACCAAATGCTCCACCTCTGCAACTGTCATGCGGGCCGCAGTCGCCATCACCGGATTGAAGTTGCGGGCTGTTTTGCGGTAAATCAAATTGCCCTCGTGATCCGACTTCCATGCGTGGATCAGGGCGACGTCAGCCACAAGCCCGGTCTCCAAAATGTAATCGTCGTCGCCAAAACGTCGGCACTCCTTCCCCTCCGCGACCAGAGTGCCTACACCTGTTTTCGTATAAAAAGCTGGGATTCCCGCACCGCCAGCGCGAATTCTTTCGGCAAGGGTTCCTTGTGGGTTGAACTCGATCTCGAGTTCCCCAGCTAGATACTGCTGGGCAAAGAGCTTGTTCTCGCCAACGTAGGAGGAGATCATCTTCCGTACCTGCCGCGTTTCAAGGAGGATCCCCAAACCGTAGCCGTCGACCCCGGCATTATTCGAAATAATCGTGAGGTCCCTGGCACCCGAGAGGCGGACAGCCTCAATTAGTGTGACCGGTATGCCGCATAGCCCAAAGCCCCCGGACATTATTGTCACTCCGTCGTGTAGTTCGCCGGCCAGAGCTTCTGTTGCATTGGTGCATATCTTCTTCATGTTCTCCTCCATAAAGGTCGCGCCCAGGGGACGCGCCCAGAAGACAGGATCTGGCTACAACGCTTCAGGCTGATCATCAGCGTTCGCTTTCGGTCAACATTGCCACCGCCCGGCACCATCCGGCCGAGCCGCCACGAATCTTGACCGGCAGGCACGAGATTGTGAAGCCACGCGCCGGCAGTTGATCGAGACAAGTTAGCTTTTCCATGTGCAGAAACACGCCCTCTCGCCCTGCTTTATGGCCTTCCCAGATCAGACGGGCGTTTCCGGTGGCAGCGAAGCGCTTGGCGGTGATCGGAAACGGTGCATCCCAAGACCAGGCGTCGGTACCGGTGATATGTACGCCTTGCGACAAGAGCCAGAGGGTCGCTTCACGGCCGATGCCGCAACCCCGTCCGATATAGTCCGGCCGCCCGTAGGCTTCGCCGGCGGAGGTGTTGACGATAACGATGTCAAAGGCTTTCAGGGGAGCGCCCGTTGCTTGGACGGCGGCGCGGATTTCGTCGACGGTGACGACATGACCATCCGGCAGATGACGAAGATCGAGCTTGACGCCGGGCCGGATGCACCAATCAAGTGGAACTTCGTCGATAGTCCAGGCGCGCTCACCACCATTCATGGTAGAGGCGAAGTGCCAGGGCGCGTCGAGATGCGTACCCGCGTGCGCCGTCAGCGTCAATTGTTCCACCGCCCAACCTTCCGCTCCCGGCAGGTCCTCCCGGTCGAGCCCCGGGAAGAAGCGCATCACCTCTCCCGCTCCGGCTTCATGATCGGAATAGACGATTTTCGGCCCGAGCCCAGGCGGGTCCGCGGGGGTATCGTTATCGATGGCCACGGACAGATCAACGATTTTCATGGTTAGTCTCCAGATAGGGCCGCGCGGGCCAGCGATGGAAGATCGGCGTCTCCAGCAATGCCGAGGCCCCGCGCCAGAGAAGCGTCAATGTCAGGCATCGCCCCGAACAGATGGGTCAGCCGAGTGTCTTTGCCCCATTGGATCGACGCGGGACGCCCCACGACAGCAGCGATGGCCTGAACCATTTCCGCCATCGAGGCTCGGAGCGCGGGAGCCAACAGCATGGTCGGCGCACCAGATTGAAGGTCGGAGGCTTGCAGAAGCGTTTCCACCGCCGCAGCACGGGACATCCACCAGCACCGCGCCGACGGCGGAACCGGGCTTGAGAAGTCCTCGCCCGCACAAATTTTGTGAAAAATCTGGCTCATGAATGCGGAGCCATGTCCGCTTTCGGCCGGTGGGCGCGCCACGAGCCCTGGAAAGCGCAGGCTGACTGCCGATAACTCTCCTCGCCGGGTGAGATCGGACAGAAGGATCTCCGTCATCAGCTTATGGGAGCCATAGGATAGTCCCGGCGAGGTCGGCGTCGCCTCCGATATAATCTCAGCAGCGACAGCGCCGTACACGCCGATTGAGGACGCGAAGACAAAGCGCGCTCCAGGCTGACGCGCCGCCGTTTGCCAAGCAAGATCCATAGGCAAGGTCAGGTTGATCTTTCGGCCATACTCAGGCTCGGCCTCCGCCTGGGCGCCCGGAAGGCTTGCGAGATGGAAAACGACATCGAAACCTGGCTCCAGGAGCGTATAGAGGAAACCCGCGTCAGTCAGGTCGCCTGGCTTCAGATCCGCACCAGCGAGGTCATGATCAGCAGCGTTGAAATGCCGGTCGGTCAGAGTTAGCCGACTCAATCGCGGTACCGTTGCGGCCAAGCGGCGGGCGAGGCCACTCCCGAGGAAACCGCCGGCGCCTGTTACCAGAACCCGCATCAGGCCCTCACCACCCGTTGATCAATTGCGCCGAACGGAGAGGAGCCATCGGGAAGTCTTGCCTCCATCCGGACACGGTCTCCCCAGGTAAGGAATGGCGTAATGGACGCCCCCTGATCGAGAAGTTCGATCACGCGGATTTCTGAAATGCAGGACGAGCCGGCGGCTCGATCGGCGTTCGATACCGTACCAGATCCAATGATCGAGCCCGCTGTCAGCTTTCGGGTACGGGCGCAATGTGCGATGATGTCCCCGAAAGAAAAATGCATCTCCGCTCCATTCGCACGTCCGACCTCGCGGCCGTTAATCGCCACATGCAGCGGCATTTTCACCCGCGCATCTTCCCAAAAGGGGGCAATTTCGTCGGGTGTGACCGCAAGTGGAGCGAAGGCCGTGGAGGGCTTAGCTTGCAGCCAGCCGAAACCTGCGCGCATCTCACGCGGACCAAGCTTGCGGAGCGACCAGTCATTGATCTGCACCAGAAGGCGGATATGCGAGACGGCTTGTTCCGCACTTGAGCCCATCGACACCTCCGACACGATCACACCGAATTCGCCCTCCATGTCGATCGACAGGCTGTCGTCAGCGAACTCGACGTCATCGAGAGGACCGCGCATGTCGTCGCTTGCTCCCTGATAGACCAGGGGAATGGCCTCGAAATCTGGATTGGCGGGACTGTTGAACGCCTTGTCCATCAACCGGCCGTGGTTGAGAAAGGCGGACGCGTCGAGCCATTGTGGCGCGCGCGGTAGAGGCGCCATGCAACGTTCCGGCTCAAAACGCGTGGCGAAGGCTTCCTCGCCGGCATTCAGGCGCTCGGCAAGCGCCTCGAGGCGCGGTGCAACGGCGTCCCAGTTCTCGACCGCTTCCAGCATTGTCGAAGAAATTCCGACCGCCGGCGCGGCGACCGACAGATCTTTCGAGACCACCCATAGCTGGCCTTCACGGCTACCATCTTTGTAAGTCACAAGCTTCATTTCAACCTCCAAAGGATGTTGGCTCCGATCAGTGACCGGAACCGGAAAGCGTGTCGGCGATCTGAGGCGCGTAGAGACCATCGATCAAAACGAACAACATGCGGCACATCCGACCGGAGCGATTGGCCCAAGCATGATTCGTGCCGCGCTGGATGACAACCGAACCTGGCTTCAGAAGCGCCTCGCCCTTGTCGAGCACCAGCGTCATTTCACCTTCGATCACCACGCCGTAGTCGATGGATTGGGTCCGGTGCATCAGCGGATGCGGCGACAGTTCCGTAACCGTCGATGCGGCTTCATCGCCTATTTCCGAGAACGCCGCGCCCATTTTCGACGCGCCGTGGGCCAGAAATTCTTCAGTGTCGGGGGGAATATCGACGAAGCGAAAACGGGTGCCGCGCGTTGGGGGCGGCAGCACAAGCGGGCCGATGGTGGGATCCGCGCCATTTTCAACGAGAACCGGCGCACCTGACGTAGCCCACACCTCGTGAAACAACGTGCCGGGAATGGCGTCCAGCTCCACAACGGTCGGCAGGGGACCGACATGGGCCACGAATGAACGGCCCGCGTTGTCATGGCCGGTCACCACCCGGGTGATCGCGGGAAACTTCGTCATGCGAGCCTCGCTTTGGTGAAGAAGCCGATCGACAGGATGGCGACGGCCACCCCCGCTGCCCCGAGGGCGCCAAAGCCGAAGTTCTGGCCGAGGGCGCCGCCCACGATCGGGCCGAGCGCCGCGCCGATCATCAGCATCGCCGGTGTGGCAGCCACGGCCCTGCCCGTCCGATCGAGACGGGCGAGCAGACCGAAGGCGAAGGTGTGGGTGAAGATCTGGATCGCGACGAAGAAGGCGGCGACCGGCGCCCACAGCGAAAAGGCCGTGGCGCTCGTCACGATGACTGCGAAGACAGCCTGCACCGCGGGCCCGATCTGGACCACGGTCTCGGCGGCCAACCGTTTCTGCAGGATTGCTGCCAGCGGCGAGGGAAAGACGAAATTGACAATGCCGAGGGCAATCAGCACGCCCAGCACGCCCTCGGTGGAAAAGCCCCTGAGCTTGCCGATCACTTCCACGAAGGAGAAGACCATAGCCTGGTTGAAGGTCATTACGCTGATGCCGAAAATGGTGAACCAGATCGCGCGACCGAAGGGCGCTGAGCCGTGGGCCTCACCACGCTCGGGGTTGACGAACAGCAAAGCGCAGAACAGACAGGCGACAGCCATGAAGAAGCCAAAGACCTGAAAGAGAATATGGCGGCCAAAGTCGATCAATAGCTGCGGCAGGACGCCCAGCAGGACTATCCCGAGAAGGCCGATGGCGATGCCCGCCACCGCGAAGAGGCGATGGGGATTTGCCGATTTGCCTATTGCGCCGTGGACCATTGACAGCCCCGTGCCGACCGAAAGGCCCGCGACCAGATGGAGCGCAGCCAACGTCGTGAGGCCGCTCTGCGTCGATGCGGCGAAAAAGGCGAGCGCGGCGATACCGTAACCGGCGGTCGAGGCGAGCTTTTGATTGATCCGGTTGAGACGCGGTGCAACGAACAGACTCGCTGCCACCGCCCCAAGGAGGAACAAGGTCACGATACCACCGGCCTGTTGCGGGCTGAATTCGAACCGTTCGACTAGCGCCCCGACCCAAACCGGCAAAGCCGTGAGATCGAGCATGCCCGCGCAATGCGCGACAACCAGGGCTGCCGTTCCGCCCATGCCATTTTTTTGTTCCGTCATTTATAATCCTCCCAAGCAGAGGGACAATGTTCGCTCGGCCCCTCGCCACCCATTGCCGTTCCGCCCGCTCAGATGACTTCGGCGAGCGTTTTCATGGACTGGCCCATGATTGCGGCGTGTTCGTCCCGGCTGCCGCCATGGATCTCGATGTCGGCTAGGCGTGCGGAATTCTCGACCACCATCCGACACCGCTCCCAGCGCCGGGTCTCGAAGGCCGCCAGCGCTGCTTCAACGGTTGCGGCACGTCCTATTTCCTGCGCCAGCACCATGGCATCTTCGATACCGATACAAGCTCCTGCCGCCAGATGCGGCGTGGTCGCGTGAACAGCATCGCCAATAAGTGCGACGCGTCCTTTCCGCCATGGACGCGGCATCAGCATTTGTTCGAGTGGCCGATAAATAACCTGATTTTCCTCGGACAGTTGATCGGCGACGCTTTGGATGATCGGCGAGGGAAACTGCCGCAGAAGCGCGCGAAGCGTTTCCACAAACGTGTCCGGCGCCACAAAGTCGTTGACTTCCTTGTCCTCGGTCAGGAAGAGGTAGGCCTTGTCGGTTGACACACCGTTGATACCGACCTTGAGCTTCGGGCCAAGCCACATGGTGACCGTGGTGATCTCCGCCGACCGCGGCAGCACCGCGCGCCAGACAGACTGGCCAATGAAGCGCGGCTTAGGGGCTTCCGGAAACAGCGTGGCGCGAATGCGGGAATAAAGACCATCGGCGCCGATGGCGAGGTCATAGCGCTTGGGAGAGCCATCCCCGATATCGACCCAGACGCCGTCTTCCCGATCCTCGATCGTCGAAAATGTCGCACCGAGCCGGACGTTGACACCTGCGGCGACAACCTCCTCCTGCAGGATTTTGGCGAGGGCCGGACGCATGATGCCACCTCCGCCAGGAACGTCGGGACCGGCAACGCGCGGTGTCGGTAAAGTTACCAGGATGCGATCGTCGGGACCACGAATCTGGACGCCGTCAGACGCAAATCCTTCCTCCATGAAGCGATGAAGAAGGCCGAGTTCGTTTAACACGCGCAATGTCGAGCCATGCAGGCTGATCCCCGCTCCATAGGATCGCCAGCCGGGATCGATCTCGAGAAGATCGACCTCGACGCCCTGGCGCGCCAGTCGCGCTGCTGCCGTCATTCCGGCGAAGCCGCCGCCGATGATCAAGGCTTTGTCGATGCCTGCATTCATATTGCTTTCTCCTCCTCGGCCAGAGCGGCGAAAACCTCGCCCTCCTCGGTGACCGTCAACTCCACCCGCGTCAGCCCCTGCCCCAGGCAGGGACCCAAGACGCATTCTCCCGTTTCCATGTCGAACAGCGCCCCATGCGAATGGCAGGCGATATGCGTGCCGTCGCCATTCAGATAGGCGTTGGATCGCCAGGCCATCGGCGTGCCCTGCGGGTAATGCGGGCAGGCGTCTAGCCAGGCGTGAAGTCGTCCCTCTTTGCGAAGAACAATGATCTTCCGGCGATATCCTCCCACCGGACCGAAGCCTCGCGCTTCACCCTCGCCGATGTCCGCTGTGCGACAGAGACCCACCTGATGCCAGTCTAGCGCCGTCATCGGATCAAGCCTTCAAGCCGGGAGGCGGGCCTCCGGGCATCCATTTCTCCCGCATTTCGAACAGCACGATCTGCGATGCCTCCGCACCCATCGGCGCTTCGCGCGCCACCCAGTTGTCGTCGTGCTTGTCCATGTCGGCGTCATATTCGACATGACAGCCGAGCGGACTGTTGAAATACCAGAACCAGTTCGAGCCGAACTTATGGCGCCCCGGCCCCCAGAAGCTTTGATAGCCCTTTTTGACGAAGCGGGTACCGGCAACCATCAGTTCGGTCGGGCCGCCCATATGGAAGGCCAGGTGTTCGCACCCCTTCATATATTCCGGCGTGCGGATGAAGAACAACGTGTGATGATCGTCATTGGCTTTGGGCCTGAGGAATGGTCCGGCGCCTTTCAGCGTATCGGTGATCACGAAACCGAGCCGGTTGCAGTAGAAATCCACGGCGATATCGAGGTCAGGCACGAAGAGGACGACATGGCTGAGCGTCCGTGGTGCTGCGGGCATTTCTTCCCAGACACCGATCTCGTTCGGCTTGCGTTGGGCGGGAGCGCCTGGCGCATTGATCTTCTCCGCCGGCATGTTGAGCTCCCGCCGGATCGTCACCTGAAATTTAAGCTCGAAGCCAAGCGCGTCGCGGGTCTCGATGGAACCGTCGGCAAGTCGGGTGACACGCCGGTCCTTGGAAAGCTCCGCTTCGATCGCATCGAGGTCATCAGCCGAACGTACGCCATAAACTTGCTGGCGCAGAAGATTGGCAGTCGGAAGCGGCGTGGGTAGCGACGGGTCGGATTTATGCCGGATGACGATTCCGGTTCCGTCGAGCGCGGCAAACAGTCCTCCGGTCTCATCGACATTAACGGGCTGCAGGCCGAAATCACGTAGATATTCTGTGGCGGCGGCGACGTTATCGACGCCGAACACGAGATGGTCGGGTCCGATGATGTTCATGATGATCCTCCCTTGGACCGGCGCCTCAGCGGCCGGCAAATAATTTGTATTCGCGGGCGATGAGATAGGCGGCCGAACGTCCGCCTTCTTTCTCGCCCGTTCCGAGCGCCTGGCGGCAATGATGGAGAAGTCGCGCCGCCTCCGCTTCGTCGCGCGTCCAGAATTCGTCGACGAAGGCAATCGGTCCCGGCACGAGAGGCGTGTTACGACAGTAGCCGGAATAGGCGACTCCGCTCGAAGCGATGCGATCATCAAGATCGAATGCCATCGCGCCTGCGGGCCTGACGACAAACAATTTGACATCGATCGACGAGGACGCCGGCTCCAGCACGCGCTCTTCCGAGAAGGGCTGCCCGACGACATTTGCGTTATCGACGAAACGTGGTTCGTCGGGACGTAGGCGCTCTTGGTAGAACGGCGTTTCCCGCGACGCCTTTACCGATCCGAGATCATCGAACCAGAGCTGAGTCACGAAATCCAGTCCCAGCCGCAGAGGAGCGGGGGCGGCGTCATCGGCGGCGAAGACCCCGTCCAGCCCGTGATTCTGCGCATATTTGCGCGGCGCATTTCGCGGATCGTCGGCAATGTAGTCGAGTACGATCCGGCCATGGACGTCTTTCATGTGATGGCGATGTTCGGCTAGAGTCTGACCGGGAGAACGTCGTCCGAACATCATGAGCTTGATGGTCATGGTGCCTCCACAAACACCGTGCGTCCGCCGAGAACCTCCGCCACCCAGTCGGCAATATAAGCGCCTGCATTGGCGGAATTGTCGAAACTCGAATGCTGAACGCCGCCGGTGCGGGCATCGAAGATTTTCAACTCGCGCTTAGGGCTGTTGACCAAGTGATCATAGGTCGCTTGCGCCCAGTGCAAGGGGATCTGACTGTCCTTCTCGCCATGGGTGACGAGGAAGGGGACGTGAATCCGGTCGAGCACGCCGTCGAGATGCACGTATTCCGCAATGCGCATGAAGTCGTCCATGTCCTTTGCACCCCAGACCCAGCGGACATGCTCCCAGTAATGCGGTACCGGAAAGTTGCCTTCCCGGGCGAGGCGCTTTTTCTGCACGTCGCGCCAATCGTGGTTGGCGCCCCACACGACGCCGCAGGCGAAACGGGGTTCGAAGGCCACGGCACGGGGGCAGTAATAACCTCCGAGAGAGACGCCCTCCATCCCGATGCGCTTCGAATCGATCTCCGGCCGGGTTTCCAGCCAGTCCACGACACGGCTCGCCCAATGCTCGCTATCAAAACGGGCCGTGAGGCCCTCCAGCCGGAGTGCTTCGCCGGTTCCAGGCTGGTCGACCACCAGTGAGGCGACGCCGCGCTTGGCAAGCCATTGGGGAAGGCCGACGAGAAATTTCATTTCCTTGGTGCTGTCGAGCCCGTTGACCTGGACGAGCAAAGGCTGTGGCCCGCTGGCGTCCTCGGCCGGCACATAGAGCGCCGAAAGATGCGTTCCCTCATAAGGAATCTCGACGCGACGACAGGAAGAGCCCGACAGTTGCAAACCTTTTTCGAACGTGTCGAGAAAACGGCGGTAAAGTGCCAGACGCCCTTCCGATCCATGCGCCTGCAGCCGCTCGGCCGTCAGCAGATAATTTGCGGCGCGGATGAGCTTGTCGCCGGCGGATATCTTTCGTCCCTTGGCTTCGTCTTCCTCGGCGAGTGAAATGAGCTTGTCGCCCATGCTCGCCCAGGTCTGGCGAAAGGCCATGACGCCGGCCGCATCAGGTGCCTTCGCGGCCTCCTGGAGAGGGGCGCACATTTCCTCAATCTCCCCGATGCGGGCGCCCATCTCGATAGACAGATTGACCGACAGGTTCCAGACGTAATTGGTGGGGAAATATTTGAACACGATGCCTCCTCAACGCTCTCGTCAGTCACTCTGACGGTTCAGGCGGAAAACGACGGCGGCTCGATGGCCGGTCGATTACTCCTCCCAGGTCGAGCTCTAGCGAAAAGCGAAGCGTTTCAGAAATTGGTTGTTTCAATCCGTGGTATTGATATCCTGAATATCGGAGGAGCTATGCGTTTCAAAAATCTAGATCTCAACCTGCTGGTGGCGCTCGACACCCTGATCCGACTGCGTAACGTCAGCCGCGCGGCGGATGAAATGTTTATGACCCAATCCGCGATGAGCAATGCGCTCGGGCGTCTAAGGGAGTATTTCGACGACCCGCTGCTAATCCAGGTCGGGCGAACGATGGAGCTATCGCCGCTAGCCGCTTCCCTCGAACAGCCCTTGCGCGACATCATCGTGCGTATCGACAGCGCCGTCGTCTCGACTCCATCCTTCAATCCCGCGGATTCACGCCGCGTGATCGGCATGGTGGTGTCCGACTACTCGCTGCACACGCTGATCCCGCGTTTCATGGCGCTCGTCGCTGCGGAGGCTCCCGGCCTGCAATTCGACTTCAAGCCGCAACAGAACTTTCCGCATCTGCTGCTGGAAAAGGGAGAAGCTGATCTTCTGATCGCACCGTCCGTTTTCTGCTCCACCCACCATCCGACGGATATACTATTCGCCGATGAAATCTGTTGCGTTACGGATTCCTCTAGCCGTTTTGCAACGGGACCGAGAATGACCCGGGAGCAGTTCGAAACCTCGCGTCATGTGGTGATGCGTCCGCCCAATGGCGGGGAAAGCTTCGCAGAACGCGTATGCCGCGAGGTCGGCTTGGCTATCCGAGTGGACGTATCGACGTTCGCTTTTTCCACGCTTTCCGTCCTGGTCAGAGGAAGCGATCGCCTCGCCCTTGTTCAACGAAGTCTCGCGAGAGAAATAGTGAAGACCGGCGGCCTCACGATAGTCGATCCGCCTCTGGACCTCCCGCTCCTTGAACAGTCGGTGCAATGGCACAACTATCGCTCACGCGATCCGGCTTTAACCTGGGTTCGGGAGAAACTGAAGGAGGCAGCATCCACTCTCACGACCGAAGTCCTCAAAAACGCGCTGTAATTCTCGCGCGGTGACGCGTTAGGACGGACATGCACTGAGCGCGCGCCGTGCCATAACTACGAACTATGATTTCAGATCGCGAAAATCACCTTTGCAAATAAAAGGCGCCTGCCTACGCTCTGCTTGTTTCAACCGACACTTTAACGCGCCCGCCCAGCCAGAATTTCTGCTTGAGTGAGGAGGTAAGCGACATTTGTGGCGTTTGACAGCGTATCGCTCGGGGGGAGCCGAGCGAAAGCCAAACATCGGCGGAGGAGGCCACAATGGCTACGAAAGAAACTTTGCGCCCGCGCTTGGCGCTGCTCATCGCGCATGTTGCTGGGATGATTGATCTGGTGGCATTGCCGGTCTGGATCAGTACCTTGATCATGGAGTATCATTTTGATCCGCAACAAGCCGGAGCTTTGGTTACACTTTTCTTGATTGGAACTGTCGCTGCGAGCCTGATCTTTGCCCCGCGGTTTAACGACTTCAATGGCAGGATAGTCTGCACACTATCTCTAGCCTTGGCGGCGATAGCCTGGGCCGCAGCAACGCAACAGACCCATTTCATACCAATGGCCATTTGCCATGCAATGGCCGGGTTCACTGCAGGAACGGCGCTTTCTTTTACTCATGGCACGATCGGGCGAAGCCTGAACCCACACCGGCTGTTCGCGATGGCTGGCGGGGCGATCGGCGTATTCGGCACGATATTCCTTGGGACAGTCCCGAAGCTTGTGGTCACGCAGGGTCGGGAAATGGTGTTTTTCGTTTTCTGCGGTCTCATGATTTTAGCGAGCCTGACATCGCTGCTCGCCTTTCCAAAACCAACTGTCGATCATGATCAAATTGCGGCTGCCGGCACACAAAAGCTCAGCCGCGCCGTTTGGGCGGGTATTTTGGGCATCAGCCTGATGGCTGTCACCCAGTCGATGGTCTTCGGATTCTACCAGGAAATAGGTACCGGACACGGTTTCTCCGCAGACGCGGTTGCCGGCGTGTTGATCGCTCTTGGAATCGTCAACCTGTTCCCAGGCCCTGCCGCCGGCCTTCTTGAAAAGATACTGAACCCAGAGAAGGTGGTTCTTGCCGGCCCGGTCCTGCAGGCTATTTTCGCGCTAGTCATAACGTTAAGCTCTACTTTTCTCCCCTATGCGGTGGCAGGTGCGGTATTTGTCGCGACCATGGTTTTCACCCACACTTTTGCTTTCGGCCTTTTGTCTCGGCTGGACGCTAGCGGACGGGCCGTTGCCGCAACGCCGGCGATGCTCATGACGGGCGCGGCCGTTGGCCCCATCCTTGGCGGGACTCTGATACAAATGTCGGGCTATACCGCAATCGGCTTTGCAGCCTGCGTATGCGCAACGCTTGCGGTTATATCTTTTTCCAAGGCGCGGTTTATCCACAATCCTGTTGCGGCCCCGGGCGAATAGTTATCAGTTATCATCGAGCGTGCCATCCCAGCGGCCTCGCAGTCTTACCGACTGCGAGGCCGCTTTATTCGATGGGGATATATTAAACTTCCCGTCCACGATCATGCAGACACTTGGTTGAGCGTTCGCGCGTGGGCCTCCATTCGTTCAACAAGCCACTGAATTGCGGGGTCGCCCCGGCTCGAAGCACGCCATTGAACGCATTCTTCGAAGATTGGGAGGGCCGTGGGTATTTCGAATATTCTAAGCGGAAAATGCCTCGCATAATCACGGGCAAGCCGACGATGAAAAATTGCAACCCTTTGTGTCCCCATCAAATAATGTGGCACCAGACTCCATGCCGGAACGGTCACCTCTATCCTTCGAGCTGCAAAAGACCTTTCGAGAAATGTCGCGTCAGTGGTAGGCAAGCCGGAACCGCCCAGTCTAACAAGGATATGTCGCATCGCCAGGAAAGAGTCGATGTCCGCCACGGCATCCACGGCATGGTTGTCCGCGCAGGCGACCCCGACGAAATCATCCTTGAAGAGCGGCTTGAAAGGATGGTTTTGCGAGAGCGCCTGCTGGGGGCCGAGCAGTACGTCAATGCGCCCCGCGTCCAATGCGTCACCCGGGATATCGGCGTATTGATGCAGATCGAAAGTCATCCCCGGCGCCTCAGCGGCAAGCGCACGTAAAACATTTGCCAGAAAGATCGTAGCCGCATAGTCCGACACCATAACGGTCAAACTCCGCCGCGCATCCCCTGGCGAAAAACGCGTTTGCACGGCTAAACGCGAACGGACTGTTGCCAGTATTTCCTTGGCCGGAACGGAAAGCGTTGCGCCGAGAGGCGTTGGTATCATTTGCTTGCCGTTTTGCGTTAGAAGATCATCGTTAAAGTATTGCCGCAGCCTGTTTAGCGCGCCGCTCATGCCGGGTTGGCTGATATTCAACTTCTCAGCCGCCCTGGTAACGTTGCGTTCGCTGAGTATCGCGTCGAGTGCGACGATCAGGTTGAGATCCAAGCCGTTGAAATGCATTTCGCCTCCCCAAAACGGTCGATGGTCCTCATGCAACGGGGGCACGGGTGGCCCAGGCGCCTGGGCCATCAACCAATTGCGCCAGTTATGGAAATACATAAATGAAATCACTTTTGCAAATGGTTCGCGCCCCGATACAATCTTCGCAAATAAAATTTTAGTGGCGTGGACCGGCTGAAACACTTTGCGCCGGGCACACGTGCTCTGGGAGGAAATCTTGAATATATCAACAACATACGATGTCATTGCGATCGGTTCTGGACATAATGGGCTGATCGCCGCCGGCTATCTTGCCAAAGCCGGCAAGAGCGTTCTCGTCATCGAGAGCCAGCCCTGGCTCGGAGGCGGTGTTGTCACGCGCGAATTGACCGCTCCGGGTTTCTGGCACGATCAACACAGCACCGCTCACATCTTTATTCAGGCCAATCCGGTCCTTGCGAAGGACGAACTCGGTTTGAAATCGCTCTACGGTCTTGAATATATCTATCCCGATCCGCCGCATATTTCAGTCTTCGAGGATGGTGAGACGCTGGCGCTTTATACCGACCGTTCAAAGAATTATAAGGCGATCGAACGCTTCTCAAAACCGGACGCGGAATCGTTTCTGAAGCTTGCTGAATTGGGCGATCGCATCCTGCCCATGCTTTTGTCTGGCCTCTACTCACCCCCGATACCAAACGGCGCCATGAGCGCCATGCTCGACCAGAGCCGGGAGGGTCGTGAAATTCTGATGATCATGCAGAAAAGCGCCCTCGACATCATTACCGAGTATTTTGAAAACGACTATGTGCGGGTGCATTTTCTCAAGCTGGTCACAGAAAACCTTCAACTCCCTGACGAGATGGGAACGGGAATTGGGTTGTTCATGTTCGTCGCCTTTCTCGAACGCTACGGAATTGGTGTTGCCAAAGGCGGCAGCGGCGCGCTGACTGATGCACTCGTTGCCCAGCTCCGCGATCACGGCGGGACCATCCTCACGGAAACCAGAGTCGAAAAGGTCCTGGTCAAAGGCGACCGCGCCATCGGCGTACGGACCGCGCAGGGCGAATATTTCGCAAGGGATTGCATCATTGGCGCACTCCACCCCCATCGTCTCCACGCGTATATCGACAACCTTGATCCTTACGTCGATACGGCCGCGCGCAAGACACGTTCAGCAGCATTCAGCGCATTTGTCGTTCATGGCGCGCTCAAGGAACCTGCGAAATTTGCGGCTGGCGACCATGTGAACGGCACGATCATCACGGAGTTGCTCCCCACCAGGCTCGACCATTTGCGACGGTCCTTTGATGAGCTGCGTTACGGCGTGCTGCCTGAAAGACCGCTTTTCGGCGCGAATTGCCCGTCCAATGTCGACCCGTCGAGAGCACCTGCGGGAAACGCGACATTTCTGATGTTCAGCTATGCGCCCTATGGCCTCAGGGACGGCGGGGCTGAGCGCTGGGATAGCTACAAGGAAGAATATGCCGATTGGCTTTGTGAAAAAGCAGGTACATTCATCACCAATCTTAGCAAGGATAATTTCATCGCCCGTACGGTTTACAGTCCGCTCGATTTGGAACGCGATTCAGAAAGCTTCCAAAAAGGCGACATCCACGGCATCGCGCCATATTCCTATCAATTCGGCTCACACCGCCCGACACCCGACCTTGGCAGCCTGACGGTTCCCGGCATTGAACGCCTGTTCCTCGTCGGTCCGTTCATGCATCCAGGCGGCGGCGTATTCGGCGCAGGCAGAGCCGCCGCGATGAAGGCGTTTGAGGCAATGGGTCTGGATTTCGACAAGGTAAGCGCGGCATGAAAATCTTCACCACAGACAAAACCGAGCTCATGACGATCAGTTCGATTGAGGAAAAGGGCGCAGACCTGCTGATCAAAGGCAAGATATTTGGCGCCATGCCCATGTCTGCCGTCATTACGCCCGAACAGGCAAGACTGGCTTTACGGCTGCTGACGCCCAGATTGATCTGGTTCTTGTTGAGCCTACCGTTCAAACGTCCCAAGGGGGGAAAGAAATGAGCCTATCGAAAACGATGCTGTCGGTCCGCTTTCACCAAACCGGAGGCCCCGAGGTTCTGCGCGTGGAAACCCTAGCCCGTCCCGAACCCAAAAAGGGTGAGGTGATCGTCCGGATTCTTGCTGCAGGTGTTAATTTTGCCGATCTTGTCAGGCGGCGGGGCGGCCATTACCCCGTCCCTACCCCGCTGCCCTTCAATCCGGGCTGTGAATTTGCTGGAATCATCGAAGATTGCGGCGAAGGTGTAGACAGGTCGCGGATCGGTGAGTCGGTCATTGGTGCCAATATCGTGGGCGGCGCTTATGCGGACTATATCGCCGTTGAGGCTACGAACCTCATGCCGTGGTTCGAGGGTCTCTCGCCCGAACAGGCAGCAATGCTTCCCATACAGGGCCTGACGGCATACTTGGCTCTCACAGATGCTGGCATGTTGAAGAAAAACGATACGGTCTTCGTGCAGGGCGCGACGGGCGGCGTCGGCTCCTTAATCGTACGGATTGCAAAGGCACTGGGCGCTAAACGCGTCATCGCCGGCGTCGGCCATGAAAGCAAGGCCCGTCTGGCTCTAGCAGCTGGCGCAGAAGCGGTCGTCGATTACTCCCAGCCGGACTGGGTTGACGCCTTGCGCGCAGCCAGTGGCGGCGTTGGCGTCGACCTCGTCATGGATGCGACCTCGGGACGCATTCTGGAAGGCGGAATCGATTGCCTTGTACCGAACGGTCGTGCCGTGGTCTACGGCCATGCCGCCCCGACTTCCAATCCCGTCAATGTCACCAGATTGCTGGAGGGCAATCTCCGCGTCACCGGCTTCTTTCTCGGCTACTACCACGTCAGTAGACCAGACATCTTGGTTGCCGCATTAAAAAGTTTGGAAACTCTGGTGAAACGCGGCCAACTCGACCTTGTGCCGGCGAAAGTTCTGCCGTTCGCTAGGGCGGAAGAGGCCCATCGCCTAATTGAAGAGCGAAACAGCGAAGGTAAGATTATTCTGGTGCCGTCGAGCCGTATGGAGGACCAAAATGGCTGACGATTTCGACGGCAAGGTGGTTGTTATCACCGGCGCAACATCAGGAATTGGTTTCGCCACCGCGCTGGCCTTTGCCGAGAAGGGGGCACGGCTCATCCTGAGCGGACGCGCATCACTAGACCCCATCGTCTCGCAATGCCGCACGCTGGGCGCGGAGGCTTTCGGCCTGTCCGGCGATCTCGGCAACGCCGAACTGAGCCGGAAAATCATAACGGAGGCGACCGAACGGTTCGGGACCGTCGATGTCCTGATCAATAACGCAGGTTTCGGCACTTCTGGCGGTGTCGAGACCCTGGAGGAAGAGCAACTACGTGCCGTCTGGGACGTGAACTTCCTCGGTGCCTTTCGCCTATCGCGCCTCGCCCTTCCCATTATGCGTCAGCACGGCGGCGGTGCAATTCTCTTCACCACCGCGCTTGCCGGCATGTACGGCATGGCCAACGCCCTTGCCTATTCGACCAGCAAGGCCGCCGTCATCAATCTTTGCAAGGCGATGGCAATGGAGGTCAGCCGCGACGGCATCAATTGCAATTGCGTGAGCCCAGGCCCCGTGGACACGCCAATGCTGCAAGAAGCGATCGATGTCTACGGAATTTCGCGCGAGGAGTTCAGGGCAGTTTCCCCAACCGGCCGTATCGCCACAGCGCAAGATGTCGCTAACGCATTGTTATTTCTGTCATCTGGTGCAGCCCGCTCGATCAACGGGCATGTTCTGGTTGTCGATAACGGCATGTATGCAGGCATGTTTACTCCGAGGCCGGTCTGAGGCGGCGCAAATAACGCGCCAAAAGACAAACTAATTCAATGGGAGTGTTCGGATGAGTGAGAAAATACAGACCAACAAGGAAATTGCCTTAGATTTTCATCGCCGGGCCTTTGTCGAGAAAGACCCAGCTACGGCCGTTAGCGCACATGTAGGCTCGGTCTACACACAACACAATCCGCAGGTGGCAAACGGCCCCGAAGGATTTGTCGAGTTTGTCAAAGGTTTCCATCAGCACTTTCCGGATTTCAAAATCGAGATCAAACGCACGATCGCCGAAGGTGATCTCGTAGCGATACATTTTTGTGCCCACTTGAACAAAGAAGATCGTGGGACTGCTGGGGTGGATATATTCCGGATCGTAAGGGGCAAGGTGGTTGAACATTGGGACGTTATTCAGCCGATTCCCGAGCAGGCAGCCAACTCAAACGGCATGTTTTAACTGAATTCGCTGCAAATCATTTAATAGCTCGAAGCTTCTCAGCCATCAGCAGCCTCTCTAGCTACGTTGACTTCGTGAAGCCCTAAGGTCAACGAGCAGATTTTTTGATCATGCCCCTCTGCTACCGGTGCAGCTTGGACGACCTGCGGCCACAAGATTTGGAAAACGGCAATAGCCATTCAACGGAGCCGGTAAACCGTTGATCTTGACTACGTTGTCTTTCTGACCAAAGTGATCGCTTTCAATGTCCTGCCGGAAGAAGACGCACGGGTCGGGTCCGGTTTGCGCACTCCATGGCTGCTCTTCTAGTTTACCAGGAAATATGTCGCTACCTGGATTTCTCTGGCGAGTACGACCGGATCATGCAGCATCTTGCAATATACGTGCTCTTCAGCGAGGTCGCACCACCAGATAACAGAAATATATTGGCTCCCGCGTATCTTCTCCCATTCCTCCCAATCGGCACGCGATCAACTCGCCCGGTCGACGTCAAGTCCACGTGGGTCAGCGTTTCTCCCAACTTATGGACCGAGAACGCAGCCCCGGTCTAAGATTGACTATAGCGTGGTGCGGACGGTAGACTTGAGGCGTGCCTCCGAAAGATCTTCGCTGGCATTAAGCAGGACAGCCTTCGGCCATCGCATCGAGTCAGGCTCACCTTGCGGTGCACGCTGGCAGAGCCGAGCGCCTTCCCGTCCCAAAATCGCCGGGATGGCAGAGGGTCATCTAGTCGCCATTTCTCTGGCGCATCAACCCCGATTATACATGAAACTCCTTCAGAGACATCGACATCCGCTCAGCATCAGCAAGATAATCTTTCTCCACAATAGACTGGAGCAGGCCTGTGCGGTCAAACACTTGGTCTCGAAGCCACGCAAGTGGCGCCGGTGCCTTATGGAAAATGTTGCCGAGCTTTCGGGCAAACTCAACCTGTTGGTTGCAGTAGGCGACGCGCTCCGCTTCGAATTTCGCGATCGAGCGCTCTACTGTGATCCGGTCTGACAAGTCGCTGGTACCTATGGCGCGGGCAAGAAAGTAGCCGTCTTCGATAGCCATACCCATGCCGTATGCCGCATAAGGTGAAACAGGATGTACAGCGTCGCCGAGACAGACGACACGTCCATTCGACCATTTCGACAAAGACGGACGGTTGTAAACCTCCCATCTAAAGATCTGCTTCGAAAAATCCGTCCGATCAGCAAAAAGGTTCATGGGATAGGCAAAGGGTGCCAGCAGGTTACGGACATGGCCTTCCGGGTCGCGCGGCGGAGCCGCTGTTTCCGAGGACCTCTCCACAATCCACCATTCGAAGCCCGGCTTGCCTTCATGCTTCATAGGAAAATAACTCGCCTGCACGTTTCGACCATGATGCAGAGCGCCAATGTCCTTCGGAAGCTCGGCAATGTCCTCGCACCAAGCGAGCCAAACGCGCAAGCCCACATGGAACAGGTCGAGACCGCCAAGCGCCTGCTGCGAGACCCGTGAGCGGATACCGTCGGCACCGATTAGCAAATCGACCGCAATCTCATTGCCGTTGTCGAACTTGACAACGACCTCGTTGTCACGCTCCTCATAGGCAACGAACTTATGGTCCGGCTTGATAACTTCAGGATCAAGAACGTTGAGAACATCTACCATCTTCGCATAGGCAGAGGATCGAAGAATGCCGTAGTGCCAGCCCTCTATGCCCATCGCCTGTTCGACTGACTCGTTGAACGGCAGGTCCACGCGGACGCCACCCTTGGTGTTGCGGAACTGGACGCGCGTCTTAAGGCCAAAATTATTGACCACGTCTATGCCGTAGTAGCGTAGTACCGCAAGAACAGGGACTGAAAGCAGCACAGCCCCCCCTAGCGGCTTGGGCTCCGGGTTTTGCTCATAAAGGCGGACCTCGTAATTGGCTTTTCTAAGGGCGATCGCGGCAGAAACCCCTCCAGGTCCGGCACCAACGATCGCAACCCTCTTTCCGACGTGGTCTTTCATGCTTTCTCCTCCTAAAAAATGTGCGACTGTCAGTTATTGAACTCACCCTGCTTCGGCCCCCACCCGCGTCCGCGGCCGGCTGGTCGATCATTTC
Organism: Agrobacterium sp. LR_9; assembly: GCF_041954855.1. Taxonomy (NCBI): domain Bacteria; kingdom Pseudomonadati; phylum Pseudomonadota; class Alphaproteobacteria; order Hyphomicrobiales; family Rhizobiaceae; genus Agrobacterium; species Agrobacterium sp. LR_9. The sequence goes on from NZ_JAVAYA010000012.1 coordinate 86,469, forward strand.
TCCCTTATTGCCTCCAACACGATCTGCAACGCTCCCGGCGCATCGAAGGCTTGCTGCGCCTCCCAACTGTCGTCGTGTTTGCCCCTATTTACGTTTGTTGGAAACAAGCCGATAGGACCGTCGAAATAACAAAAGAATTTGGATTGACAGCGAGAATGGCAATCAATGCAGGCAACAGAGCGGATGTCGCGACAACTCTGATCTGACGGGTCGACAGGTCCCGAGAGGGAACCAGTTGATCGAGATACTCGGTCATCCATCGTGTCTCCCTGAGTCGACGACCTCGATGCCATCACAAGCTTGCTGGATGGCTTACAACGTAAGAGCTAAAGGAAATCGGGGGGGGCGAGAAATTGCTTATTTAAATCCGTCATATTTACCTGCTAAATACCCCGGTACAGTCGTTCGGAAGAATCCTTCGTCCACTCTACTAGTCACGTACGTTGTACCCGCTCGGGCCAACCGCTTCACCTCGGAGCCAAGTGCAGGACCCGTGGTTAGGCATGACGTGCACTCCAAGAGATTTTGCCGGTTAGAATTGGAATTTCCACTTATGATCCTGTTGGGAAGAAGGGGAGAATCCAATGAAAGCGTCCAAGTCTTCGGAACACCAGATCGCACTTGTTTTGAAGCAGGCAGAGGTTGGAACGCCAATCTGTGAGGTGTGCCGCAAGGCGGGCATTTCGGATGCTACGTTTTACAATTGGCGCAAAAAAGCCGGTCTAACGCCCTCGGAGATGAAGCGACTGCGGCAGCTCGAGGAGGAGAATGCCACGCTGAAGCGGATCGTGGCGGAAGTGTCGCTGGACAAGGCCACGCTGCGGGATGTGCACTCAAAAAAGCTTTGAGGCCTGCCCGCAGGCGCAAGCTTGCCGACGACGTGGGTACGCATCGGCTACAGGCGTGTGCATATCCTTATCAAGCGTGAAGGCTGGCCCGTAAACCCGAAGCGAATCTACGTCTTTACAATGAGACGGATCTCTAGCTCCGCAACAAGGTTCCCGAGCGCCAATAATTGCCTCGAGCCCCAGCAGATATCCTTAAAATTGCGGTCAAGAAACCGGTTGGCCAGCAACTGAACCGCAAAATCGACGAGAAGTAAGCCGAGAAACCAACGTAGCCAACCCTACGACCGGTTGAAACGGCTTGAACCGGAAAAACGACGTCTGTTGGCAAGAGGGTGAAGCCAGGAATTGGAGGACGAGGCTCGCTGGCGGAAAAGACCGTGCCCCGCGTGATAGCCAGCGATAAGTGCTCCGGACACCGCCAAGAATGTTTGCGGAGGACGAGACATCAAGAGCTTCTTTGCCAGAACCGATACCGATGGACTTGCCATCTCCGCCAGTCCCAGACGACCGTGTTTAGCGACATTCGATTTTCGACCATTCTCATTTTGGAGTCACTTTCTGCCCTTATCCTCTGACACCAGATAAGTTTGCCTATGAGAAAAGCGAGTTACGATTCATTCGTAACGTTTGTGGATTGCGCAAAGCGCGTCTCAGCTCACCGCCGTGGATCGCGATTTCTATTGTCAGAATTTCAGTTGTCGTCAGGTGCGCTCTGTTGGAGTCCGGTCAGCAAGGTCTTAATGAACAGTCCCCCGTCGCCGGAAAGTGTGAATTGCCCTTTCCGCAACGCCCATTCGGTAATGAGACCGCCAATAGCGGCAAACACCATGGAGGCAGCTTTCTCTGGTGTCCAAGGTCTGAGCATGCCGGGATTGTGCTCGATCACACTGAAGATTCGCACGAACAATTCGTGCATCTCTTCAGGGAAGGTATTTTGTCCACCCTCATCCTTCTCCGCTAGCGCGATATCAAGCCTCATCATCACGCGAATCAGACCGCGCTGGCGGGGGTCACGCTCGAGAAGTTTGAAGGTGTCGGTTATGATGTCGCCAAGTTTTTCGATGGAGGCGGAACCGCGACCTTCGGAAAGTTCGTCGGCAAACTGCCGAAATGGTTCCTGCGCCTCGTTTCTGAGCGCAAGCAAAAGTCCGTGCTTGTTCTTAAAATGCCAGTGGATCGCGCCTCGGGTAACCCCCGAAAGAGCAGCAATTTCCTCAAGACTGACATTATCATAGCCCTTGTCCAGAAACAGGGTCTCCGCCGCCTGCAAAATCTGCCGCCCCGTTTCCGCCGCCTGCTCCTTTGTTCTCCTCACGTCTCTCAACTCCCACGACTGAATATCACTGTTGCTTTCTACTCAAACCAGTTGGACAAAAGCAAACTTCGCTTGAGATCAAAAGCGCACCGCAACCACGTCCGGCAGGATGATCTAACGCTCCGCCACACCTCCAGTGGCGGAGCACCACACGTCACTCAGGCGCTCCTTGGTTTCGCCGTTTTTGCAGCTCTGCGACCTGATACGCTCGAAACCAGAACAAAAAACACCGGTACGAAAACAATCGCCAGCAAAGTCCCCGTCACCGTTCCGAAGAAGGTGGCAAAGCCGATTGACTGACGTGCGCCAGCGCCGGCGCCCGTCGATATGACCAGCGGAATGACACCGAGACCAAACGCAAGCGACGTCATCAGGATGGGCCGGAAGCGAAGTTTCGCCGCCTGGCAAACCGCCTCGAATGCGCTTTCGCCAAGCTGCGCCATTCGCTCTCGCGCAAATTCGACAATCATGATGCCGTTCTTGCCCGTTAGACCGACCACGGTCAGAAGCCCCACCTGGAAATAGACGCCATTCGACTGCCCGCCGATCCATGCGCCCAGAAGTGCGCCGAGGATACCGACCGGCATGGCCAGAAGAACCGCAACCGGAATGGACCAGCTTTCATAGAGCGCGGCAAGGCAAAGGAACATGGTTGCCAATGCGAGCCCGTAGAGAGGAAGGGCACCTGCACCGGCATCCTTTTCTTCGAGCGACATTCCCGTCCATTGCAGGCTGAAGCCCGCCGGCAGTTTTGCGGCAATCGCCTCCATTTCGGCCAGCGCCTCACCCGAAGAGAAACCCGGAGCCGCCGACCCTTCCAGCGACATGGCGGGAAGAGCGTCGTAACGGTTGACCTGCTGAGGGCCGAATACCCAGTTCTGGCTGGCGATGGTCGAAAGGTCGACGAAATCGCCATTCGCATTCGGTACCCGCCAGAGAGCAAGATCCTCCGGCCCGGTGCGTGCCAAAGGCTCGCCCTGCACGTAAACGCGTTTCATGCGTCCCTCGTAAAGGAAGTCGTTCACATAGGAACTCGACCAGACCGTAGTCAGGAACGATCCGACATCCGCAGCGCTGAGGCCAACGGCCCCGGCCTTGCCCCAGTCGATATTGAGTTCGAACTGAGATGCATCCTCCACACCGTTCGGCCGGACCGCCATGAGTTTCGGGCTTTGGGCGGCCAGACCCAGCAGCATATTGCGTGCTTCCAGAAGCTGCTCGTGGCTCTGGCCGGAGCGTGCCTGCAGGAAAGCGGTAAAGCCGTTGGAATTGCCGAGTTCCGTCACCGCCGGCGGTACCAGCGGAACCACGATCGCTTCCTTGATACCGCCCATCAGAGGCCCGAAGGCACGCGCGGCAATGGCCTGGGCAGAGTTTTCCTTGCCCTTACGCTCTTCCCAGTCCTTCAGCTTGACGAACATCATGCCCATATTCTGGCCCTGACCGGCAAATGAGAAACCACGAACCGAGAAGACAGACTCGACGTTCTGGGCTTCGGCATTCATGTAGTAATTCTCCACCTTGCCCAGAACAGCCTCGGTATTTTGCGCGGTGGAACCGGGCGGTGTCTGGATGATGGTCATCAAGGTTCCCTGATCCTCGTCGGGAAGGAACGAGGTGGGTGTCTTCTGGTAGAGGAAGACCATGGCGCCAACCAGTAGCAGATAGACGAGAAACATTCGCAACGGCCTTTTTGCGGAAGCCCTTACGACATTGCCGTACCGCGTCGTTAGCCATGAGAAATTGCGCTCGAACCAGTTGCTGAAACGGCTGGCGAGGCCGGGCTTCGCATTGTGGTCATGGGCCTTCAACATGGTCGCGCATAGCGCCGGCGTGAAGATCAGGGCGACCAGCACCGAAAGCGCCATGGCCGCGACGATCGTCACCGAGAACTGCTTGTACATTTCCCCTGTTGCACCGCCGAAAAAGGCCATCGGCACGAAGACGGCGGAAACCACCATGGCGATGCCCACGAGCGCGCCCTGGATTTCTCCCATCGATTTTTTCGTGGCCGCGACGGGATCGAGATGTTCGTCGCGCATGATACGCTCGACATTTTCCACCACTACGATCGCATCATCCACCAGCAGTCCGATTGCGAGAACCATAGCAAGCATGGTGAGCGTATTGATCGAAAATCCGAGCGCCGCCATAATGCCGAAGGTTCCGAGCAGAACCACCGGCACGGCCAGCGTCGGGATCAGCGTCGCGCGAAGATTGTGCAGGAAGATCAGCATCACGAAAACGACCAGCACGATTGCTTCGATGAGCGTGTGAATGACTGCTTCGATTGAAAGCGAGACGAACGGCGTCGTGTCGTAGGGAATGACATAGCTCACGCCAGCGGGGAGGAACGCCCCGAGATCAGCCATCGTCGCCTTCACCAGTTCCGCCGTTTCAAGCGCATTGGCGCCTGATGCAAGCTGGATCGCCATGCCTGACGAAGGCTTGCCATTATAGAAGCTGGTAATTTCATAGTTTTCCGTTCCAAGCTCCGCCCGCGCCACATCGCGCAGCAGCACCAGCCCGCCATCGGTATCGGCACGGAGAACAATACGTTCGAAATCCTGCGGTGTCTTCAGGAGCGACTGGGCGGTGACGGTGGCATTGAGCTGCTGGCCTTCCGGCGCTGGCATCGCGCCAAAGGAACCGGCCGATATCTGCGCGTTTTGGGCGCTGATGGCATTGATGACGGTGGTAGGCGAGAGGCCGTAATATTTCAGCTTCTGAGGATCGAGCCAGATCCGCATCGCATATTCCGACCCGAATACTTCGACCTTGCCGACACCTTTCAGTCTCGATACCGGTTCGACCATATAGGAGTTAAGATAATCGGCGAGATCGATGGCACTTCGGGCTCCATCGTCGGAGATCAGTGCGATTACCATCAGGAAGCCAGTTGTCGATTTCTCAACCGTCACGCCCTGGCGTGTCACTTCCGATGGAAGGCTCGCTTCGGCTTGGCTGAGCTTGTTCTGGACCTGCACCTGCGCGATGTCGGGATCCGTGCCGAGATTGAAGGTGAGCGTGACTGTCGCGCGACCGGTAGAGGTCGTCGACGAGTCGATGTAGCGCAACCCGTCAAGGCCCGTCATTTCCTTCTCGATGATCTGCACCACCGTGTCCGCGACCGTCTCGGCCGATGCACCGGGATAGGTCGCGCCGATGACCACGGACGGGCCGGCGATCGAAGGATATTGCGAGATCGGCAGCCTCATGATCGACAGGACGCCAAGGCCCATGATGATGATTGCAATGACCCAGGCGAAAATGGGTCTGTCAATGAAAAACCGCGCCATGGATCAGTTACTCCCGACACGGGCAGCCTGCTGGGCCACAGGCTGTTGCTCTATTTCCACCGTGGCGCCCGGCGCCACCTTCTGGAAACCGGACGTTACGACCTGGTCTCCTGGCTTCAGACCGCTGCCGGTTACCCAGCGATTGCCGGCACTGGTGACAATCGTTACCGCACGGGGAACAATCTTGCCGCCTTCCACGATCCAGACGGAGGCGTCGCCTTTGGCGTTGCGCATCACAGCGCTTTGCGGAACGAGGACGGCGTCCTTGGTAATGGCCTGAGGCAGCTCAACTTCCACATACAGACCCGGCAGAAGCCTGTTGTCCGGGTTGGAAAATGAAATTCGAAGCGTGACCATGCCCGTTGTCGGCTCGACCCTCGGCTCGGCCGCCTTCAGGTCCCCTTTGATCGGATAGGTCTGGCCATTTGGGAGGATCATCGTTGCGACGGAGAGCGACTGGCTGCCCCCGACTCTCTTGTCGGCATTCCACCGCAAAAGATCGTTTACGGACTGGGTAACGTCGACATAGATCGTGTCGAGCGCGCGGATCGTGGTCAAAGCCGTCGTCTGCTGGGCAGCCACAAGCGCGCCGGCCGTCGTTTCCGAAAACCCAATGACGCCGGAAATAGGCGCACGAATCGTTGTTCTCTCCAGATCGATCTCGGCCGTGGTTAGTTGGGCCAGCGCCACCTGGAGCGCGGCCTGTGCTTTGTTTTTCTCGGCAATCTTATTATCTCGATTCGAGGCCGAAGTGACGTTGTTGGCGAATGTTTCCTCCGCGCGCCGCGCATCGACAACGGCGAAATCGTAACTTGCTTGCGCTTGGGCGACATTGGCCTTCGCCGACTCCACCTGTGCGCGATAGGTCTCGTCCTCAATCTTGTATAGTACCTGACCGGCTTCGACCTTGGCTCCCTCATCAAACAGCCTTTCACGTATGATGCCGGAAACCTGAGGCCGTACCTCTGAAATGGTCGACGGTTTAATACGTCCCGGCAATCGCGCTGTCAGCGTGAAATCCGCCGCCGTGGCGGTTTCAACGGTGACCGTCGGGTTCGGCTGCTGCTGTGCGAGTACTCTTCCGGGATAGAGGACGCAGGATAGGATCAACGCAAAGGCCACCGTTTGCCCGCGCCGCCAATGACTTTTCTCGACCATTTTTCACCTTCGGATACTTGGTGGATGCCGGGTCAAAAACGCCCCGCAATTCAGTGTCATACATACATACATTCTGTTTGTAAATATAGTCCTGGCGTGTTTCGTAGGAGCTACAGTTTTCTCGTCTCGCCGGTGAAGCGACATATCTCTCATCGCTGGCGCTACGCATGGGGGCAGCCGGCTCTTCTCCCGATAGGTGTCATCGGCCAGCTTCAACTGAAAATGTAGCTGCTTGAGCGATGCGCCGCTTGCTTCGTCAGGCTACGGCTTGCAGCACTGGTCTCTTCCAGCATCCCGCATTCTTCCTCGTGTCCTGATAAATCTTGTGCAAAGCAATAGGGATCTACTGTAGGTACGAGGATCGTTCTTGCTCGGCCTTTGAGGCGGCGTCTCGGTTGGGTTCCTGCACTTCGGACACCATGGTGCCGACGTGAGCGCCCCCTGCGGGGTCTACAATCAAGCCTTCCGGGTCACAGAAGCCCAGCCTCGTACCAACGTCGATCGAGTTTAGGTGTGCAAGGAGCGCCGAGACCCCGCTGTCGTGAGAGTTCGATTGCGACCCCAGCCCGATGCCTGCTGCTCTTCCGGTCATGATGAAGTTGCGGCCGGAAAGGTCGATACCCGTCCAATTCTCAGGACAGACCGGATACGGCGATCGAGCAACCACGGAAGCCCTCGTCTTGAGAACGCTTCTCAACCCATGTCGTCAAGGCTCTAGAAACCGGAAAACACAATGCTCTCATCGTCGCAGAAATAGCGCCGACTCCTCTCGGTTTTGGGAGATTTCAGTGTTTGAGCGCCTAGCGTGTGCACAGATCAAGCTGCCCGTAGTCCCGGCATAAGCCATTTAACTCTTGGGTAGCCCAGCTGGCGGATGTAGCCTTAACCCGCATCCCGAACCTGATGTAAAGTTCGACGGCTCCAAGTCTCCTAGACTAGGAATACAAGCCTATCTCATGGTGGTCCAGGTTGTCTTCCGCATCTCGGCCGGGTAGGTTTTCATTTGCAATCAGCCCCTCATCTCATCACTTACCTATCTGAATGCCGAGGCGAATGGTCCCACAACAATACACCGCGCTATGGCGTTTAAATTGGGAGCTGGCACCCACCGGCGACGAAAGGTCGCCACGACGCATCAAAGAAGCCGCGAACGTTGAAACGCGCCGCCTCTCAAAGGAAAGGCGCATGACCAGATGCTTTTCAGACCTCAGTGTTGACCCGAACGTTCACGACTTTGCCTAGGCGATACTCGCTCAAGCCGCACCAGATTGTCGTTACCGCCATAAATCAACAGAATAGGCAAATTTACCTTGGGAGTGCCCTCTTCCACCTGAACCACGTTAGAAGGGCCTGTTCTGGTCACCGACCACAATAACGGTGGCAGTGCTGCACGGCAACCGTTCGAACGTGCCTGGTCCGGCAGCGCCTGGAAGCAAAGAGCCAGGAAAGCCGTATCGCGTCGGGATGGTTCCGTAAGTCCAGCGATGCCTATCCTGCATAAACCGCCAGGCGCGGAGTTGTGAGTCGGGGCTACGCTCGAATACACCTACGCGGGTCAGTTACCGGCACGCATCAACAGCCAACAAGCTACTGCGTCATCATAAGAGATGGGTACTGTACCTCAGCGTCCCTTGGTCTCGCTGTCTTTCTTGGCCTGATCGTGATGCCATTTGATGGCATAATACATACCTATACCCAGCACTATGACCTTAAATGGGAAGAAGACATAGGGAAACCAGTCTACCCAAGAACCATCAGACATTTCAGGTGTTTCCATTCTGTGTTTGGACTCGTCTATCGCGATAGCACTCATTCAAATGATCCCTGACCAACTTTATTGCAAGGTGATCATGCATGGTCTTTTTGACGCACCCGGCCCCTCGCATGCCAAGCTGTTATCACTGTTCGATCTGCACTAAGATCTCATCGAGTGGATGGCTCTGGCGACCGCATCTACTTAATCGGTTTTCACTGGCAACCAACATTCCTGGGCCTGCTGATACCCGTTTTCAACGGGCTGCGCGCTAGCGCGATCGCACCGGTTCCCGAGGCTTCGTCCTCCACCGCAGCCCGACGCGGACATCCGCCGGACGGGGAGGAACTGGCAACGCAATGCCGTCATTCGGCTGGCCATAGCCCGAGAAATGTTACTGACGTATCGCAATGGCGATCAAATCCTTCCGCAATGCGCCAACTTCTTTCGAGACGTTGCTCATACTTTGGCCTGATCACGCTGTGAGCTTCTGTCCTGAAAGGACGATTTGCATTAGCTTTAGAATGTGCCCGCACAATGTTGATCAACGTTGTCTCGCGGGCAGGACAAGCTTCTTGGCTCCCAAAAGTGCTTGTGTCCTGTCAATCTCGCGTCTGAGAAGCTCAATCACGTCGACAATGCCCTGTTCACCGCCAACAACTAGACCAAACAGGGCAGCGCGGCCGATCATGACCGCGCTCGCACCCAGGGAGATTGCCTTCACGATGTCGCTGCCGCGCCGAATGCCGCTGTCGACAAGGATCGGTGCGTTAATATTGGAAAAGCGAGGCAGAACGTCGATAGTTGCGGGCGCGATATCAAGTTGACGGCCGCCATGGTTGGAGACAACAACGGCATCAACCCCGAGGCCGACGGCGCGCTCAGCATCGTCGGGGTGTAAAAGCCCCTTTACCAGAAGACGACGGGGCCAGCGGTCACGCAGACGTTTCAAATCATCCCAATCAAAGCTAGCATCCATCTTGCGGGAGAGGAGCGCTGCCTGGGTGTTGGGATCTGTCACTGTCTCCGTGGCGAGATTAGCCATTGATGGCGCCCCATGCCGGCCGACGTTCCAAAGCCAACGCGGATGGCGGAGCACATTGGCGATTGTCTTGGGACGAATCCGGAAGGGCATCACGAACTTGTTCCGCTCGTCACGCTCCCGCTTACCGCCCATCGCAACATCCACAGTGAGAACCAGGTGGCTGAAGTCTGCCGCAAGCGCCCGGTCCACAAGCCGATCGGCGAAATCTCGGTTCATCACATAAAGCTGGAACCACAGATCGCCGTTCGATGCCCTGGCAACTTGTTCAATGGAATTATTCGAGGCCGTTGACAGCGTAAAAGGGATACCCAATCTGGAAGCAGCCCTGGCAAGCAAGATATCGCCATCGCGGCGATAAAGGCCATTCAGCCCCGTTGGTGCGATGACAATCGGCATCGGCAGGCTTTGCCCGAACCAGTCAACGCTCTGATCGCGAACGGAGACATCGTTGAGCGGCCGTGGCGTCAGTTTAATGGCTTCAAAAGCGCTGCGGTTTTCCTTTAGGGCGATCTCATCCTCCGCGCCGCCATCCAGATAGTCGAAGATAAAGCGCGGCAAACGGCGTCGCGCCTCCTGCCTGTATTCCTCAATGTTGAGAAGAGTCATCAGGGCGCTATCCGGATTTCGACGAGAGCTTGGGTCCTGTGTATCGTCACCTGTTCGATCGCGGCTGCGAGAGCTGCGTCGAGATCCTCCGCACGCTCCACCCGAGCGGTCCAGGCACGGCTCGCCTCCGCCACTTTGGTGAAGTCCGGCGTCGGCGCAAGCGAAACCAGCGGCATGGTGTTTGCTTTCGAGGCATACCCATCAGGATAGACACCGAGCACAGACTGGCGCACTGCCCCCCATTCGGAATTGTTGAGCACGAGGATCAGAAGCGGAATTTCCGCCGCTTCTGCAATCTGATGGCAGGCAACCGGGTTGGAGAACATGTAGGAACCGTCCCCCATCGTGGCCACGATCAACCTGTCTGGCTGCGCGAGCTTCATGCCGAGCGCCGCGGGGAAGCACCAACCGAGACCGCCGGAATGCGGCTCCTGAAACCAGGTGTTGGCCGAGCGCAATGTCAGTTCCTCAAGCGGCGCACCAAGCTCGGAAAGCACGGCCGCATCCTTTCCCTCGATCGCCTTGGACAGGCAGATACTGACAAACGCCTTGCTCATGACGGGACCACGGCCCGCGGCTGCTCGTTTAAGGATCATTGCGCGGCGCTGGGAGGATGCGGTTGTGACTTTGGCGCGACGGGCAGCGCGAGCTTTTTCCGTCTGCGGCAGGAAACCGGAAACTGCTCCGGCGAGTTCGATGATTGTATCGGCCGTATCGCCCACAAGTGCCAGATCGCAGGGGAAGTTGCGGACCGGAAAGCGTGTATAGAGCGGATCTTCGCCGATATGTATGACCTTGCAGCCCGGCTTCAGCGTGTGAGTGTCCGGTGACCATGGAGCTAGGCTATCGATGACCAGCACGAGATCAGCCTCGGCGAGCCAATCGGCAGGGTCGCCGCCCACGGCCATCGGATGGTCTGTCGGCGCCGCAAGCTGGATCGCCCAATATTGGCAAATCGCGATGCCCCAATCTTCGGCAAGGCGGGACAATGCCCTAAATCCTTCGGGCGACCCTGCACCACGTTGTGCGATGATCAATGGAGCTTTCGCTTCGCTGAGGAGTTTTGCAGCCGTTTCGATGTCGGCCCGCCGTGGCCCTGCACTGGCTGCGGCAATAATTGCCGGCGCCTCGAGTTGGTCCGACGGGCACGGCTCGCAGAGCACCTCTCGCGGCAGGCTTAAATAAACTGGTCCACGCGGCGTGGAATTGGCGACCGCGAAGGCACGGTCAACAATGTCCACAGCCTGTTCAGGGAATTTCAGCTCGTAGTCCCATTTAACGGTTTCGCGGATCATCGCCGCCTGGTCCCGCATTTCCTGACCCCAGCCGATCGGCACGGTTCGCGAACCGAGCCGCCCCTTCTCCACGACGGGCGTCCGTCCGGAAAAAAGCAGCATCGGAACGTGTTCGGTCGCAGCGTTGATAGCGCCGATGGCGCAATTGGCGAGACCGACATTGGTGTGTGCCATTACCGCCTGCGCACGTCGGGTCGCAAGATAATAGCCGTGTGCCATGCCCATGGCCGCATTTTCGTGGGGAATGACGATCGCCTTTGGCAAAGGAATCTGCTTGGCTGACGCTTCCGCCAACCCCTCGATGATTGGCGGGAAATCCGTGCCCGAATTGGCGAAGATGTAATCGACGCCAACTGCCTTCAGGCGCGCCAGCAGAGCGCCCCCGGCGGTGATTGTAGCAGCGTTTTTGTCCGTCATGAAGGGACTCACTTTCGTATTTTTAAAGATAGGACGGGAGCCATGTTGCCAGAATGGGAAAGGCGATCAGCAGCCCAAGGCGGATAAGGTCGGTGACGATGAACGGCGCCACACCCTTGAAAATTCGCGAGAACGTCAGTTCCGGCACGACGCTCTTGATGACGAAGACGTTCATGCCAACCGGCGGGTGGATAAGTCCGAGCTCCACCGTCATGACGATGATGACCGCAAACCAGATGGGGTCGAACCCGAGCGAGAGGATGACCGGATAGACGATCGGCACCGTCAGAATGATCATCGCCATCGCGTCCATGAGGCAACCCAGCACGAGATACATCACGAGGATAAGAGCCAGCACGCCATAGGGGCCGAGGCCAAGGCTGCCGAGAAACGCTGTTACCTTTTGCGGTGTCCCGGTGATCGTCAGGAAATAGCCGAATATCAGAGCGCCGATCAGGACCGTGAAGACCGCCGCCGCCGTGCGTGTCGCCTGCAGCAGCGAATTGAGTATCTTTTCCCTGTCGAGCCTGCGGCGCAGGACGCCAATAATGAAAGCACCGCCAGCCCCAACACCACCCGCCTCGGTGGGCGTGAAGAGACCGCCGTAAAGACCGCCGATGACGAAAAGGAAAAGAGAAAGCGGCGCCCAGATGTCCTTGATGGCATCCAGCCGTTCTCTCCACGAACTTTTGGGGGCGGAAGGCAACAGGTTGGGGCGCGCGAGGCCGATGATCACGATGGTCGTCATATACATCAGGATTGCAATGATGCCCGGGATCAGGCCTGCCATGAACAGCTTGCTGATATCCTGCTCGGTGATGATGCCGTAAACCACGAGAACAGTCGATGGCGGGAACATCGCGCCCAGCGTTCCGCCCGCGGCAATGGTGCCGGCAGCGAAGCTTTCGGGATATTTCAGCCGCCGCATCTCTGGATAGGCGACTGTCGAAAATGTGGCGGCAGTCGCGACCGACGAGCCGGAAATTGCCGCGAAACCACCGCAGGCAAGGATCGTTGCAAGCCCGAGGCCGCCCTTCAGATGGCCGATGAAGGTATTGGCGGCCCGGAAAAGTTCGCGGCTCATGCCGGAGTTGGAAACAAAGGCGCCCATCAGAAGAAACATCGGAATAACACCGAACGTATAATCCGTTACAGTGCGCATGGACGTCTGGCCAATCAGCTTCAAGGCCGGGCCAAAGCCCGCGATCACGCCGAAGCCGGTTACGCCAACAAGGCCCATCGCCATGCCAACGGGAACGCGCAACAGCATCAGTGCAAAGAGGGCAAAAAATCCGGCTACGGCTACGAAATTCTGAGTCATGGTATCACTCCACCGGATTGTCGGCGTGATCCACATTCACGCTTTGCGGATAAAACACGAGACGGAAGGTGCGCACCGCGATGAGCACAACGGCGGCGACATCGCCAAGCCAGGCGATGAGGAAGAAGGGCCACACGGGAAGCTGAAGGTCGTAGGTGAGCACGTTCTGGGCTCGGGTCTGGACCACCTTGTCGAACAGCATGATCGTCTGCACAGTCACGACAAACAGCAGCACCAGCGTCGCAAAAACATCGATCCAGCGCTTGTATTTTACGCTGGCATTTTCCCATACGAGATCGACGGTGATATGGGCGCCACGATAGCTGGTCGCGGCAATACCCCAGAAGATCAGTATGCCCAGAAACATGCGGCCGAAATCATAACCGTCCGGGATCGCATAGGAAAAAAAATAGCGAAGCATAACCGATATGAAGATATCAGCGGCCACCAGGCCGACAAAACCGGCAGCGATCCATTCTATGCCAGCGATGAAGCGGTCCATGTGGTTTTTTGGTTCCGTAATGGTGGCTGCGGGGCTTTCATGTGTTTCAGGCGTCATGGCTTCCTCCCAATTGCCGTGAGCGATGGGCCGGCCCCGCACGGGACCGGCCGTTACCACCTCAGAACGCTGAGTTGTTGTCGGTCAGATTCTTCTTCAGTTTCCCCAGAACCTCGGCTGGGTTTCCGCCCTTTGCCGTCACCTGGCTTTCCCATTTGCTCTGCAACTGGGACACTGCCTTGCGCCACGCCTCGAGCTGTTCCGATGTCAGCTCAACCACTTCGTGGCCGGACGCAGCTTTCATACGGGCATGACCGGCATTTTCGAACGTGGTCCAGGCCGAGGACAATTTGACCGCCCATTCGGTGTTGCAATGGGCATCCAGCACCTTCTTCTGATCGGCGGACGCATTGTCATAGACGTCCTTGTTCATTGACCACGTATAGGCCGTGGTATAGAGCGGGACATCGATCGAGTACTTCGTGACCTTGTCTATCCCAAACAGGAACACGGAGTTCCACGGAAAGGTAATGGCGTCGGCAATGCCGCGTTCCAGGGCGTCACGCGATTCCGGTGCAGACGCCTGCACGTTGGTCCCGCCAAGAAGCGTCACCATTTCGCCGATGGTCTGTTGCGCCGGGCGAACCTTCAATCCCTTGAAATCTTCGGGCAGGACAACTTTCTTGACCGAATGCAGGGTGCCCGGGTCGTGAACAAAGGCGAGGCAGAAATGCGTGTCCGCCATCTCCCTGGGCGCATACTCGCGATACCAGCCATCGACCGCCGCCGTTCCACCAGTGGCGTTGGCCACGGTGAACGGAAGCTGGGCGGCGTTGATGAAGGGGAAGCGACCAGGCTGGTAGCCTGGGCTGACATAACCAACATCGGCAATTCCGTCGCGCACCATGTCATAGTGGTCGAAAGCCTTGCCGAGCTGTTCAGCAGGGAAGATCGACGACGTGATCGAGCCGCCAGAATCCTTTGCGATGCTGTCTGCCCATTCCTGCGCCGATTTGACGAGCGGGTGGGTCGGCGGAACCCAAAGCGATATTTTCAAATGGATCGGATTGTCTGCCGCAACGGCCGGCAAGACCGCGCCTGCCATAAAGGATGCAATTCCCAGTGCAGCGGCCACCAGGCCACCTTTGAAAGTTCGGTTCAGCATGTCTTCCTCCCTTGCTGAAAAACGCGGGCAAGCCGCTAGCGTTTCCGGCTCCTCCTCGGAAACCGAACTGAACGGGAAACCCCGTGTATAAAGATGTCTTCCAATTATCGGCGCCCGGCAGTCAGGGCCGACTGATGCTCCGCGGCTTGGCTTTATCCCTTGCCGAACGAGCCGACGATCCTCGCCAGGATTGCGACCAGAAGGTCCTTATCCTTGCCGACGATCTCATCGAGGCGGCGGTCATGCTCCTGCGCGAAAGCATGTAGCCGCGAATACATCTCGCGCCCAGCTTTGGTAAGGCTGACGCTGTAGCTGCGCTGATCATCCGGATTTTGACGGCGTTCGATCAGGCCACGAATGGAAAGCCCCTTCAGTGTTGAAGTCAGCGTGGAGCGGTCCCGGCCGCACACCTTGCTCAATTCTGAAGGGGTCAACTCCTCATATTCGGAAAGGATCGTAAGGATCGAATACCAACCCGGCTTGAGATCCGTCTTTTCAAGCATCGCGCTGAATGCCTGAAACGACACTTCCTGGGCGACGCGCAGGTGATATCCTATGACATCCCTGAAGGCTTCAGGAATGAGAAGCTCGCTATCGCTTTGGCTCGAGCTGTCCTCGACGGATTTGGCTGATGGTCTCACAAATACTCTCCGGAATATGTCAGAACGGATAATGCTGCTGCGCGTCTTCCACCGTTATCCAGCGCAGATCGGTGAACTCGGCAATCGCGGCGCGACCGCCGAACCGACCGTAACCCGACGCCTTGACGCCGCCAAACGGCATCTGCGCCTCGTCGTGAACGGTGGGACCGTTGATATGGCAGATTCCACTTTCAATCCGCCGGGCGACCGCCATAGCGCGCTCGACATTCCGGCTGAAGACGGCGGACGACAGGCCATATTCCGTATCGTTGGCAACACGGATCGCCTCCTCGTCACCGTTGACACGGATCACGCTCTTGGCGGGACCGAAGGATTCTTCGGAATAGATCCGCATGTCAGGCGTCACGTGATCGACAAGCGTCGCTTCCATGATTGAACCGTTGCGCTTACCTCCGGCCACAAGTGCCGCCCCCCTGGCGACGGCGTCATCGACCATTTCCTGAACCCGTTCGGCTGCCTCAGGCGTCACGAGCGAACCGAGAACGACGTGACCGCGCGGATCACCTGCCGGGAGCGCTCTCGCCTTGGCCGCGAGCTTTTCCACAAAGGCGTCCGCCACTTTGGAGTCGACGATGATCCGCTCTGTCGACATGCAAATCTGGCCCTGGTTCATGTAGGCCCCGAAAGCTGCTGCATTGACGGCCGCATCGAGATCCGCGTCATCGAGAACCAGGAATGGCGCCTTGCCGCCTAGTTCCAATAGAATGGGTTTCAGATGCTCGGCCGCGAGCTTGGCGATGATCTTGCCGACGCGGCTTGAGCCGGTAAAGTTGATGCGCTTGACCGCCGGATGGGCAACCAACGCCTCCACGACCCTGGCTGCATCTTCTGGCGCATTCGTGACGATGTTCACGACACCCTTGGGAAGGCCCGCCTCGCGCAGTACCTCACCGATCAGGCGGTGGGTGCCCGGGCATAGTTCCGAAGCCTTTAAAATGACCGTATTGCCGCAGGCCAACGGCATGGCGATGGCGCGCGTGCCGAGGATGACAGGTGCGTTCCAGGGGGCGATCCCAACGCAAACGCCAGCGGCCTGGCGCACGCCCATGGCCAGTGTGCCTGGCTTGTCGGACGGGATGATTTCACCGGAGATCTGCGTCGTCATCGCCGCGGCCTCGCGCAGGATATTGGCTGCGAACATGGTGTTGAAGCCACCCCAGGGCGCCGTGGCGCCAGTTTCAGCCGTCATCAGACGGATAAATTCGCCTGCCTTGGAATCCATGATATCGGCAGCTTTCAGAAGCAGCTTGCGTCGTTCGCCCGGCCCCGTAGAGGACCACTCCGCGAAGGCAGCGGCAGCGGCGTCTGCGGCGGATTTGGCGTCTTCCACCTGACCTGCCGCTGCTTTGGTCGCCACTTGGCCGGTTACAGGATCAACGCGCTCGTATATACCGCCCGCAAGCGCTGCGCGGTCCTCGTTATTGATTAACAGCTGAATCTCATCCATGGTTTTCCTCCTCCGAAGGCGGCTTTGGATCCGCCGGTTCCTGGCAGGAACTGTTACCAATCCCCTTCCAGCCGGCCTGCCTCCCCTATTGCCTGACAGAAGCTTATGCAGAAAATTCCGCTTGCGCAAGATAGTTTGATATCCAAATATTGGATTGCAAACTAATTAGCCAAAGCTACTTCATTGAAGCACGGCTGAACCGGGGCCATACAAACAGGGAGAGAGAGATGAAGATCGGCGTAATTGGAGCTGGCGCCATGGGGGGCTTGTTCGCCGCGCGTCTGACAAATCGGGATAATGACGTCGCACTGATCGAAGTATCACAGGCAACGATCGAGGCAGTTAACGGCGGCGGGCTTCGGGTATCCGGCCTTTTCGGGGACAAGTCCTATCGCCTTCCGGTCGGGCCGGCAGATCGTTATATGGATGCTTTCGAACTCCTAATCGTTTTTACCAAAGGTATGCACACCACATCTGCCATGGAAGCCGCAAAACACCTGATCGGTCCAGACACCTGGGCGCTGACAGTGCAGAACGGGATTGGCAACGTCGAGGCAATTGAGCCCTTTGTGGATCGCGACCGCATCGTCATGGGCATGACCAACTGGCCATCCACTCTGATTGAGCCTGGATTTATCAACGTTTCTGGCGAAGGTGAGATCAAGATTTGGGCTGCGAACGGCCAAGGGTCGGAGAGGCTGAAAGCGATTTGCAGCGCTCTGGACAGGTCCGGGCTCAACTGTAAGCTCGATCCCGACGTCGAAGCGGCGATATGGGAAAAGCTCGCCTTCAATTCCGCCCTCAACTCACTCGCGGCGATCACCGGATTGACCGTTGGCGAGATGGGCGACCGGCAGGAGTCCCGCGCGATCGTCTTCACGGTTCTAGACGAAGTCGTAGCGGTTGCGATGGCCAAGGGTCTCACCGTTAATGCGGATAGTATTCGCCAGTCGGTAGAACATGCCTTTGCCAATCACCGACAGCACAAGCCATCCATGTTGCAGGACCGGCTTGCTGGCCGACGCATGGAGATAAACACGATCACCGGGGCAATCAGCAAGACGGCTGCCGGACTTGGCGTCGCCACCCCGGTGACGGCAACGCTGGCCGGCCTGCTGGCTACCGTTGATGGAGAGACGCCGCGCCTCTGACACCGGAAAGGGGCGAAGCCCCATGGTTACCATGCGCAACGCCGGCCAATCATTCTCAGGCTTGCATCGGTGAAGTGACCGTTCGATGAGAATTACAGGAGGGTCAAACGCTACGCTCTACCTCACTCATTTGACGACGAATGGGGAGCAGATCGATCTTGATCAGAGACTTCAACAGTCCCCAGGCACCACCCGGGACGAACAATGTCACGCCGATCGCCAGCACGCCAAGGATGATGAAGTAGAGCGATCCGATATTGCCCATCGTCTCGCGCAATAAGAAGTAAATGGCGACGCCAACGATCGGGCCTTCGAGCGTTCCGATCCCGCCAAGGATTACCGCAAAGAGTATGATAGCCATCCAGTTCATTGAAAATCCGGCAGTCGGACTCACTTGCAGGGCAACCATATAGTAGCAGGCGCCGGCCGCACCGCCGATCGCGGCTGCGATGAGCAGGACATAGGTTTGCGTTTTGCGAATCGTCACGCCCATCGCTTCAGCGGCAAGTGGACTGTCCTTCATCGCGCGCAAGGCGAGACCGAAGCGGCTTCGCATCAGCCCGACGCAGGTCAGGAGCGCGATCAACAAAATCGCGGCAGCTGTGCCATAGGTTGCAAAAAGCCTCACTGAACGATCAACACCGCGTACAGCCGTCAGTGCAATTCCACCGCCGCCGCCGAGAAGCCCAGTATGATAGACGATCAGTCTGACGACTTCCGAAATGACCCAGGATCCTATGGCGAGTTGAGCACCCGAAAGGCGAAAAAGAACGGGTGTGATCAGCAATGCGAAGCCCGCGCAGACGACCGCAGAGAGCAACACGAAGGGAAATGGCAACATGCCGAACCCGTTAGCGGCGATAAACAGCGTGTATCCGCCGATGCCGATGAAGACCTGAAAGCCCATGAAAACAATACCGCCAAAGCCCGCAAGCAGGTTCCACATGAGAGCAATTGCCAGAACTGCTGCAATTTCGGTCGTTAGCAAGACAGCGTATCGGGAGCCTGTAAACGGGATGGCAAACAGCGCTACGGCAAGGAAACCTACAGCCGCAAGAGACCGGGCAAGAGGCGAAGCGAGCGTCATACACGTATCCTTTTAGTGAAGAGGCCACCCGGCATCAACAAGAGGCCGATGAGGAAGACGAAGTGGCCGACAAGTGGGCCGAGGCTCGGGGTAATGAAAGTGCCCGCCGCCTGGGCGATGCCCAGGATAATGCCGCCGGCAAGCGTTCCCCAGATCGAGCCGAGCCCACCAAGGATCACGGCTTCAAAAGCAAAAAGCATACGTTCCGGACCCGTCGACGGGTCGAAAGTGCCACGCATACCATAGAAGATCGCAGCGGTGGCGGAGATGGCGAGTGCTAAGCCCATGGCAGTGGCAAAAACTTTCCGCGTCCCGATCCCCATCAGCTGCGCAACAGCTTCATTGTCCGACGTCGCGCGAACCGCGCGACCGAAGCGCGTACCGCCGAAGACCGCCGCCGTAAGTGCAAAAATGACGATCGACACCGCAAGTGTGACGAGTGGCAGAACACCGATCGCCACCGAGCCGAAATTGACTGCCGCCGTTCCAAGCAGGCCTGGATCAAGGCTTCTGGTATCGGCGCTGAAAAGTTCGAGCATGACGTTCTGCAGAATGACCGAAAGCCCGAACGTCACCAAGATAGGTGGCATGTCGCCACGCCCAAGCGTCCTCTCGATGATGAAGCGCTGCAAGGCCCAGCCGACCGCAAACATGACGGGCACGACCACTGGAAGCGCAAAAAGCGGGTGAAGCCCGAAATGGCTCATGAGTTGCAGGGCGAGGAAGGCGGAGAAGACAATAAAATCCCCATGCGCAAGGTTGATCTGCCGCATGAGGCCGAGACAGAGCGATAAACCGAGGCCGTAAAGACCATAAAGTGCGCCGACCAACGCGCCATTGATCAAGGTTTCCAGCATATCAACGCATCCCGAAATAGGCGTTTGAGATCTCATCCCTGTCCGCGGTGACAGACGGACCCGACAAAGCGATCTGGCCGTGGCGCATGCACGCAAAGCGATCCGAGACGGAAAGGGCTCGGGCAATATCCTGCTCGACGATGACGGTTGTGAGCCCCTCCCCCCGCAGCTTCTGAAGCGCAGAATAGACGGTATCGACGGCTGCCGGAGACAGGCCGAGCGAGAGTTCGTCGCAGAGCAAAACCTCGGGGTTGGACATGAGTGCACGACCGATGGCAACCAGTTGCTGTTGACCTCCCGATAGCGCCGTCGACGGCCGTTTGCGGAATTCGGCAACCGTCGGAAAAATCTCGTAGACACGCTCCCGGGTCCATCCTCCCGGCCGCCGCGAATGCGCGCCGACCAGCAGGTTTTCCTCCACGGTGAGACTCGGAAAGAGTTGTCTGCCCTCGGGAACGAGTGCCACTCCGAGACTGACGATGTCCATCGGTGTCAGTCCGGCAATATCTCGGCCGTTGACCGAAACGCTGCCCGTCTGAGGCCTCAAACGGCCCGTCATCACCGCGAAAGTCGTGGTCTTACCCGCGCCGTTTGCTCCTATCAGCGCCAGCGTTTCGCCGCGTGCTACGCTGAGGTCGAAGCCGAACAGAACGGGCAGCGACCCATAGGCCGCCCTAAGGTTATTGATCAAGATCATCGATGTCAGGCTCCATACCGAGATAGATTTGCCTTACCTTGGGCATCCGCATTGTTTCATGCGGTTCGCCCTGCGCGATGATGCGCCCTTCACCAAGTACTGCGATTTCGTCGGCGGCATGGGTGAGCACATGCACGAGATGTTCGATCCAGATAATCGCAATTGCGCTTGCTGCCAGCGCTTTAACAATGGTCGCGACGTCCGCGGCCTCCTCGTCGGTCAATCCCCCGGCGATTTCGTCCAGCAAAAGAACGGAGGGTTTCGTGGCCAGCGCGCGGGCAAGCTCGAGACGCTTGCGATCAAGCAGCGGCAGCGCCCCGGCGACTAGATCTCCGCGGCTCTCAAGCCCACAGACTTTCAGCGCCTGAAGCGCCGCCTCCTCCCCTTCGCGGCCCTTCAGCCCCGCAGCAAACTCGACGGCAACAAGCACATTCTCGTAGACCGACATATGCGAGAAGGTTTGCGGAACCTGAAAGGTTCGCCCGATGCCGGCAATAGCACGTGCGGAAGCTCCAAGTGCGGTGACGTCCCGGCCGGCAATGAAAATCTTGCCGGAAGAAGGTGCAAAAGCACCGGAAATCACACTGAAAAGCGTGGTCTTGCCGGAACCGTTGGGACCGATGATCCCGAGAATTTTCCCGGGATCAATCGAAATGCTCACACCGGTCAATACAGTCGGTCCGCCATAGGACTTCACGACATTTTCGACGGTGAGCGCTTTGATCGCGTCAGATGCCGCCATCATCATCCAGCCTTCCGCGCCAGGTCCATCGTAAAGTCCGCCTGGACTGGAACCTCAGGGGCGTTCTTGTTGTAGGTGACCTTCAAATCGTAGGTGCCGTCGGGCTGGAGACGCCACTGGCCACCGGCAATCTTGAGCTTGGCAACGTTCTTGATCGGGCTCCCGACCCAGTCGATATCGCCGACCACCGTCGTCATCTTCGTCGATTTGATAACCGCCTGTATGGCATCCGGATCGGTTGGATCAGCCGCGTTCTTCAGTGCGTTGATGCCCAGTTCCCACAGGGCATGGACCACACCAATCGGCTGTGTCCAGCGCTTGCCCGACGCCTTGGAATACTCCGCCGCAATCTCGCCGCAGGACTGACCCGTCAATGTTGACTTGAACGGATAGCCTGGCGTCCACCAGATTTCGGTAGACATTCCGTCGCCGGTCTTGCCGAGCGCCTCTATTCCGGCAGGGAAGAGCAGCGCCTTCGCCGGCGTTGCGATCTTTGGTTTGAAACCGAGCTGCTGCGCCTGACGCCAGAACACCGCCCATTCCGGCGGGGAAAAGAGACCCGTCACGATATCGCAACCAGCATCGCGGAAAGCGACGATCTGCCGGGAGAAGTCGTCCGCACCCGGTTGAAATTCACCGACATCGACAATCGAATAACCGCCCTTGCCAAGCGACGCCGGGAAACCGATTTCGGAATTACCAAAGACCTTGCCGGGCGGATCGTTGGACCAGACGGTGCCGACTTTCTTGTTGGTGCTTTGCAGGTCCCACATACCGATGAAGGTTGAGATGATGTCCTCGATGCCCCAGAAGAAGTGGTTTACATAGTTGAAACCTACATCCGGCGTCCCCTTCAACGGGAACATCCAGCCCTGCCATGGGTCCATCGTGGTGATTCCCGGCACACCCGCTGTCTCACATTGCGAGGCGACCGGAACGTTGGTCAGCGCCCCCTGCGCGAGCATGAGATGGATGCCGTCATTATTGATCAACTGACTTGCCGAGGTGGCGGCACGATCAGAATTCGACTGGTCATCGATATCGCTGATCTCGACCTTGTAGGTCTTGCCGTTATTGACAACCCCATCCTTCAGCACCTCGCGGACCTTGGCAAGAATGAAAGGATCCGCCTCTGCAAACGGTGCCAGCGCGCCGGTCTTCGAGCTGATATAGCCGATCTTGATCGTCGGGCTGGCAGCGATAGCCGGAGCTGGCAGAACGGACGTTGCCGCACCCGCGGCAGCACCAGCTCCCACAGCCTGAAGGAACTTGCGTCGGGTCAGCCTCATGTTGTCGTGCGAAAATGTCATGGTTCTTCCTCTGTCGATTTTTTCTTGCCGCACTGCGGTTTTACGGTCGCAAGTTCGCCGCGGCACGGCTACTTGCGGGGACCGGCTTCAGCATAGTAGGAGCGGCGCCAGAGATCGGGGATCAACAGTTTTGTGGATAATCGGGCACCCGCACCGCCAAGACTTTCTCGTTTGAAATCAGACAGGAAGACCAATGCGGAACCTTTCGGCACCGCGATCATCCATTCAGGTCGGCGGGTCTTTGCAGAACAGTTATGTCGAAGCTTGCCGGCGAGCAGGGCTCACGGCAACCGGACCGAAATGCGTTTCGTGGTCACCGGCGTGGCAATGTTCGTGGTGGTGATGGTCATGCTCGTGATCGAGCTCTTCCAGCGCCCCGGGTGGGATGGGCGCTAGCCCCTTGCGGAACTCAACGGGCTTGCCGTGTTCGGTGTGGAAATAGGAACGCCGCCAATGTTCCTGATAATCGGCCACCTCAGCATCTGTCGTCATGCCGCGAAGCCCGACGATCTTTTCCAGAGCCTGCATCCACTGTCGATAATAGGCCGTGTTGATGTCTTCGCCTTCTTCTTGGGGAGAGGTCGTGATCTCGCCCGAAAATGCCGCAACCCATTCCGCCCATGTAAAATGTCCGGCGCGCGACAATTGCATGGTCAACGCAAAGGCTTCTGCCTGCCATGGCTCGCAAAAGGCCGGGCCATTATCGAGCCATCGCGGATCGATCCCCAAATCATCTGCAATCACGACACTTCTCCACGTAACAGGTAGCTTTCCCAAAGGCTCAGATACACGGCCCCAGGCCCGTCACTTCCTTTACCCCAGAGCGTCTCGCTCTCGAACCGGACACGGTAAAGATGATCTGGACATTCTCCACGTCCCGCCGAATGTGCATCCGGAAAGACATGAGGACCTTCATAACCAACGATGGTTCCGCGCTTGTCGCGTGCATAAACAGGCAGGCGCGTGTGGGTGGAAACGTGATCGTTGGTTGTCTTGATGTTATCGCCCACCTTGAACTTCGGCACGCTCTCGACGGCGCGCAGCGTCGAGGCGCCTGTCGCTATCGCGATGGCGACCATTTCCTTAGGGAGCATGACCAGCCTCCGTCAAGGCAAGCTCGGCGATCTGCGCTTGATATTCCTCCTGGGTGAAGAACCCCTTGGAAATCAGCAAATCTTCCAGCGAATACAGCCAATGTTCGAAATAGGAGGTCGTCAGGTAATCGGCCGGCGGCATCCTCTCCATGGAGTATCGACTCTCATCGATGTTAAAACATCCGGCTGCGAGTGAAAGAAGATTAACAGCAAATGTCTTTGCTTCCCACTCCGTCTGGAATCGGGTGTCATCGTCGGTGCGATTGACGGGGCCGAAGCCCTGAATACCACCCATGTCGGCGATCGATCTCATCCGCCTCTCCTCAGATCGCTGAAGCCGAAAGCGGCGTGCCTGTGCCAATCATGGAGTCACGGGTCACGAGAGCTGCCAATTTTTCCTCGCTCCAGCCCTCCGTACCGGCAGGTCGCTCCGGCAGGACCATGTAGCGGATTTCCGCATTGCTATCGAAAACACGCACCTCGCGGTCCCTGGAAATATCCAGTCCGAATTCCGCAAGGACAGATCGCGGCTCGCTGACGATGCGGCTGCGATAAGGTGCTGATTTGTACCATGTCGGCGGCAAACCAAGCACTGTCCAAGGATAACACGAACACAGGGTGCAGACGATCACATTATGAACCTCCGGTGTGTTCTCAAGGATGATCATTGCCTCGCCCTGCAGGCCGCTGACACCCATTTCTTTCAGCGCCTCTGTTCCATCGTGAAGAAGACGCGCCTTGAATGCAGGATCGGACCAAGCTCGCGCTACGACACCCGCGCCAATGCGCGGACCAAGCTTGTTCTGGAAGATATCGACGATTTCCGTCACCGCGCCCGGGTCGATCTTCCCCTTTTCGACCATCAGCGTCTCAATGGCCTTAATTCGTAGCGCGAGTGTGGAAGGCGGCATCGTGTGATCGTCGTGGCTCATCGCAGTCCTCTGGAAATATCACGAAGGGTTTAGAATAGCGCTGATCGTGGGGTTCTTCATCAGCAATATTGAGGACAAGCGGAGGGTTGTCATTCGCTGGAGACGAACAGGAGCGAATGCTTGCAGCATCGCCTCACGCCGGTGGCAACGGAACCGAAAAAAGCGTCTCGATTGCAAGCGAGAATGCCAGAAGCGCCTGATCCTGTCCGAACGCAAAATCCAGTCCCAGGCCAACAGGCAGTCCCGCACGCGTCAGGCCGACCGGGACGGAAACCCCAGGCAGGCTCGCGACACTGCCGATATCCGTATTGTGAATGAGGGCCGGAAAGACAGGAAAAATCTTGCCGGCGATCGCGACAGTTGACGACTGATCAAGCTTTGGCGCAGGCAGACGGCAGACGGGGAACGCGAGCGCATCGATCCGATTGGACCTGAAAATATCCGCATAGGCGGACCTCAAGGCGGGAAGGTGCTCGGTTATGGCGCTTTCGTAAGCCGACCGACTGACGGCCGTCGCCGGATCAAGTTGGGCGAGAAGAATTTGACGCACATCCGGGCTCGCTGCCTGATCGGCAACCTCCGCAAAGCTCAACTTTATGTCTTGGTCGGCGAGGAATGCGGATAGCGCTAGCCTTCCTTCATAAATCGAAATTGACATCGCGGCGGCGGCATAGGGCTCGGGAAGCGCTCGAGAATCAACCTCAACAAGCTCCGCGCCTTCAGCAACGAACTGTTGAAGCGCCTCCATACAGATCGCGGCAACCTCTGCATCAACGACGTCCCAGAAATGTTTATGTGGAACCCCGAGCCGGGTACCTTTCACGGTCGAAGCCAGGACCGGCGGCGCGGATGTTACGACACTGTCCAAAAGCGCCAGGTCCGTCGCAGAAAGCGTAATTGGACCCGGCGTGTCCCGGGTTGTTGAAATCGGCACGATGCCGTCGGTCGGCCAACGACCGGTTGTCGGGCGATAACCCCATGCGCCGCAGAAAGCAGCGGGAATGCGCACGGAGCCGCCCGTATCCGTTCCGATGGAGGCCGGGACCAGCCGCGCGCCAACGGCAGCCCCGCTGCCCCCGCTGGAACCGCCTGAAGTGCGGGCTTCATCAAAGGGATTGCGTGGAGTACCAAAAGCGGCATTGATAGAGGTCGCGCCGTAGGCAAGCTCGTGCATGCCGTTCTTGCCATAGGCGATCGCGCCGGCGTTCAACAGCCTGGCCGCGACCTGTGCATCCTTCAAAGGCTTGAAGTCGCGAAGTGCTGGCGTTCCGCCGGTTGTGACATAGCCGGCAATGTTGATGTTATCCTTGAAGCCAATGGGTAGCCCGTGCAACGGCCCCCGCAGCCGCCCGGCCGCCCGTTCCGCGTCCGCCTGACGCGCATCCCGAAGCGCCCGCTCTTCGTCATGTGAAACAAAGGCATTGATAGACGCCAGCCTTTCCTTTCTCAGCAATAGATCGGAAACAAACTCCTCAGCGCCAAGCGCGCCCCGCGCCATGGCGGCGGCGATTTCAGTCAACGTGAAATGAGTGAGTGTCATCATGGTCTCCGCACAGAGTTTCAGCATGTGCAGGGCTATCGGAGATGGTGGGCGTGCCACCATCCGCAATTTTGCTGGTGAACGATTGTTCTCGTTAATCCCGGCTAGGGAAAAGTCCCGTGGCTGGGGATGCCGGCGCGGCTCCCCGGCCGACAGGCTCGTACCAGACACACCGAAAACTCTTGATCTTTGGCACGTGGTTTGCTTCCATTCCTGAAAAGGGAACAAGGCGGACAAAAGATTCCGCAACTATTGGGGGTCTCATGACCGGGACTGTATTCGATTTGACATTCGACGAGGCAAATCTGTTCGCCGATATTGTCGGAAGACTGACAAGCCCGGGGTCGGCGGATATCAGGGAAACTATCTTCCCAGACATCCTGCGCCTGATGCGGGCCGACGTACTGGCGTCGTACAAATGGAATTCTAAAATAAGCTCCTATGACGATCCGTTCGTCATCAACCAATCCTCTGAGAGCATCAAGGCATATAGAAGTTGGTACCAGTATCGCGATCCGATGACCCGGCAATTGCGCAATCTCTGGCGTCCTGCCTACGTCGATGAAGTGATTTCCAAACCGGACTTGCGCAAGACGGAGTTCTTCAACGACTTTCTGATGAAAGACGGGCTTGACCATGGAATCAATGTCTTCCTCAAGGACAACGAACGGGCGCTCGCGGATCTGCGCATCTGGCGTACCAAACGCCAACCCGACTTTGCGGACCGGGAAATCAGCTTGTTAAAAGTTCTTGCCCCGCTGCTCAAACGCGCTCTGTCCGCCGCGCCTGACGTCACACTGTCTGCCCTGACTGACCGGGAGCGGGACGTCGCACTTCTTATCTCACGGGGCTGTTCTGACAAAGACATTGCGCGTGTTCTTGATATTGGTTTCGCGACGGTACGAACACACCTTACGCGCTGCCTTGAGAAGATGGGCTGCTCGAACAGAGCCGAACTCGCCGCGCGCGTTACAAAGCTTTCGCAGTGAAAGACACAGAAACATCTATCTTTCTGCAAAGGTTTGCGCCCCAAACACAAACACCGGGACCGGCTGCTGTCGCCGTCGGATCCGTAAAGCAGCAGAAAATCTACTCGGCGAGTATTCACAAAATCCTGGGCTATTCGCTTGTTCAACCCATCCACCCGGCTTCCGAAAGCGACTGTGCCATGAAATGGAGCCCGGCTCGCAATTGATCGCGCTGGATCATCCCCCCAAGACATACTCTCACGTGCTCATCGGGCTTTCCCAAAACCGTGAAGGCATCCGAAGGCATCAGGCCGACGTGGCGTCCGGCCATTCTCCCCATCAGTTCCGCCCTGCTCGCCCCTTTTGGCAACTTTAGCCAAATGTTGAAAGCTTCAGGCTCACCCTTGATGTCGAGCCCCGAAAGGGTGTCAACCGCAATATTGTGGCGAAAAGCGCTTTCCGAACGGACAAAGTGGCGAATGGCGTCGGCTGTTCCGTCCTCAATCCACCGCGTCGCGAGCGCCATGCAGATCGGTGACGGCATCACAGCGCTAGCCCGCATTGCCTGGGAGAGGGAATACGCAGCCTTGGCGTTAGGTGAGACCGTGTAGGCGAGGCGCAGGCCTGCGCCAAGGCATTTTGCCAGGCCGCCGATGTGCCACGTAAGATCAGGAGCCAGAGTAGCAAAAGGGACAGGTGCCGCAGCCGGAATGAAGCCGTACGCATCATCCTCAATCAACGGGAGCCTGTGCCGCAACAGCACTTCGGCGATTTCCATGCGCCGGCCCCGGGGAATCGTCAACGTCGTGGGGTTCTGAACCGTGGGATTGAGATATAGCGCTTTCGGTTGGTGCAAATGAATAGCCGCGTCAAGCACATCCGGCAGAACGCCGGAAGCATCCATCGGAATTCCGACCAGTTGCAAGCCCATGCGTGCTGCGATCGCCCGCAAGCCGGGATAGGTGACCGCCTCGCAAAGTACCACATCGCCTGGTCTCGTCATCGTTGACAGAAGCGCCGTCATCGTCGCATGCGCTCCTGGCGTGATCGCGATCCGTTCGAGGCTCGGTACCATTCCTCTTTTCGAAAGCCATGAAGACGCTGCCGCTTTATCCTGTTCGCCCCCGGTCGTGGACTGGTAGCGGAGAAGAGAAACCAGGTTGGCTGAGACAGTCTGCAGCCCATCCTGCATCCGCGCCACAAGGTCCGGATCCTGAGGTTCGGGAGGCATGTTCATTGACAAATCCTCGTCGCCGGCCCGACGTGGATCGATCCGATGCTCCTCCTTCGGCCGACCAAGGGCAAAGGTACCCCTCCCGACGTGGCTCTCCACAAGGCGACGCGAATGCGCCTCATTGTAGGCGCGACTGACGGTCGTGAAATCGATCCCAAGACGCTCGGCAAGCGTACGCTGTGGTGGCAGTCGGTCACCGGCTGCGATATCGCCGCGCTTGATCGCCAGTTCGATCGCATCTGCTATTTGAAGATAACGTGGCTTGCCGTCAGGGCGGAGTTGCGGGGTCCATTTCAACATTCAATTTCGCGTCCGGATTACATTGTTTCTTATTGTATGGATAGAAAATCGTGGTTTCAAGCAAAAATTGGGAACTGAATATCGCCCGTACTTTCGGCAGAAATCGACGTATTACGCAATATTTTTAGGCGGTTCGCACATTGAAAATGCAAAACTAAAGAATCGAGAAAAATTATTGTATGGACATTAAACTGGTTATTGATTCATTCAATTTCCTTCGTATCGTTCCTGCATCAACCCCGCTTAAGGAGATGCAGACATGCCTGAAGTAACGCAGCCGCCGCACAAGGATGGTGACTTCTTTGTCGACTACGAGTCCAAGGTTTTTGAGGACGTAAAAGCCGATCCTGGTGAAAAGGCGCTTGTTACCTTCCACACAGTGGCGTTCGAAGGCTCTATCGGTCTCGTGAACATTCTCAATGCGATCCGTCTGCAGCGGAAAGGCTACGAAACTTCGATCCTTCTTTACGGCCCGGGTGTGACACTGGGGATCCAGCGCGGTTTTCCCAAGCTCGGCGATGAAGCCTTTCCCGGCCACCTGAATTTCAACAAGAACCTTGAGCGCTTCATGAAGGAAGGCGGCAAAGTCTACGCATGTCGCTTCGCACTGCAGGCGCTCTATGGGCACGGCGAACCGGCTCTGATCCCCGGCATCATCCCGATCCTGCCCCAGGACGTGCTGGACTGCGTGCTTTTGCACAAGAAGGCCAACGCCCTGATCATCGACACATGGACCGTCTGATTTGATCCTGGCACCCCGTTCGACAGAAAACGGGGTGCTCCGTTCCAGGTTACTCAAAGGAGCCAGTCATGCCAAAAACAGTACGTGCCGCAGCAGTCCAAATCGCGCCCGACCTGACGTCACGCGCTGGCACCGTCGAACGGGTCCTGAATGCGATCGCCGAAGCGGCCGACAAGGGCGCCGAGCTGATCGTGTTCCCCGAGACCTTCGTGCCCTGGTATCCTTATTTCAGCTTCGTTCTTCCACCTGTACAGCAAGGCCCTGAGCATCTGCGGCTTTATGAGGAAGCAGTCACGGTACCATCGGCAGAAACACGGGCCGTCGCTGATGCCGCTCGCAAGCGCAATGCCGTCATCGTCCTTGGCGTCAATGAGCGCGACCACGGCTCGCTCTACAACACCCAGCTGATCTTCGACGCGGATGGCAGCCTGAAACTCAAGCGCCGCAAGATCACGCCGACCTATCACGAGCGGATGATCTGGGGACAGGGCGATGGCGCCGGTCTGAAAGTGGTCGAGACCGCCGTCGGCCGCATGGGTGCCCTGGCATGCTGGGAGCACTACAACCCCCTTGCCCGATACGCGCTCATGGCGCAGCACGAGGAAATTCACGCTTCTCATTTCCCGGGCTCATTGGTTGGCCCGATATTCGGCGAGCAAATCGAAATCACCATGCGCCACCACGCGCTGGAATCGGGCTGTTTCGTGGTCAATGCCACTGGCTGGCTGAGCGAGGAGCAGATCGCGTCCATTCACCCGGACCCCAGCCTGCAGAAGGGTCTTCGAGATGGCTGCATGACCTGCATCATCACCCCGGAAGGCCGCCACGTCGTTCCTCCTCTGACATCGGGCGAAGGGATCCTGATTGGCGACCTGGACATGCGGCTCATCACGAAGCGCAAGCGGATGATGGATTCCGTTGGACATTATGCGCGACCCGAACTGCTGCACCTCGTGCAAGACATACGGCCCGCACACGCGCTCGAGCAGGTTGGCCATTCACGCGATTTTTCGAACGCAGGGCAAGACAAGCTAGTTGAGGAGGCTCAGGATGCGTGACCTACAATCGATTGATCCGGAACTTATCAACGATCTCCAGACGAGGGGCATGCGTCTCGTCGATCCGCGTGCCGGCCACGAGAGCAGGCGCGGGGGCGCGGGCCCTTCGGACCACAAGGCCGTCAATTTCGGGGACACAACCGTGATGGTGCCGGTCCATACCGCACCCGCATTCGACAGTCCCTATCTCGTCGAAGCGCCCGATGCCGAGGGCCGCGCGCGCATCACCAGGGAAGGATCCGAAGTCGCTCGAATTCGATTTCCCAACCGGCCGCGATTTTACGACCTGACCACCTCAGACGGCATTCCGTACAACAAGATCGCGGTTCTTCACTCCCGCGACGTCCTCGCCACGACGATCCTCCAGACCTGCATTCGTTATGAGAGCCGCAAGAAGACCTGTCAGTTCTGTTCGATCGGTCAGAGCCTTGCAGCCGGCCGAACTGTCGCGCACAAAACCCCTTCGCAGCTAGCGGAGGTCGCCAAGGCGGCTGTCGAACTCGATGGCGTGAAACATATGGTGATGACCACCGGCACGCCTGCGGGCAAGGACCGCGGTGCTGCCGTTTTGGCGGAGAGCGCGCGCGCGGTTAAGGCCGTCGTCGACCTGCCGATCCAGGTGCAATGCGAGCCGCCGGAAGACGATATCTGGCACCAGCGGATGAAGGACGCCGGTGCGGACGCGTTGGGGATGCACCTTGAAGCGGTAACACCTGAAGTCCGCGACCGGATCATGCCGGGCAAGGCAAGCGTTCCGCTTGAAAAATACTTTTCCAGCTTCGAGGCGGCGGTCAAGGTGTTCGGGCGGGGCCAGGTTTCGACCTATATCCTGGCGGGCCTGGGCGATACCCGCGAGGCAATTCTGGAAATGTCGACACGCCTCGTTGCATTGGGCGTCTATCCGTTCGTGGTCCCGTTCGTTCCAATCTCCGGAACACCGCTCGAGAGCCACCCCGCGCCGCAATCAGAGTTCATGGCCTCCATCCTGGCTCCACTGGCGCAGATTGTTATCGATGGCGGGCTGAAGGCTTCGGATATCAAGGCCGGCTGCGGCAAATGCGGTGCCTGCTCGGCGCTCTCGACCTATGAGAAGCTGAGGATTCCGGCATGAGCCTGATGGATCACTCCGCCTTCATAAGCCCGGAGTTCCTGATCCGGGCAGCATCCGCGCCGTGGGAACTTCAGGGTGTATCTCTTCTCCGGCGCCGGGTGTTTGTGGAGGAGCAGCGTATTTTCGTCGGCGATGACCGCGACGAAATCGACAAGACCGCGATACCGCTTGTTGCAATCTCCACATTGGCGGCAGAGCCTGCGGAGGTCGTGGGCACTGTCAGGATCCATGAGCCAGCACCCGGCATCTGGTGGGGTTCGCGCCTTGCGGTCGCTCCCGCATATCGCAAAGTCGGAAGGTTGGGTGCGGAACTGATCCGGTTGGCGGTGAGTACCGCGAATGGCCTCGGGTGCAGTGAGTTTCACGCCCATGTCCAGCTTCAGAACGTACCTCTTTTTCGCCGGCTGCATTGGGAGCCGCAAGGAGAAATCGACCTGCACGGCGTGCGCCACATGCACATGCTCGCTTCACTCGACCACTACCCACCGATATGCGACCCCGCCATTGGCTGGTCCGCCAGAGCGCGGAGGTCATGATGGACCTACATGCCTTGGCAGCAGCACTGGCAGCCCACCCGTCTATTCGTAGCAAACTCGACATCGCGGCCACGACACGCGCGCTATCGCTATCCTCCAGAACACCCGGAATGCCTGGCGACGATGCCGCAGCAATTCCAGCCATGGACGGCACCTGGGATCTGCTGGCGGGGGAGGGTTTCATGCCGCAATTCGTGCGGGACGATCCGTGGTTCGCCGGGTGGTGCGGCGTGATGGTCAATCTATCGGATATCGCTGCCATGGGAGGGCGAGCCACCGCGCTGCTTGATACGGTGTGGGCACCTGACGCCGCCTCTGCGGAGCCTGTTCTTACCGGCCTTCGCGACGCAGCGATGGCCTACGGTGTGCCGATCGTGGGTGGACATACCAACCTGCGCAGCAACGATCTCAATCTTGCCGTTTCCGTGACGGGACGCGCAGAGAGGCTGATTTCCAGCTTTGCAGCCACCCCTGGAGATGTGCTCGTCGCCGCAATCGATCACCGTGGGCATTATCGGCCAAGCTTCGACAACTGGTGCGCCGCCCTTGACGCGCCTCACGAGCGGCTGCGCCGCGACTACGAGATATTGCCGGAGCTTGCCGAAGCCGGTCTGGTGGACGCAGGAAAAGACATCAGCCAGGGCGGGATTGTCGGCACCGCGCTTATGTTGGCCGAATCCTCCCGCTGCGGGTTCGACATCGAGCTTGCTGACATCCCGCTTCCGGCAGGTGTTGCAGTCGATCGCTGGCTGCGCAGCTTCCCGAGCTTCGGCTTTCTCCTTTCGGTCCGGCCGGAAAGGGCAAAAGAGGTCTGCTCAGTATTTGCTGCTCGGGGCATCAGCGCAGCTGCCATCGGTCATGCAACGGACAGCTCCCAGATCGATCTAACGAGCGGTGGCACCCGGGCAACTTTCTGGGACTACGCGACAGCCCCCTATATCGCACTCGCAAAGGAGATAGCCCATGCCTGAAGTACGCTTCACCATTCGATGGCCTGATGGGGCGGAGGAGAACTGCTACTCGCCTTCGACCGCCATTACGCGCCATCTCGAAGCCGGATGCACCTATCCGCTGAGCGAATTTGTCGAACGTGCCCGCACCGGTCTGAACGAAGCATCGGAACGCGTCACGGCGAAATTCGGCTTCGCCTGCTCATCCGCACTCGACCAACTGGCAAAGATTGAAACGACAGCCGCCTCTCTGCCGGCTGACGCCAAAGTCACATGCCTCTCGATGTCATGAAAGGGTTTGTTATGACTGACGATACTGTACCGCACGTTCCAGTTCTCATCATCGGAGGCGGCCAGGCTGGTCTTTCTGTCAGTTGGTACCTGATTCAGCAAGGGATCGAACATATCGTTCTCGAGCGCCACCGGAAATTCGAAAGCTGGCGCAACAATCGCTGGGACAGTTTCTGTCTGGTCACTCCAAACTGGCAGTGCCGGCTGCCCGGCTGGCACTACAAGGGAGCGGATCCGGATGGCTTTATGCTCCGACAAGAAATCGTAGACTATCTGGACGGCTTTGCAGAAAGCTTCAGCCCACCCATCCGCGAAGGGGTGGACGTCACGCATGTCTCGCCTCGCGAAGGCGGCGGATACTGGATCGAGACCAGCTCTGGCAACTTGACTGCAGACCAGGTTGTGGTTGCGACAGGCGGGTATGACAATCCAATCGTGCCGTCCTACGCGGCAGATCTGGACGCCTCTATCCTACAGATGCACTCGCGCGATTACCGGCGTCCCTCGCAACTGCCAGATGGCGGTACCCTGATTGTGGGCACGGGCCAATCTGGCGTGCAGATCATGGACGACTTTCATCTGGAAGGTCGTCCGGTGCACCTGGCAGTAGGGCCGGCTCCGCGCAGCCCGCGCAAATACCGCGGGCGCGACGCAACCGACTGGCTTTACGATGCAGGAACGTATGCCGTCACGATCGATACCCATCCCGATCCCATTAAAGCCTTGACCCAGACCAACCATTACATGTCCGGGCGCGACGGCGGCAAGGAGATCGATCTGCGCAAATATGCACTGGAGGGCGTGCGGCTGTACGGATCTGTCGCGGGTGCCTCGGGCACGATGATGACGTTCCTGCCCGACCTCGAAAAGAACCTCGATGACGCTGACCGAAGCTATATGGGCATTCGCAAGCAGATCGATGCGTGGATCGCCGCGCAGGCAATCGATGTTCCACAGGAGCCCCCATTCGAAAAGGTCTGGCGCCCAGCTCAAGAAATCACCGAAGTTGATCTGGCGGAAGCAGGCATAACGTCGATCATCTGGGCGATCGGTTTCCGTCCGGATTATTCGTGGCTGAAGGTCGACTGCCTGGATCAGCGAGGCAAGCCTGTGTTCCGTCGCGGCGTGACGGATGCACCTGGTTTGTACTTTATTGGCCTTGGCTGGTTGAACACCTGGGGCTCGGGCCGATTTCTTGGCATCGACGAGGACAGCCAGTATCTCGCTCAACAAATAGTGGCACTCGAAAAGGACAGGCTGGCCGCATGAGCACCTTTCAGCTCGCCAGGCATGAAGGAACGGAGCTTATTGAACGCCACGTTCTAGGCATGGCGGAAATGGGCTACAGCGGCATTTCGGAGCAATGGCTCAAGCGACGCGCCGGTGATTTGCACTGGCGGCTCATCGCGCGCGCCATGGGACAGCGGGATGCTGTTTTCACTTGCTCACAGGGCGAACCACTTTATGCGGCTTTTTGTGCGACCAGCTTGCAGCTCGTGAGACCTCATCTTCCCCGTCTGGGCGGGGAGATGACACTGGCTGCGGATCTCTTCCGCGTCAGTCACGGGCGTCTTGCGTCGCTTCTCCGCATCTACGCAGATGGTGATACTGTGGGTCGCATGATTTTGGTTTCGACCTTTGTGGGACGCTCCGAACCGGGGATCAACCGGTCGGTCGTCCGGCGGAGCCCGCGGGCGTTGGCGATGCCCCCTGAGGCTCCGCTCGTGGTTCGTCGCTTGGCGGAGCAGGCTTCCGCCATCACGCGTGAGATCCGCAACCACGGACTGAAATTCGCCGACATGTCAGAAGCGCAAATGGTCCTGCCGTGCCCCGCCACAGACTTCAATGCTGCCGGACTTCTGTACTTTCCGAGCTACAGCGCTTTGGCGGATCGGGCGCTGTTTCAAGCAGGTGAAAAGAACACGTCAATGATAACCTGCCGGCACGTCGTTTATCTCGGTAATATAGAGCCAGGCGAATGCATGAATATCAAATTCCAAAATTTCCCAAAGGGCCTCGCTATAATGCAACGGGGAGCAGACAGTCGGCCGTTAGCGGTGATGCGCGTCCGTTTCAATCGCGGCGACTGGAGCTTGGCGAACGGCGTACTAAGGGGCGGCCGCTCATAATTCAAACGCTAGCAAATCCGTGAGCTGGAGTTAGTATCTCTGCCCGCGAGTGCTTCTCGTGCGAGTACGAATATACCGAGCAGGTTCTCTAGTGCAGCACGCAGACGCCCATTCATGAACTAAGCGAATAAAGCCACTTTGGGAGCGCTTATTTGACATTGCAAGAAGATTTGCTGCAAGGTTGCGCGCTTGGCATCCTAAGGTGTGGGCGTGGGAGCTTGCGTACTTAATCGGGAACTAGAGGCTTTGGCAATGTTTGGCCGCGTCAGTAATCATATGGGGCGTGAGAGACACTTGGCCGGATTAAACGGACCAGCACGGAGTTCAGTAACTGGCCTCTGCAGGCGAGCTTTGGCGCCGCGGTATGGTTTGTCAGCATGCACATCTCCGCCATCTTGAAGCTCCCTCTATTACATTCGAACCAGGGTTGCCTTGATCACCTCGATAAGCCACGTGAGGGCCGGATTTGACACCACCTGATCCCGCCACAGGAGATTGACGTCGAAACGCGGGCACTCAAATGGCAGCGCGTGGAATATGATCCCGGGACGCCGGGCAAAAAAACGGGCTGCAGTAGAGGGCATCGTAGCGATCAGATCGCTACTTTCCACGATCTCCGGCAGCACGACGAAGTGCCGCGACCGCACCACAATCTGCGGCTCTATCCTGCCGATGATATCATCCGGAAAATCTCCCGCTCCCGCCTGCCAGTGCCCGCTGCCACTGGCGATCACCGCGTGGCCTTCGCGGAGGAAATCATCGATCGTCAGGCTGTCGCCTATTCTAGGATGGGAACTGCTTGCGATACAGGCGTAACGCTCCTCGAAAATGGTGAGAAAGCGTATATCGGGAACCGACGGAGAAATGTTGCCGAGAACGAGATCTACCTTGTTGGAGCGAAGCCACTCGTCTGCGTTGGGAACCGTGAGTGGAACGATCTCAAGCTTGATGCCGGGGGCCTCCCGCCGCAGATGCGTGATGATTGGTGGAACGAACGACATTTCTCCCAGGTCAGTCAGGGCTATCGTAAAGGTCAACTGCGAGGAGGCGGGCGAGAATTCGGGGCGCGGAAAAAAGGCGTTGTCGAGCGCCTGTAAAGGCAGACGCGACTCCTGATAGATCTGCGTTGCACGCGCTGTTGGTGTGACACCGTTGCGATTACGAATAAAAAGCGTGTCACCCGTTAGGTCACGCAGTCGAGCGATACCATGGCTGACTGATGGCTGAGACAGGCTCAGCCTTTTGGCGGCCGCGCTGACGCTGCCCGTCTCTACGACGGCTATGAGAATTCTTGCGAGGTTTAGGTCGTGCATCGAGTGATTTCCGGGTCTTACCCCTTGTTATCACGCGATCATCAGATTGTAATCCGGGGAAGGTGCAACTATACCCCCCGGGGATGTGATTTACTATGGTACCATCAGTGGACGATTATCCTCAACAATGTACTCCGGCGTGAGATCGCGCGCGTTAGGGCATCCGATCTGAGCCAGCGTATTGTCGATTTCGGCCATAAGAAGCTTGATGACTTCGGATGCCCCCTGCTCGCCGCGTGCGGCCAAGCCGTATAACACCGCCTTGCCCAGGAGGACGGTATTGGCGCCCAGCGCAAGCGCCTTCACGATATCGGATCCGCGACGATAGCCACTGTCGACCAGTATCGGCTGGGTAATTCTGCTACGTGTCTCCGCTATAACCTGAAACGGAGCGAGCGCGTCGTTCAGCTGGCGGCCACCATGGTTCGATAGGATCACGCCGTCGGCACCAGCGTCGATGCATTTGACGGCGTCGTCGGCGCGAAGAATGCCCTTGACCAGCAGTTCGTGCGGCCAGATCGTGCGTAGCCACTTTAAGCCTTCCCAATCGAAGCTGGCGTCCATAGCGCGGCTCATGATCGCCGCCTGCTTGGTAACGTCGCTTGCGTCCTTGCTGACAAAATTTGCAAGCTGTGGCATGCCATTCATCATAAAGTCGAAGGACCACCGCGGATGCGTGACGCCATCGAGGACAACGCTCGGCGTGATCTTCATCGGCACCTTAAAGCCGCTTCGCACATCGCGTTCGCGCAATCCGTTGACTCCGACATCAGTAGTCAGAACAAGCTTGGTGTATCCAGCATCCTTAGCCCGCTGAACGAGTTCTTCGGAAAATGCACGGTTCAGGACGTAGAGCTGGAACCACTTGTCACCACCTGCACCTTCGGCCACTTCCTCGATGGTCGAGGTCGACGCACTGGAAAGGCCGAAGGGAATGCCAGCCCTTTCGGCAGCGCGCGCCAGCGCGATATCGCCATTCGGCCAAAAGCATCCGTTGAGGCCGGTGGGCGCGACCATGATCGGCGCCGCCTGGGTTTTTCCAAACAACTCGATCGACAGATCTCTTTTGCTCACATCGGTCAGGCGTTTCGGCTGGAAGTTGACACGATCGAAGATCGCCCGGTTATGGGCAAGCGCACGCTCGTCGCCTGCACCGCCTTCAAGATAATCGAAAACCATCTTGGGCAGACGCGATTGCGCCAGCTTGCGATAATCAGCAACATTGATCGGGTTTTGCGTGGTCAGCGAGCTCAAAGCACCGGCGCCAATAGCGCCGCCAACCAAGCCGCAGGCGGCGCCCACGAACAAATCCCGACGAGTGATAGACATGATGTATCCTAGTGCTGTGAGAATACGTCGTTGTGACGCTGATGTATGGTCAAACGGGGCATCACCGCCGTACTTGCCTGATCCTTGTCGCCGAACCAGCGGCCAGCATTCGGAAAAGCAGTTGGCAAACTTGCCCCACGCAGCGTGGATTAAGATCGGCCTTGAAATTAGTCAAATTTGGTTATTTCACGTGCTGATATTCAAGTTTCGAATATCACAAGACTGTCTCAAGCTCGTTCGTGAGCTTTACCACACAACCACGCAGACCTTTGGTAATCCTCCCCGCATGGGCTTCAAACCGCTGATTTGATGCGCGCAAAATCAATCGATCCTGTCGCGTTCGCGACCGACCTTAGGCTGCCCGCCAGTTGACCAACGGCTGCGTTGAAGTCGGATCGCAGTGTTTCGAAATCACTCGCGAAGGGCTCGTTCAGGCGGAATGTCAAGTTCCCGCTCGACAGATGCTTCAGCCCCGCAAGGCCCGACGTCGCCTGTGCCATCTGCTGGTCCCGCTCACGCTCAAGTTCCGCGACCCGCAGTCGCTCCGCCTCGGTGGCGGAGCGCGTCGCAATGCGAGAATATGTGCTGAGCCGCTTAACAAAAATCGCCCAGGCCGCCGATCGTTGTCTACAGCCTGTTTTATGGCACGCAGCAACTCCGGTGCACGCTGCTCCTCCTCCATGATGGCGGTATCAATCTACGAACGAAGCCGACTGGATCGGTCTTTGCTGATAGTACGGTCGTTTCGTCATCTCACGTCAAATACGGACGATTTGTCTGGAGCAGGGTTAGAGCCAACGTCGTCTTGTCACACTGACGTGGTCCGTTCACAAGTACGACTGGCGTATCTTCGAGCGCAACCCTAATTCGCTCGGCTGCGCCTCGCGGATATCCGCAACCTTCTAATCGAAGGCTTGTGCATCAACATGTGCTGGATCTATGTCGTTTCGTGTCGGCGGAATGGCGTATTCATGAAACTCGATCAGCACCACCATTACTTTGACGTCCTCGGTTGAGCTCGGTCGTCGGTCCATTTTGGTGGCGCTCCAAACCGACTAGCGATCAAGCCGACCAGACCGGGTGAACGCCCAAAGGTCTCGCACGCGGCGTGCTTGGGTGTGCCGCCGAACCAGGACTGGACGCGATGTGCCGAAGGCAGCGAGAGATCGAGGCCGTTTCGATCCTGACCATCGACTATGAGTTTCGAGAACTCGTTCCCAAAGGTCGCCGCTAGTGCGTAAGCGTCTCCAACCAGGGATACTCGCGGCGTGTTTGAAATCGCGTTGGCTCCGCGCGCCCAGACTGTCGCAGCAACTTGATTGCCTGATTGGTCAATCGCTTCTGCTTCAACGGCAATCCCGCCGAGCCCGATTGGCAAGCGTGGAGCTGCTATTGGAAGCGCAAAACCGGTTCCGAGCGTTAACGCCGCAGATGCTCCCGCTGCCACCGTGTCCGTTGGCACGATATCTGTGATGACCGCACGAACGCTTATGTCGGAACCCTGCCCGTAAGGCACCATGTCAAACCTATCGCTCAGCGATATACAGAGCGCGCGATCGAGGATGTTCGCAACCATTCTGCGATCATCCAGGGATCCTGCTCGCGAGGCAGCATCATGGGTGAAACTCGCAGGAATGATCGTAGCTGTCTTCAATGGTGACAGAGCTACGCGGTCAACATACGTGCGCCGCTTCGAC
Source organism: Agrobacterium sp. LR_9 (assembly GCF_041954855.1). Taxonomy (NCBI): domain Bacteria; kingdom Pseudomonadati; phylum Pseudomonadota; class Alphaproteobacteria; order Hyphomicrobiales; family Rhizobiaceae; genus Agrobacterium; species Agrobacterium sp. LR_9. The sequence goes on from NZ_JAVAYA010000012.1 coordinate 126,367, forward strand.
AGGGTGCCTTTCTCAGAACTAAGACGACTGTACGAGCTTAGCGTACCGCCCTCTTTCAGAGGCACGGAGGTGCATGCTGCAAGCAAGGGCATAGCCAAGAGGAAAAAAAGCTGAGAACGGCACGACGATACCGATGTTCCATCAAGACGCGACGGGTGGTCCAAGGTGAAACGCTGTCTGCCCCTTCCGGACAATATCGCAATTGTCTGCGCGGTTTTATCCCTCGCAGTATATAGCCCCATCAACGTTCGGCACCCCTGCCCGCGCGCTCAGTCGGGCTAAAAGGCAACCTCTCTATTGCAAGCCTAGTCGCACCCTCCGATTGCGACGAGACGGCGATTGGAAAACGGTAATCGTGGATATCGGCTGGCGTGTGCTTACCCTGCATCCTCGAGATCAGCGCATTGAGCGGTGGCGACAGTAGCCAGTTGCGAGTGATAATACCCAAGCGGGTGCGAGGCGTAGATAGCCCCGTAAATAGCTGCTTCTGCTTTTGCGCGACCAGCGGGCGCTGGGCGGCTTCGAAGCGAGACAAGGCGGCGGAAGAGATACCATGAGTGGCCAGCTCTCCTGCGAGCCGGTAAGCGCCGGTCAATGCAAGAAGCGCACCTGCACCTGACGCAGGTGAAGCGCAATATGCGGCATCGCCGACGAGCACCACCCGCCCCGACGACCATGATGGCATTTGCACTTGGGCGAGCGCATCAAAGTAAAAATTGGGAGCACTGTCGGTCTCCTCGAGCAACGCTGGTACATGCCAGCCGAGACCCGTGAAGGCTTGGCGAAGCAAAGCGCGCTGCTTGTCGACGTCGCGGTAATCGTAGCTGAGCGGAGTCTCGCTGCGGAACATGAAGTTGATCTGTCCAAATCCGGGCTCGGCATGGAAGATTGCCGCGGATTTTCCAGGCTCGTTGTAAAACGTCACCCAGCCGTATTCCCCCATGGGAAGATCGACGTTCAGAAACGAAAAGTAGTGCTGCTTGAATTTTAAAAACTTTTCTTCTTCTCCGAACACGGAGCGACGAACGCTCGAATGTAGCCCATCCGCGCCGATAACGAGATCGAATCGTCTAGGACTCCCTTTTGCGAAGGTGACATCTACCCCGCCTTCATCTTGCTGGAGGGTTTCGATCGTTTCGCCAAATATGTAATTTACGTCATTCTTGGTCGCATCGAAGAGCAGTTCCGCAAGATCCCCGCGCTTGATCTCCAGATCCTCGGAACCCACCATCCGTTCCATCGCCTCAAGTGGCATTCTCGCGCGTTCCCGATCGCGGTGATCGACGAAGCGCATGCCCTTGATTTTTAGTACCTTGGCGCGAATAGCAGATGTTAGGCCCATTCTCTCGACAACGACGAGCGCTTCGGACCTTATATCCACGCCGTTTCCGCCGCGGCGCAACTCTGACGCCTGCTCCACGATAGTCACCTCGAAGCCGGCGCGGACAAGCCAGAAGGCGGCTGTCGGTCCTGCAATACTGGCGCCGACGATCAGGACTTTGGGCCGGTTGCCGGCAACACTATTAGCTTTTGACATATCTCATGCTCCTGCATATAAGATACACGTCGCATCCTATCTCGCGGGAGTCAAGATGCGGCTCGCATCTTATTTTGAGGTCGTAATGGATACAAAGGCGCAAAGACGACGTGGCCCCGAATTGGACGAAGCGATTCTTCAGGCGGTCTGGGATGAGTTATCGACTAAAGGATACGGTGGACTGACGTTAGATTCGGTTGCAAGCCGAGCGGGGACTAGCAGACCAGTTCTTCATCGTCGGTGGAAAAGCCGGAGCGAGCTTGTGATGGCAGCCTTAGCCCGCTACGTAGCGCTCAACCCGATCAGTATCCCGGACCAAGGAAGCATCCGGAGCGAGATGGTGCTGCTGCTCAAGCGGCTTTCAGAGAGAGCTCAGTCTCATTTGATGCGGATCCTCGTGGATATGCGAGAGGATCTTTTGAAAGACAATCTGAGTTTCGCCGATGTCCCCGGCAGGCTCGGAGAACATGGATTAGTGGCTGAGATTCTGACGCGTGGAGCAAATCGTGGTGAAATCGACCTCTCACACGTTACAACCCGTGTAGCGGCGTTGCCAATTGAACTGGCACGCCACGACATGCTGATGACGCTGAAGCCTCTGTCGGACAAAAGCATCGAAGAAATTGTAGACGAGGTCTTCTTGCCTCTCGTTTTGCGACCATCGAGATAATTCCAACCGCCAATGCACCGCAGCGCTTTTTTTTGCTCCCCGCCTAAGAACTAGACCTCTTAAAGCTGGAGTGAACCGCACCGCGTTTGCGGAGGCTATTTCATTTAAGTTATGCGGAATTATGTAGCAGATGCCACAAAGTAGGCACTACGCAGTACAGTTCAACTCAGCGGCGTCCTCAATGAGGCACCGCGGCTTCCCTATGCCCGAAACCGCGTCTGGATGACGACGACTGCCCTTGTCATTCAACTTGGAAAACGGCAACTCCCGAGGGTCGAATGCTGGCTGGTTTAAAGTCAGGCTTTACAGTCGATCCTCTACGTCGAAGTTGGGACGCGACAGCCGCTCGTCCTTTGGTCTGGACTGCGTGGTAACCTGCTGATGTAGCATCAGTCGCGGATGTCCCTTTGGAAAAGTCGTGGTTCAGGGGATAAGCCGTCATTGCCAATGCGCCAGCATTCCGCGCCTACGCTTCTTTTCCGCTAGTCCTGCTTTCGCGTCGGACAGGAGCCACCGGGGTCGCTGTTGCGTAGCTTGGTTTCCGGCTGGCTCAGCAAGCGGTTTGGCGAGATAGGATAGAGGGGTTCGTTCGCTCGTTTTGATATACGCTTCGACCGGCATGTCTGCGAGTAGACTGAAGTTGCCAAGTTAGACAGCTCCTCCGGCTCGATCTGGATACGGCGGTATACCAGCTTTCACCGGTTTGTGGATTGTGAGCCAGGTCAGCGGCGACCGTTTTTACCTAACCAGCAATTTCCGGAGTTGTGCGCTGGTTTAAAGCAAACGGCGCCTTCAGACGGTCTGTTCAAAACCTTCCTGATCTCATTCATCACTTTGCAGCCGGAACGGGTTCGGGTAAGCGCGGGCTTTCATCATCCTCGAAAAGAAACCCGCCGCCGTAGTGGCGGGCTGACCTCTTTTTGTGCGCACTGATTTTAGCGTATGGAGAAACGCTCAGGTCGGAACGTCGCGAGCATGGGATGTTCGGTCCCCGTCGCAACCTCGAATGCGAGTAATTCGCCGACGATGAGACCCAGTGTTGCGCCGCTATGGCTGAAGGCCACGTAATAGCCGGGGATAGCTTTGATAGCCCCGATCACTGGCTCCCCGTCGCCAGGTATGGGCTTGCCACCAACACCGATCGAAGCGACCTCGAGCTGCGGATGGCCCTCCATTACCTTCGAAGCTTCTGCCAGAAGCTCTGCAACGGCGGCGTTGTCAATGTCATAGCTGCCGTCTGCGTGCACTCTCACACCCTCGTCAGCCGCCCAGTCGGCATCAAGCGAAAAGGTACTTCCCGGCCCTGGGCGAACAGCGACTCGTGGTGTGTTGAGAACAGCCCGCAGGGGATGCGCGAGCGGTTTGGTCTGCACGAGAAGCGCGACGGGTGTCCCGTCGCCGATCGTCTGTCCGCTTTCCGCAGCCATCTTCGGCACGGCCGGGCCCGTCGCGAGCACAACAGCATCGGCTCGATGGAGATGACCTTCTGCAGTTTCCGCACCGACGGCACGACCACCCTCGAGCACGACCCGCGCGGCGCCTTGGTCTGTCACCAGAACGCCCCCTAGCCCGGAAAACTCCTTGAGAAGCACACCGATCAATGTCGGCAGATCAACCCAGCCCTCCCCGGCATTGAAAATTGCACCCTTCGGGGTGATTGCGCGCGCATCGACACCAGGCGCGACACTTGCGACTTCGGCTGCGGAAAGCCTCAGTGCGTCATAGGCAAGCGAAACCTCGTGGCGATAGGCCACGTCGATCTCGTTGCGCTCGTCATCCGCATCCCAGGTCAGGCCGCCATCGAAGCGGAGCCATTCTGCGTCGGGGTTCCGCGATGCGAGCGTCCGATATCGGTCGATGCCCGCCATACGCAGTCGATGATATGGTTCCGAGCGCATACGCGCCGAGTTGAGCCAGGAGAGCGAGCGACCTGAGGCGCCATTGGCGGGCGGGCCGTCATTGAGGATCGTGACCTGGATGCCGCGTCGCGCAAGCTGCACGCCGGTCGAAACTCCGAAGATACCGGCACCGATGATAACGGCCGAGGAGATGGTGTTGTCGGTCATGGGGTTGGCTTTCATTCAATTGTCAAACGGATGGTGTGAAGCGGTCAGGGCTTTTCCCAGCGACCACTGGCGGCAGAGCGGAAGAGGGCGTCAATTGCCTTCATGTTCGCAACCGCGTCGCCAAGCCCCGTCTCGAGTGGCTCTCCGGAGAGAATGGCTTCGGCGAATGCATCGGCCTGCTCGCGATACTGGTCGACCTGCCCGATCATGATCTCCTCGCGTCCACCGCCGGCAAGATCGTGGCCGTCATCGAAGATAAGGACAGTCGGTTCATTGGCCGGTGCATTGAAAGGTATGGGAATTTCCAGACGCCCGCGCGTTCCAAGCACCGTAACCTTTTGCGTGAGGGAAAGCTGCGTGGAACAGGTGAAGGCAAGTTGCCTTCCCTCCGGAAATGCCAGCAACCCGCTCGTCAGCCTGTCCGTGCCAAAGACGGGATCGCGCTCCATGAGCGCAATGGCCTGCACCGGTTCCGCGTCGAACAGAAAGCGCGCTGTGTTGATGGCATAACAACCGACATCGAACAGGCCGCCCCCGCCAATATCGGCCTGGTTACGCACATTTGCGGGATCGTCGAGATAATAGGAAAAGATCGTCTGGATGACCCTGGCCTCGCCAAGGCGCCCTGCAGCGAGCATCGCACGCGCTTTCTTCCATTGCGGATGGTGGCGAACCATAAAGGCTTCGGCGACGGGCAGGCCCGCGACCTTCTGTGCGGTCGCCAGTTCCACAGCCTGCGCGGCATCAAGCGCGATCGGCTTCTCGCAGAGAACGGGTTTACCCTGCTCCAGCGCCTTGATCGTCAGGGGAACATGCAGATGATTGGGCAAAGGGTTGTAGATTGCATCTATTTCCGGATCAGCCAGTAGATCATCATAGCTGCCATAAGACTTGGCGATGCCGAAGCGCACCGCCATCTCCCTCGCCTTGCCAGCGTCGCGCGAGGCGATCGCTACAACGCGCCCCAGGCGGCTGGACTGGATGGCAGGAATGACTGCCTTCGCCGCGATGCCCGCGCAACCGAGCACGCCCCATCGTATCGTTCGTGTCATGTTTTTCTCCTCCCGGCGCTTAGAGCACTTCCGCAAGGAAGCGCTGAAGACGCGCGCTCTGCGGATTGTCGAATATTGCTTCGGGCGTGCCGGCTTCCACCACGCGCCCTTCGTCCATGAAGACAACCTGATCGGCGACCCGGCGGGCAAATCCCATTTCGTGTGTGACGACGACCATGGTCATGCCGCGCGTGCCGAGTTCGGCCATGAGGTTGAGTACACCCTTGACCAGCTCAGGATCGAGAGCACTCGTCACCTCATCGAAGAGGATGACTTCCGGTTCCATGGCAAGCGCCCGGGCAATGGCGACGCGCTGCTGCTGCCCGCCTGAAAGACCGCCCGGACGGTGATGTTGGCGGCTCGCAAGACCGACATCCGCAAGCCTTGCCTTGGCGATACGCTCGGCCTCGGCTGCCGGCAGGCCTTTGATCTTCGTCAGCGACAGCATGACGTTTTCCAGTGCCGTGTGATCCGGAAAGAGGTTGAAATGCTGGAAAACCATGCCGACACGGCGACGCAGCTTTTCCGGCTTCATGGCGAGAATGCTTTCACCATCGATGAGAATATCGCCACTCTTCGGCTCAACCAGGCGGTTGAGCCCACGCAGCAGGGTTGATTTTCCGGAGCCGGACGGGCCGATGATGCAGGTGACGCTGCCCGGCTTTACGGTGAGGTCGACACCCTTCAGCACGTCGAGATCGCCATAGGCCATGCCGAGACCCCGCACATCCAGACTGCCGCCCTTAAAGGAGACACCGGGTGCGCGGGTCGCACTGTCGAGTTCACTGACCTCTTCCAGCCCACTGGTAATGACGGAAGGACGCTGCTTACCAATCCGCAAGTGATTGTCGATCGCATTGACGACGTGGGTGAGCGGTACGGTGACGATGAGATAAAACACGCCTGCCAGCAGCAACGGTGAAAGATTGCCCGTCACCACCGCCTGGTCCTGCCCTACGCGAAAAATCTCACGCTCGGAGGCCAGAAGCCCAAGGAAATAGACAAGGCTTGAATCCTTGACGTTGCCGATGAACTGGTTGACGAGTGCTGGCAGCACGCGGCGTACGCCCTGCGGCACGACGATCAGGCGCATGCCCTGGCCGTAGCTCATCGACAGAGCGCGACAGGCCTCCATCTGGCCGCGGTCGACGCTCTGGATACCGGACCGGAAAATTTCGCCGATATAGGCGCCGGCAATCAGGCTGAGCGCCAGAATACCGAGTGGATAAGGCGAGGGACCGAAGAGCTCGCGGCCGATGCGGGCAAAACCCTGACCGATGAGGAGGATTGTGACGATGGCGGGCAGGCCGCGGAAAATATCGGTATAAAGACGGGCGGGGATGCGCAGCCATGGCGAGCGGGAAATGCCCATGATGGCGAGTATCATGCCGATGACGACGCCAAGCACCGTCGAAGTCGCAGCCAGTATCAGCGTATTCTTCAGGCCGACCGTGATCATGGTCGGCAGCACTTCGGCCATGGCATTCCAGTCCAGGAAGCTGCGGCGCAGATTTTCAAGCCAGTTCATCAGGATATCCCTTGAAAGAAAGGCCGGCCCGACCGGTGGAAGCCGGACCGGAAGGCGGCATCACTGCTTGGGAAGATATGCCGGCGGCATCGGCGTGCCGGGGAACCACTTTTCGTGCAGCTTTTTCCAGGTGCCGTCCTGCATGGCCTCCTTCAGGCCCTTGTTGAGCGCGTCACGCAACGCATCGTTGCCCTTGCGAATGACGAAACCGGCGGGTGCATCGAAGCTCGGAATATTGACCGCGACTTTCAGCGCCGGGTACCGGGCGGCGTAGTCCTTTGCCGCCTCGAAATCGAGGAAATGGGCATCGACTGTGCCGTTGTTGAGCGCGGAAACGGCAGAGTTGTTGTCGGGGAACTTCACGAGATCAGTGCCGGTAAAGTTCTTCTCGGCATAGATTTCCTGAAGCGTGCCCTGCACGACGCCGAGACGCTTGCCCTTGAGGCCCGTTGCATCGCTGATGCCAGTCTCCGGAGTAATGACGCTCAGGAAACCTGCGAGATAACCATCGGAGAAATCAACAGTCTCCTGACGCTTGGCCGTCGTACCGATTGCAGCCGCCGCCACATCGAAGCGGCCGTTCGCAACCGAGGGCATCAGGGCCGAGAATTCCTGGCCGGTGAACACCACCTGCTCCTTCTTGAAGCCAAGTCGTCCGGCGACATTGAGAAAAAGCTCGATGTCGAAGCCAGTAAAGTTACCGTCGGCAGTGGTGAAGGCATAGGGCTTGGCATCGCCCATCGTGCCGACACTGATGGTGGCGGGATCGATGAGGCCAAGGGGATTGTCGGCAAACGCCGGCGTCGCAGCGCCTGCAACGACACCGAGCGTGACCGCGATCGCGGTGGCACGGATTTTGGCAAAGGGGGAAGTGAAAGCTTCGGTAAATCGCATTGGTTTCGTCTCCTCTGGTGTCGTTGTCTGCGATGTATTCAAGGCGCACGGGTCCCATCCGGGCGGCGGCATGACCTCGCCCGCCCGGCCCATGCAGTTCGCATGTCGGAAGTCTTTTAGATATTTGAGACCGGTCTCAATTAGAAAGAGACCGGTCTCTTTGATTATCGGCAATTGTTATCTTCGCATTTGCCAGTCGTCAAGTTCTCTTGTAAGGCTACCGTTTATGGACAAGAGCCTACCCAAAAATACTTCCGTTACCGTGGCTGACGTCGCGCGCAGGGCCGGCGTCTCGAAGGCAACGGCTGCGCGCGTGCTGGGCGGCTACGGAACTGTAAGCGACCGGGTCCGCGAGGCCGTCACCGCTGCCGCTGATTACCTCGACTATCGCCCCAATGAGCTTGCCCGCAGCATGACAACGGGTCGCTCCGGTGCGATCGGTGTGGTGGTGGGCGATATCGAGAACCCGTTCTTTAGTCTCGCTATGCGCGGCATAACCGATGTCGCCCGACGGGCAGGATTCGCCGTCATCCTCATAAATTCGGGCGAGGATGTTCTCATTGAAAAAGCGGCCATCCGGACCTTGCTTGCTAGGCGAGTAGACGGCCTCATCGTTTCACCGGCCAAGGAAACCGATGTCGAGCACCTTCATGAAGTTGTCCGCTCGGGGTTGCCGCTTGCGTTGCTCGACCGCGGAAGCGACACGCTCGACGTCGACACAGTTATTGCTGACGACCGGCATGCCTCCGAAAGCATCACGCGCCGGCTGATTGCGCTCGGCCACCGCCGCATCGCTTATCTTACCGCCTGCGATACGCCGGACCATCGGTTTCGAACGACAAAAGATATTGTCACCGGTTCCGTGCGTCGACGTATCGAAGGATATCTCGAAGCATGCCGCGAAGCTGGCCTGACCGCCATGGGAGATTGGGTAAAGGTTGGCGCCGCGACCCCGGAAAAAACGCATCGCATCGTTACCGCAATGCTCCAATCGTCACGGCGGCCGACGGCAATCATCGCATCGGACAGTACAATCGCCCTTGAAGTGTTCAAGGTTCACGGCCAACTTGGGCTCAACATTCCCGACGATGTGTCCCTTGTGTCATTTCACGACGCAGACTGGACGTCGGTAACGACGCCCCCCGTTACCGTCGTGCGCCAACCTGTATACGATCTCGGCGCGACGGCGGCTCAAATGTTGGTGGAACGGTTAAATTCTGAAGGTAAGGTGGCGCGAAAAGTAGTCCTGAAAACTGAAATCGTTGAACGAGCGTCCACCCGAGAAGTGTTTTGACTCTGCCGATGTAGTTGAACGGAATCGAACTGCAGCGTGTCATGCCGAAGGTTTCCGAACGGGGGCTCGGTATCGTGGTCGGCGGCCCCTACAGTTCTGGCGCGCTGGTTGGCGGACCGAATTTCGAGTACGCACCGGTGACGGCGCCGATGAGGGAAAAGATCGCCCGCATCAAAACGATCGCCGACCGCTACGGCATCAGCATGAAGGCTGCCGGCCTGCAATTCGCGCTCGCCAACCCGGCTGTGGCGGCGGTCATTCCAGGAGCAAGCCAGCCGAGCCGCATCGCCGAAGACCGCGCAGCTCTTCAAGAAACTGTCCCGGCAGATTTCTGGCAAGAATTGCGCCAATCAGGCCTTGTGAACTCCGCTGCCCCTCTGCCCGCCTGAGCTTTCTGCAATGACGCTCACATCGCCACCGTCGAGATCGGTAAGGAGCACCGCCGCAACCCGCGCCCGTCTGCAGGTATTCAGTCGCTCCAGTGTCGCAAGATCCATCAGCCGAGCCTTTCGACATGGATGCGAATGCGCCCGCCGCAGGAAAGCCCGACACGCCGGGCGGTCTCATCGGCGACGCAGAACTCCAGCATCTTTGCCTTGCCGGTGCCAATGACCTCCAGTGCTTCGGTGATAACGGCGGCTTCGACGCACCCCCCGAAACGGAACGCTCGAAATTGGCGCCGTTGTCGGTCACCCGATGGCGCCGGTATCCACTTCAGCGACCCGATGAGATCGGCGATAGCGTTGAACACATTCTGGAGCAGCTAATCGATCAGAGCACCCAGACAGCAGCGACAGGGTGACACACGAGCCTTCAGCTACCGTGAGGCATTTTCGACCCGGCAAATAGTGCCAAGAACCAAGTGTCTCCCGTTAGCGCGAACAAGATTTGAGGCTGTGCCAAACTGACAGTCAGCGTCCTGGCCACATTTGTAAAAATGTCACCACGGTCTCGTTCAGTTCTTCCTCACTCGCGCCTCCGCTGGCGGCAACAAGGAGACCGTCCGTCGTTGCCTTCAGCAGCATGGCCAATCCACGGGCACTGATCGTTGGGGGAATGTCTCCTTCCCGATCAGCGCGCTCAAACCGTTCAAGGAGCCTCGCGCGCCAAAATCGGCTCTTCTCGAGCACATGTTCACGTATGCCCTCGTCGCCTGGCGCGTAGGCGTTGGAGTGGACCACGCCCATGCTACCTTTCGGACTCGCTGTATTGGTCCGTAAATTAATCGTTGCTCGTAAGAGATGTTCGGCAACACCTCGGCTGGTAGGTTGTCCTAGGCCGTCCAGCATATAGGCTGATTTCTCGCGCTCGTAGAGCTCCATGACCTGCTTAAAAAGCTGTTCCTTATCCCCAAAGGAAGCGTAGAGCGTCGCACGGCTTATCCCCATCGCCGCAATAAGAGTGCCGATGCTCGCCCCCGCATATCCGTGTTTCCAAAAAACCTCCATGGCCGCAGCAAGCGCTGCATCCTGATCGAACTGCCTTGGCCGGCCTGGTCCGGCGGGTCGGCTCAAATTTGAATGGGGGGCATTTTCGGTCACGGCTAGGATACCTCGCGGCGTTGACAATTTGGAACGATCGTTCTACTTATTTCTGGAACGATCGGTCTGGATAATTTCTGGGAGCCAGATTCGACGTTCCTTACGACAAAGGAGTAACTTATGTCATATTCAGAGCAAGAGAAAGCAAACCTGCTTGCAGTCAAGGATGCCCTCGCGGCATCCGCACATGACTTCACCAAATTTTTCGCGGAGATGTTCGCCGAGGACGCCGAATGGACAATCGCAGGTCACGGACCCGTCGCGCGAACCTATTTTGGGATGGAAGATCTTTTTACTAACGCAGAGGAGGCGCTGTTCTCCCGCTTCGCCGAACCCCTGAGAGTCGAACCAAAAGGAATATGGGCCGATGGAGATCGCGTCTTTGCACATATTGAGAGTGCGACGACGGCCAAAGATGGCAAGCCTTATGCCAACAGCTACATGTACATCATGTCGATGAAAGACGGGCGGGTCGTATCTGGCATCGAGTGGCTAGACCTCAATGCCTATTATGAGATCCTCGACCGAGTGCACGTGTAAGGACGACGGCTTGCTTGCCCCATGAGGGCATTGAGCCTGTTCGCGGCGCCGGATTTAACCGGGGTCAAGCATTGAGGGAGCGGTTCATGAACCTCTCCCTTTTTGCCTCAGGGCACTGTCGTGATCAAAACGACGCCATCACGATATAAATTGTGGAAAGGCATGGCGACTCCCAATCGAGGTCAAGCTGCCGGCGGTCATGAGCACGGACCTGCGTTTGGGCGAGCCGCGCTACGCCCGCTGCCCAACATCATCACGCGGAAACGATTCTTGCCACGAAAGTGGCAAAACGAGCAGCAGGCTGCACGTCAAGACCGGGTCGCGATGAACCGCCAAGCTGCTATTGGGGCACGACGATGCGGTGTGACGTAGCGTGCATGGCGGAGATGCCTCGGGTGGCAAGGACGTCTCGTGGATGGTTGAAATGCTGGTTCGGATGAAGCACATGCGCGGCGCTGATCGCAGGTGTGGCGTCCTCCCTTATCGCATCGCTGACGCTTTCCTTTCTCATGACCCGGCAGGAACATGCTTGGATGGCCTGGGGTGGCCCGCCCCACGAGGGTGGGGCGAGCCTCTTGCGGTTATTGCCTCAGAAATCCATTCCCGCGCCGGCGGGCATAGCCGGAGAGGCTTCCTTCTTGGGCTTCTCGGCAATCATCGCTTCCGTCGTTACCAGAAGGCCTGCGACAGAGGCGGCATCCTGGAGCGCCGTACGCACGACCTTGGCCGGATCGATGACGCCCTGCGCGTAGAGGTCACCATACTCGCCGGTCTGTGCGTTCCAGCCAAAGGAGAAGTCCGTCTTCTCGCGCAGCTTGCCGACGATAACCGAGCCTTCCGCGCCGGCGTTTTCGGCAATCTGACGGACGGGCGCCTCGATTGCACGGCGGACGATCTCGACGCCGACCTTCTGATCCTGGTTGGCCGTACCGAGATTGTCGAGGGCCTTTACAGCCCGCAGCAGCGCAACTCCGCCGCCAGGCAGGATACCTTCCTCGACGGCTGCACGGGTGGCGTGCAGCGCGTCATCGACGCGGTCCTTCTTCTCCTTCACCTCGACTTCTGTCGAACCGCCGACCCGGATGACGGCAACACCGCCGGCGAGCTTCGCCAAGCGTTCCTGCAGTTTTTCACGGTCGTAGTCGGAGGTGGTTTCTTCGATCTGCGCCCGGATCTGTGCGACGCGCCCGTCGATCTCCGCCTTGGAGCCAACGCCGTCGATGATGGTGGTGTTCTCCTTCTCGATCGCCACCTTCCTGGCGCGGCCGAGCATGTTGAGCGTGACGTTTTCAAGCTTGATGCCGAGGTCTTCGGAGATAACAGTGCCGCCAGTCAGGATGGCGATATCTTCCAGCATGGCCTTGCGGCGGTCGCCGAAGCCCGGAGCCTTGACCGCAGCGATCTTTAGGCCGCCACGCAGCTTGTTGACGACGAGCGTTGCAAGAGCTTCGCCTTCGACGTCTTCAGCGATGATCAGGAGAGGTTTGCCCGACTGGACCACAGCTTCGAGAACCGGAAGCATCGCCTGAAGGTTCAAAAGTTTCTTTTCGTGGATAAGGATATAGGGATCTTCCAGTTCGACCCTCATCTTGTCCTGATTGGTGACGAAGTAGGGCGACAGGTAGCCGCGGTCGAACTGCATGCCTTCGACGACTTCGAGTTCGGTGTCCGCGGTTTTTGCTTCCTCGACGGTAATCACGCCTTCGTTGCCGACCTTGTCCATCGCCTCGGCTAGATAACGACCGATTTCAGTATCTCCGTTGGCGGAGATTGTACCAACCTGGGCGATTTCGGAATTGCTTGTAATTTTGCGAGCGTTGGTTTTCAGCTCCTTGACGACTGCCTCGACGGCAAGATCGATTCCGCGTTTCAGGTCCATCGGGTTCATGCCGGAGGCGACCGCCTTGGCGCCTTCCTTGACGATTGCTTGGGCCAGAACGGTAGCCGTTGTGGTGCCGTCGCCAGCAAGATCGTTGGTCTTGGAGGCAACTTCGCGCAGCATCTGCGCGCCCATGTTCTCGAACTTGTCTTCAAGCTCGATTTCCTTTGCAACCGAAACGCCGTCCTTGGTGATGCGCGGCGCACCGAACGACTTATCAATCACCACATTGCGGCCTTTCGGGCCGAGCGTCACCTTTACAGCGTTGGCAAGAACATCGACCCCACGCAGCAAGCGCTCACGGGCATCGGTATGGAACTTGACTTCCTTTGCAGCCATTTTTTCAAACTCCTCAATAGGCAGCTATCTGACTGATGGTTGTGCCGTTGGATTTTCAGGCGGCCTTCTTCTTCTCGGCCTGGGCCAGGATGATGCCCATGACATCGCTTTCCTTCATGATCAGCAGGTCTTCGCCATTGATCTTGATCTCGGTGCCTGACCATTTACCAAACAGGATGCGATCGCCTGCCTTGACATCTAGCGCCTGGATCTGTCCGGACTCATTTCGGGCGCCGGGGCCGACGGCGATGACCTCGCCTTCCTGCGGCTTTTCCTTGGCGGTGTCTGGAATGATGATTCCGCCCTTGGTCTTTTCTTCGGATTCGACCCGGCGGATAAGAATGCGATCATGAAGCGGTCGGAACGACATGTTTTCCTCCAATGGACAAACAATGGTGACGTTGTTCCCCTGGGCCGGACCGGATGACCAGTCCGGGCGGGTGCAAAACCTCAATCGAGCGTTTTGCGCGACATGATCTGGTTTCGCTATTTTTCGATTTCAAGAGGAGCGACCCGAAAAAATAGCGCTCTCCTCATGCGGCTGCTAACACATTGGAAAGGAACAACTATCAAGCTGGCACGCTCAAAAAGTTCATTGATGTCTGTAAAATTTTAGGCCACATTAATAATGTCACGAAAGGAGATGAAGCATGCAATTCTCATCCGATCTCGAACGGCAACTGAATGGCTACGGCCTGACCACCGCACACATCCTCTACCGCATTCCCGATTTCGAATCCGTTCTGCAGACGTATGTCTGGCAGGACTATGATCTGGCCCCTGATTTTCCCGAGATGCACAAGTTCCTCGATTTCTGGCAGGCAAGTCTCGACGGCCCGCTCCATTCCGTCCGCTACACCCACCAGAGGCTGATCGGGCCGAACGAATGGCGACGCGTCGAAGGAGAGTTCAAGCTGCAATGAGGGCTTGAAACTAAAATCTGCTATTCCTAGCTCTTCCGCGGCCAGAGCTTGATGAGCTCGGTCTTTTTCCGCACGTCTGTTCAGAGTGAGGCTAAAATGGAAGATACATACGATTTCATCAAAAATCTTGACGTGATGGAGCGCGAGGAGATTTTCGTCGATATCGCCCGCGCCCTCGAGCAAACGGCGAGGGACGCTTTTATCGAAGGCTACGGTCAGTTCGCAGTGATGTCCACGAGCATGGCTGAAGCAATACGTATTAACGCCGACGAGCTTGCCCGTGATGATCTGCACAATTCCGAACGCGTATTGCAACAGGCAACGGCGGTGATTGCGAAGTTCAAGGCTGCGCATCCCTACCCGCTGGTGAGCAAGTCCGTGCACTGATGGGTACCGCGACGTTGATCGCTTTCTGCAGCGACTCAAAGGTTCCGCTGGCGCGCTCACGCCTCTTGCTTTCCTCAGCGCGACATGGTCCTCAATCGCGCTGGGCCGCCCGATCGGGAAATCTTCAGCGTGGCGCCTGAAACCTTCCCGGTGGAACCTTCTGTGTCGGCGACATAGGCGCAAATTAGGTTCTGCCGGAACCGACATGATCTGCCATGATGTGCCGATCAGCAATGTCGCCAACTGCCGCCTGTTAAAATCATTGGCCTGAGACAATGGCGCTTAATGCGCGTCGCCGGTATGAGTGATGATCGATTCCAACCGTTCTAAGCTCTTGAACGACACTGCTGGCTTGCGGCTGGCAATGACAGGCTGCACGCGAGGCGTTTTGGTCACCTAAGCTGCATTTGCTCTTGATGAGAAATCGAACCGTCACTCGACAGGTCATGGGATTGACTACCTAAGCATTTGATTTGCTCGCCGTTGCTATTCCCACATCACCCCCACCGCGGCGGTGCGCCAATATGGGCCTTGAGTGCCTCCGTAAACGCCCTGACCTTGGCGGACGGTACCTGGAGGGCGCGCAGGAGATAGACGCCTGACGACCTCTCGTTCCATCCCTCGCCGCGGAGCTTTAGCCGGATGAGATCACCTGCCTGAGTAGAGGGGCCCGATACCCAGCTTGGCAAAAAGGCCACTCCCATTCCGCAGATCGCGGCGCTATTGAGCGCTTCAAAATCATCGGACCGGAAAGCCACCTGTTTGCTGGCGTCGCCGGCCGGACATCCGAGAATGTCAGACCATCCGAGCAGATCATTGCCATGGAGCTTGTCGAGAAGGCGATGACGGCGGAGCGCAGTCTCGTCCTCCGGCTCGCCATGCTGTTCGACATAGCCACGACTTGCAACGAGAATGCGGTCGAGCGGAGCAAGCTTCGTGGCAATCAGAGAGCTGTCCGCAAGCTCCCCCATCCTCACCACGAGGTCAAGCCGTTCGGCGACGGGATCAGCCAGCCGCTCGGTAAGATCCAGCTCGACATGCAGGCCCGGGTGTGCGTGCGCTAGCGATGCGAGAACAGGGATAACATAGCGTTTTCCGAAAGTTGGGAAACAAGCGATCCGCAGCGTGCCGCTGACCGCACTATCGAAGGCGGCAACCTCGGAATGGGTATCGGCCAGATCATCGAGCAGGCGCTGAGCGCGCTCAAACAGGTGATGGCCTGCGTCCGTCAATGACAACGCCCGTGTCGATCGAACAAGAAGGGTAACGCCAAGATCCTGTTCGAGCGCATCGATCTGTCGAACGACGGCCGAAGGCGTGACGGCCCTGCGCCGAGAGGCAGCCGAGAAGCTCCCTGTGCGGACAACGTCGACGTAAACAGCGAGATGTTCAGCGAACCGTGGGTCTCTCATCTTTGCCTACAGCGCAAAACCGTTTCGACCATTCAGTTCGTTATCATCTGCGGGCATCCGGCGCACTCTCCTTCTCGTCAACGGGCGGTTGCCCAACAAACAGAAGGAACACTCCAATGGTCAAGGTCCTAGATACAATTCTTTCCCAGTCCGCCTATTCCGCAGAGATCGACGTTCCGCTCGAAAAGATCAATATTGCCGACTGGCTCTTCACCCTGCCGGAAGCCGAATACCTGCGCTGCTGCCCGCCTGATCACATTGCAGCCGGCGTCACTTGGACCGACGACGGTCGTCGCATGTCGATCAATGTTGAGCAGATCGGCTCGGGCCTCGTCGTGCAGCATTATGTAGCCGAGGTCGCCGAACCTGCCTACTGCCGCATGAACTCAACCTCCGATGTCTTCACAGCCAACGGCCGGACCCAGGTAAATGTGATCTGGGAACTGATCGCCGAGAAGATCGACGATGGCAGGACCCGCTATACCAACAAGGTCACCGCCCATCCGACCGATGCGTTCATGGCTTTCCTCAGCGAGCACAGCATCAAGTTTGAAGATGCTGCGGCAGCTCGTCAGGCTGCAGGCGGCGACCACAACAGTCGTGAAACACCCCTCTTTGCCGCAAGCATCGCCCGCCGGGCCCTTTCCAAGTAAGGAGTTATCCAATGAAAGCGGTCACCTTCGATGCCTTCGGAGGCGCGGATGTTCTGCGCCTCGCCGATGTACCCAAGCCCGAATTGCGCCAAGATGATCTTCTGATCAAGGTCATGGCGGCCGGTGTCAACCGCGCCGATCTTCTTCAACGCGAAGGCGTCTATGGCTCGCAAGGTTACGGAGACAGTCCTATTCTCGGGCTTGAGGTCGCTGGCGAAGTCATGGCCATTGGAGACTCCGTTAGCGGTTTTGCTGTCGGAGACCGTGTCATGGGCATCGTCGGTGGGGGCGCATATGCTCAGTATGCACGGCTCGACAGCGGGATGGCCGCTGCCATTCCGACAGGGATGTCCTTCATGGAGGCGGCCGCAGTCATGGAAAGCTTCGTCACGGGCTGGGAGGCGCTTACCCATCTCGGGCACGTCGCAAAAGGTGAGACCGTCCTCGTTCATGCTGCAGCAGGCGGCATCGGATCGGCCGCCGTCCAGCGTGCAAAGACTGCCGGAGCCACTGTCCTGGCCACTGCTTCGGCAAGCAACATCGACAACGTGCTGTCACTTGGTGCCGATGCTGTTTATGATTACAAACGGGCGGATTTCGAGGCGGAGGTCGTCGATGCAACAGCATCTCGTGGGGTCGATCTGATCATCGAATTTGTCGGCGGGTCCTACCTCGCCCGTAACATTCGCAGCCTTGCTCCCGGCGGGCGGCTCATCCAGGTCGGTCTTCTAGGGCGCGATGACAACGCCATCATTCCGCTCGGCGTGGTGCTTCATAACCACCTACGGCTGATCGGAACAGTCATGAAGTCACGGTCGAGAGCGGAAAAGAGAGAAATGGTCCGGCGCTTCAGGGACCAGGTTCTGCCGATCACGGGACAGGTGCTTAAGCCGATCGTTGCAGCGATATATCCGCTCACGGCTGCATCGGAAGCCCATCGCCGAATGGAGGCGGGCGGGTTGTTTGGGAAGATCGTTCTAACAGATTTTCCCGAATGACGCAGCACACGGCGCATCCGACAAATATGCGTTGATGGGAGTCGAACTGCCGACCCGCTGTCTACCCGTGAGCATATCACCCGTCATACTATCGCTTTGCCGCGCCCGCTGCCAATGCCCAACCGCCACCCCACTGCCCTCGAAAGAAATCCAGGGATTGGGTCTCCGCGAGGACTGAATTTTTGATGGGATTTAGTCATTTGCATCGGCTCCTTTTTTTAGTGTTCACTGCGCACCATAAGGCTTTTATTGGGCTTCAGGCGCCGGGACGTCGCCGTGTGCGAACATGTGTGGGCCGACGAAGATAGGGATGCACCATGTCGCGCTGGACTGGGCCCGGTTGCACGATCGCCACCTGCGCGACGAGATCGAAGAAGGTGCGCGGTTTGAGCAGCATTTCCGATCCAAAAATGGTCTAGCACCTCCTCGCCCCGGGGCCCAGACAAGGCGTCGGGTAGAGGGCGGCGAGGCGAAGGCCGGGACGCTGGCAACAGCGACCTATCTGAGAGAGCTGGCTCGATCGCTCAAGAAGATACCGGGCTGCCAGAGAAGGCGAACCATAAGCGGCTGCGAACCTGCGAGCTTCATTGGAAGAAGTTCCCTCGGACCGGTTTGCTTCGGTCACTGTCAAGACCCTGAAAGGTAGGCCAATGTGGGCACCGATCGATGCTGACGCGATCAGGGAGGTACTCACGACGTAGAATTTTTGGACGCGGGTTGGACGATCGGAGGAAAAAAGGAGCGCAGAAGCGCCAAGAGGCCGGCGGTCACGCCCGTCATGCACACGCCCGTCCAACCATAGCGGCTCCACGCCCATCCCCCTATGGCAGCACCGATCGCCATTCCGATCATGGCACCGGTCATCAGCAGACCGTTCAAACGGCTGCGCGCATTGGGATCGATGGCGGTCACGATGGTCTGGTGCGAGACCAGTCCCGCCATCACTCCGAAATCGAAGATGACGGCGCCCACGACGAGCGCTACCATCGAATGCGGATACATCAACATGAGCGCGAATGCTGCGGCCACCAACAAGCAGCCCACCCGGATCACTACGAACGGCCCCTTGCGATCCGCAAAGCCTCCGAAGAGCGGTGCGCCAAAGGCCCCGGCCGCACCAACCAATCCGAAGGCTCCTGCCAAGCCCGGGCCAAACTGGAATGGCGGCTCGGCCAACATGAGGGCAAGTGTGGACCAGAATGCGCCTAGGGTAGCGGCCAGTAACCCCTGAATTGCCAATGCCTTTCTTAGTATGGGGTGTCGATAGGTGAGTGTCGCAAGGCTGCGAAGCAGGCCCGCATAGGTGCCTGTCGCCGTCACGGACTGCTGCGGTAGAAACCGCCAAAAGGCTAGCGCCAGAAGCGCCACGATCGCGGCTGCAATCCCGAACATCGTTCGCCAGCCAAGAAGGTCTCCGACTAATCCTCCGACCGTTCGAGACAAGAGGATGCCACAAAGCAATCCCGTGGTGACCAGCCCAATCGTGCGGCCACGCCGCTCTTCGGTCGAGTGCTGCGCAGCAAGCGGAATGAAATCCTGCCCGACACTGCCAAGCAATCCGAGCGTCAGACTGGCGAAAAGCATAACCGAGAAGCTCGGAGCGGTCGCGGCCGCCAACAGAGCGGCGACGAGCAGGGCGAATTTCGAGAAGATCAGGCGCTTGCGATCCACGAGGTCACCAAGCGGGGCCAATAACATCATCCCGGCCGCATAGCCTGCCTGCGTTATGGCAGGCACGAGGCTCGCTTGCTCCGGTGACACAGCAAAGTCCGCTTGCACCAATGGGATGACAGGCTGGACGTAGCAGACATTGGCTACTCCAACGCCCGATCCAATCGCCATGAGCCAGACGAGCGCAGGCGCGGCTGCCTGTCGATCTTGAATTTTTTCGGTGAGATCTGCCTGTTTTGGCATCGCGTGGCTCCACTGGACACGGACCGGTAGACCCAAGGTCAGCGTCGCTCGTTGTTTTGTCGAGAAGCGGGCCTCATTTGACGCGCTGCCATTCGATCCTTATTTCGGTGCCTTCTGGCCTGCGAAACTTTTCGGTCATCCGGTCACCCGTCACGACCAAAGTGAGATCATCGCGCGTTCGCACGCTGCCAACCCAGTTCGGAAATGTCGCGCCTTCGACACGGTTGCCGCTGAATTCTCCCTTCTCATCGACCGTGTACGTGCCGAAGAACCCGATGCTGCGCGACATGGCCGTGCGATTTTCATCGTCCGTTCCTTCACCGCGAGCATTGGAAGCAAACCGCGGGACGTCCGCGTCGGTCAGAACTTCTACGAAGTGCATGTCGG
This sequence comes from Agrobacterium sp. LR_9, assembly GCF_041954855.1. NCBI lineage: Bacteria > Pseudomonadati > Pseudomonadota > Alphaproteobacteria > Hyphomicrobiales > Rhizobiaceae > Agrobacterium > Agrobacterium sp. LR_9. The sequence continues at coordinate 146,381 of NZ_JAVAYA010000012.1, forward strand.
GCGTGAAGACGAGAAGACCGTTGGGCTTTTCTCCATAAGCAGCAATATTTTTGCCACCGGGATCGATGGTTGCCGACACCATGCGCCAGGTGCCGGCGACCTGGTTTTCAGCTGCCTGCACGAACGCGGAAGACGAAACGCCGAAGGCTAGAGCCACCAGAGCTGATCGAATGAACATTTTATCTCCTTTCCTGTTCTTGGGGGGCCCTGTTTCTGGACCATTGGGTTTACCGATCCTGCCTGTCGGCGGAATCTGCCACGTCTCGCTGCGCCTCAAGGGCGGAAAGGCGCGCGGAAAGCGCTTGTGAGATCGACAAATAGGCGGTGCTACCCAGCGTTAGACGCAATGGCGGCTTGTCGCTCTCGGCGGCTGATATAATCGCGGACGCGGTACGCGCAGCATCCCCCTTGATCTCGAAGCTTCCATCGCTGATCGCCCGTCGAACGGCGCCGGCAGGGGTTTGCTCATAGGCATCCAACGGTATGGCCTGGACAAGGTTGGCTCCGAAATTCGTGCCCGTCGGCCCCGGCTCAGCGATGATGAAATCGATGCCTAGAGGTGCCACCTCCTGTGCCACGGCTTCGACAAAACCCTCGATACCCCATTTTGTCGCGTGATAGAGGCTGAAACCCGGATAGGCGATCTGCCCACCCTCGGACGAAACTTGGACAATCCGTCCACCGCCCTGCTTACGAAGAAGAGGCAATACGGCACGGATCAGATGAATGGATCCAGTCAAATTCGTGGCGAGCTGCCGGTCAATCTGTTCCGTTGTGAGCTCTTCCGCGGCACCAAACAGGCCGTAGCCAGCATTGCTCACGATCACGTCTATTCCGCCGTGCCGCTGGAAGGCTGCTTCAACCGCCGCGACAATGCTCTCTGGCTCGACCAGATCGAGCTGAACCACGTCCAGGCGCTCGCGGTATTCCTGCTCGAGTTGCGTCAGTGGTCCCGGGCGGCGAACCGTTGCAATCACGGTGTGCCCCTGGGTGAGTAGTTGCTGCGTCATCTCCAGACCGAGCCCGGAGGAAGCGCCGGTTATGAACCATGTCGTTGGCATGCGATTTTCCTCGTTCGTTCATGCTCGAGTGTAGACGTGGGAGATTGGTGGTATAAGATCCTCAATTTGGGATGAAGTAGTGAGGATGATTCACGGATATGCGGCCCAGCTTGAACGACCTTGCCGCCTTTGCCGCGGTGGCCAATCACCAGAGCTTCCGTAAGGCGGCCGACACAATGGGGGTTTCGCGCTCCGCTCTCAGCCATGCGATCATCGGGCTGGAGGCAAAACTGGGCGTGCGGCTCTTCAACCGGACGACACGCAGCGTCTCGCTGACGCATGCCGGCGCGCGCCTGCTGGCCCGCCTCGACCCGGTTCTTCAGGATCTCGATCGGGCACTCGATACCCTTTCGGAGGAGCGCGGCACTCCAGCCGGAGTATTGCGGATCAATTCCAACAAGAGCGGCGCACGCATTCTGCTCGCAGACGTCGTGCCGCGCTTTTTGGACCTCTACCCAGACGTAGAGCTTGATCTCGTGTCGGAAGGCCGGCTCGTCGATATCGTGGAACAGGGTTTCGACGCCGGAATACGCTTGCTGGAAACTGTTCCAAAAGACATGGTCGCGGTGAAGTTCGGAGGCGACGTGCGTTTCATCGCGGTGGCGGCGCCGTCCTACCTCGACGGTAAAGAAAGACCACATACACCCGACGATCTTCATGGGCATTGCTGTATTCGCCAGCGCCTGCCGAGCGGAAAGCGCTATCGCTGGGAGTTTTCCAGACGCGGCGCCGAAGTTGCAATCGATGTGCCGGGCAATCTCACCCTCGATGACAGCGACCTTCTGGTGCAGGCGGCGGCGGACGGCCGTGGCATTGCCTACGTGCCGGAATACTTCGCCTGGCCATTCCTGGAGTCCGGCCAGCTGGTGACTGTCCTTGACGAGTGGTGCCCGGCGACACCGGGGCTGGCGCTCTATTATCCACGCAGCCGGCATGTGCCGTCACCGCTACGGGCCTTCATTGACCTCCTGCGAAAGGTTGGTACTGCCCGCACGCCGGTGCAGGAGGTGGTCTCGTAACGCGGCTGCGTCGGAGTAACCTAACTGATGTTGGTGATCTCGATGCTGGTAACGTTGAGGAGGTTCTTGAAGAATGGTTTTCCTACCTGTCGGGTTTCAGTCTGTACTACCCGACTGACGGAGAACTTCGCCGGCTTTCCGCACATCAATCGGGCATTTCAAGAAGGTGTGTAACGCGACCAGCTCTGAATTTCTTCGACCTTCCGCCCGGCCGCTCGGAGATGTCGAAGCTCTGTGAGTCCGGCGCTTGGCCCCGCTACTAGCCCGGAGCTGCGCATGGCCATCGGCCGAATTGCGAACGTGTCGATCGCCTAATGCCTGATCGGATGGCGCTTCAGATGCATGCCCGGGCACCTGCCGCGCGATTAGCCGTAAGTGAGCCGCTCGATCACCGATTGTCGTCGGACACGCGAGTAGCACGAAAGCTTACCTAGCTTCACACGGCGCTCAAAAGCCATGCCGTGCGCGGCCACGCACTGACAGCTGCTTAGATCGGGATCAACAGCACCAGCGAATGCATTGCACTGACGTCTTGAAAGATCGTCGGGCAATGCCCCACAAGGTTATGGGCAATGATCCCGATAGCCATCGAGATCAATAAGGGAGTACGTGCGTGTCACTGCGCCGACCTTACTTGTTGGTATCATTCGTAAATCGCATCTCAAACTTGAACCCATCCGAACGTCGTTCCAACCCAGGCAACTTCTCTGTCGCGGTGACCTTGCCGGCTCCCATTTGTCGGCGAACCCCGAAAGCATCAATTGCGCGGAAGTGGCTGCTGTTAAGCGCTGGTCGCGATGAATCGCCACGCTAAAATAGCGGCCAGACGATGCGGTGCGGCGTGATCTGCATAGTCCTCAGTTTCGATGATCCTGCGTAGATCGACCAGGCTGCGATAGCGCACGATGACGATGTCGTCCCAGCCTTCCGGTTCGGTCGGCACCAGCGTCGACAGCTGGCGGCCAGCATGGACAAGCTCATAGGCAATTCCCATCTGGGCCGCGATTTGGCCGAATGCGCCGGCATATCCTTCATAGTAGGCGGCACGGGCAGACGGCTTTCGATCGGCGAACCCGTCCGGGTAGAGCGGGCTAGCCCTGAAGGTCAGAAGGTTTACCATTACCACAGGCCCGTCCCCCATCCGCGCGATGGCCTCGTCCAGAGCTCGCATCGGCAATGTGACGTCATGCATATTTTACCTCCTGACATTTTTCGTCATTGCGTCAACGTTTGACATTTTCCGTCAGAATGTCAAGATGGGCCATGGATGCTAGAGCCGAAAGAGAAGAGCAGATCCTCCGCGCCGCCGAATCCGTTTTCGTGCGCTACGGGTTTGCGCGGACGACCATGGGCGATATTGCCAAGGCGGCAGGGATGTCGCGCCCGGCTCTTTATATTCAGTTTCAGGACAAGGAAGCGATCTTCAGCCGCGTCATCGAAAACATGGACGCGCAGGCGCTGACAAAGATCAGGACGGCGATCGCCAGGATCGGGCCGCTCGACGAAAAGCTGCTTCATGCCTGCACGAGTTGGGGCATGCATGGGGTCGAACTCGCGGCCGCGTTTCCGGATGCGGCTGATCTCTTTGATCTCCGATTCACGGCCGTCCGCCAAGTCTATCGAAACTTTCAGGCACTGCTCGTCGAGATCCTCCAGGCGAATATGAAAACCTGGCCGCTACCCATTTCTCCCGAGGACTATGCTCTGACGCTCACCTATGGGATGCGGGGCTTGCGGTATGCTGCTCAGGATGTCCAGGATATGAAGCGGCTTATCGGGGTTCATGTCGCTATTTATAGCGAGCCGTTAGCGGCCCGTCGTTAGTCAAGCAAATTTTCGTTTGCTCAGCGAGGGCAACGCGCCTCTGCACTGCCAATCTGCAACCGGCCCGGAGCCGCAAGCAAGGAGATCAGCATGCCCGCCTTTTTCGTCCACGGCGTCCCCGAGACGCACCGGCTTTGGGAGCCCGTCATCGAAAGGCTCGGCCGGAAAGACATCATTGCCATCGATCTGCCGGGCTTCTCGTCAGCTGTTCCCGGTGGCTTCGATGCATCAAAGGAGGCTTATGTCGAGTGGTTGATAACGCGCATTGAGACAGTCGGCGAGCCGGTCGATCTGGTGGCGCACGATTGGGGAGCGATCATGACGCTGCGCGTTGCGTCCCTGCGGCCGGATTTGGTACGGAGCTGGGCGGGCGGCGGCTGCGCGATCAAGGCTGACCATCCATGGCACCCTTTGGCAAGGCTCTGGCAGACTCCAGGCGAGGGCGAAGCGTATTTCGCTGATCTCAACCGTGCTGCGATGAGGACACGTCTGCTTGAGGACGGATCGTCGTCGGCCGACGCCGATCGGATCGTGGCGGACGTGGACGACCGCATGGGCGATTGTATCCTGCGGCTCTACCGCTCGGCGCTGAATGTCGGGCGAGAATGGCAGCCAGGCCTCGCCAACATCATTGCACCGACGCTGGTCCTTCACGGCCTAAAGGACAGGCCGGTTCCGCCGGAATTGGCGAAGTCACTGGCTAACGACATCGGGGCGCGCGAGGTGTTTCTGCTCGACGCAGGACATTGGTATCCGCTCCAGCGACCCGATGAGATGGTAAGGGTGTTGAACACATTCTGGAGCCTGTAATCAATCGACACGTTTGAGCATGCAGCAATCGGGATGGCACGCAAGCCTTCCGCTACCGCACGTCTGCTTCGACCCGCGCCACATTGCTTCCTGTTCCGCTCGCTGTCATGGGCTTACGCGATCGAAACTTGGCAGGACCGTGCGCCGCTTGCTTAAGGCTTTATCTGATAACAAGGATGGGGCTATTCCGGATACGAACCGCCCCGCTCTTGAGACCGGTTTTGAAGTGAGATGATATGCCTGCCTATCATGCCTCCAGAGTGTCCGCTCTCGAAATGACCGGCAGTCGGCACTTGTATCTGACGTTTCGAACCGGGCCGGATCTTCTACAACTTCGCTGAATTGGTTGCCGACAGGTCGTTGCATGGGAAGCCAGCTCAATGCTCGTGGAATCGAGATGGACTTAGTCTCGGCCGACCGCCCCACTGCTACACTTGGTTACAGTTTTGACCCAACATCGAGAAACTTGTGCGACGCCCTCAAGGTAAGTTCCGTCTGTCGAAACGGATCGATTAGCGCCAAGCGTCATCGCTTCGTTATTGATCTGAAACATGAAAGGAAACCCTTATGGATGATTTTCGAGAGGATTATCTGAGCCGTTTGCAACCGGGGCGTCATAGCATTGTCCGAACTCTCCTGGCCGACGTCTTTCTCCTGGTTGCCGCTATAGGAACGGGCCTGACGCTGAACTTCCTGGTCGCCTGACTGCACGTGAACCAAGAGCACCAGCTAACCGAAGCGGTAGTGGACGAACACATGAGCTGCAACGCGCCCCATCAGGTCGCTCAAGATGTTTGCCAACTCTTTCCCCGCCGACCTTGTGGATCGCTATTGTCGCTCTACTTAGAGCATCGGGCAAGATCTTTGCATCTTCAGGCTGGTCGCCTCGCCTCCACAAGAGACATGTTGCTATTCGAGAGGTTGCCAATTGAGCGCCGCACGAAGTTCCCGCTATAGCCATCCAAAAGATGGTAGGCACCAGCGTCAATCCAGCGATAGAGTTTTGTCAAAAGGCCGGCTCTTGTTCGAAATACTGATATGTGACGTGCTTCGAGACGCCTGCCCTCACTGTTCGGTGACCAATGTCAGTCTATCGCACCCCATCTTCCCGGACGATCAACGGGGCTGCATCCAACAACTACTGACGCCGTTCAGCCTTTGAAAGACGTCCCGTGGTCCGATGATCGACGTTGACTTCCGTCATTTCAATCTGCATACCTTCTTTCGGTAAGTTACTTATGGTAGGTATTTTTGTCATAAGGGCGCCGTCGTGTCAAAACCTGCCGAAAGATCGCAAGAACCAGTTTTGTTTATCGGCGGCGCCGGCGAGGTCGGTCGCTGGGCTTCCCGCTTTTTGCGCGAGTTCCATCCGTACGTGCCGATCCTCATCGGCGGACGCAACGAGGAGCGCACCCGCCGGGCGGCGGCGGCTGTTGTCGGCGCGTCTGCGGTCGTGGTCGATCTGGCAGCCTCCGACCTGGGGCTCGGCGACCTCCGCCCCTCTGCGGTCGCGACACTATTCTCCGATGGCTCGGGGGCAGCGCTTCTCTGGGCTCAGCGAAGACAGGTTGGGCATATAAGTATTTCGCCGGCCGTTGGCGAACTAGGCATCGAGGTAGCATCTTTCATGCATCGGCCTTTGGCGGCGCCGGTCGTTCTTGGTACGGAGTGGCTGGTCGGCGCGACGAGCGTACCCTCACTGTTGTTTGCGCAGGAATTTCGTTGCTTGGAAAATGTTCGAATCGAGGCCGTTCTCGACGAAGAGGATGTGTTCGGACCGGCGGCAAATGCAGATCTTGAACGTCAGATTTATGCAGGTGCCATGGCTCTCATCCGAAAGGATGGAGCCTGGCGTTGGCTCAGCGGCGATGACACGGCGTCCAAGGTGCGCGCGGTTGATGGAACGGAACTGGACGCGAATGCCTCCTCGCCGAACGATGTCCTGCTGTTGGCAAACGCAACCGGCGCGCGCAACGTGCGATTTGATCTTGCTGTCGGAATGAGTTCGTCCCGTCGTGAAGGAGGCGGGGTATCGACTGAAATCATCATCAATCTTCGGGGCCAAGACCATGTAGGCAGCCCCCTCAGCAAGCGGTATGCGATCGTTCATCCAGCTGGGCAGATGCCGTTGACCGGCCTGGGCGTCGCACTTGTTCTCGAACGTCTCGCCGGCCTCGCCACCGAATCAGCTCGACCAGGGCTCTATTTTCCTGCCCAGCTTATTGAACACTCGACTTACCTCGACCGGCTGCGCGGCTCCGGCGGGAAGGTCCTTGAACTGGAGCCGCTCCCACTGTGACATCAAGGGGAGGATACTTGATGTCCTTAGCTCCAAACACGTGACCAATGCCCAGGCGGCAACATTCCGCGATAGGCGGCGTCTGACAGGTCACCTGCAGCTTCACCAACATGCGTTGCGACCGCTAAGGCGACGCGATGCAACTTGGGCGGCTTTAACGGTTGCCGTAGCGTCGTCCAGTCTTGTAGCCTTGTTGCATCGCAATGTTCTGAAATTCGGTTGAAAGTACATTCCATGGCGGAAACCACAGCGAATTCGAGGATCATCGGGATAGACCTTACCCGTTCGATCGCTATTTTCTTTGCAATGCTCAGCCATGTCTGGGTCGTTACCGCAATGGATCAATTCTGGAGTGGCCCATCTGCAGCCGTCGTGCGCGCCGTTATGGCGCTGGCGACGCCCACCTTCATCCTGCTTTTCGGCACGATGCTCGAGATCATCTACCGACCCAAATTCCTTCAAGGTGAACAAGGGCCTGTTACCGTGCGGCTTCTTTCGCGTGCCATTCAATGCTGGCTGCTATACTGCCTGTCGGTCGTGGTGCTGTATTTGGTCCCGGACGGATATTCGCTGAAATTCTCGATCGCGACCATGATGCTTCTGGGAGTGACGCCCTTCACGGACATTCTGAAATTCTACGCCGTCGTTCTTTTCCTCGCCCCAGCCCTGTTGCTATTGCGCAACAAAACCGGTCTGCTGCCACTCCTCTTCGCCGCGGTTGCAATCCATGCAGTTCACCCAACGCTTCGAGGACTGCCGAGCCCGATCGATTTTCAGATGGGCATGAACGCGGAAAGAGTAGCGACGTTTTTGTTCGGCATTGGGGACGGCAAGCTTGGCGGGCCATCGATCCTACATGGACTAAGCCTGATCGTCGGAGGAATGACATTTGGAAGGCTCATCGCAGGTGACCGAGGCGCTCGCTCTGAAACAACGGGCAGCATTGCAAAACGAGCGTCATTCCTGCTGGCCGCTTCAGCTCTGGCGGTAGCAATCGGCGCTTTCTTGAGCCGTGAAGGCTTGCTCGCGGAGCTCGGCGACATGTCGCTGCGAATGGAGAGCGATCCGCTTTATTTTGCTGCCGGCCTCAGCGGCGCCGTTTGTCTTACCTCCTTGGCCGTCCTTGCCACTCAGGGATTGCCTGACGAGGGAAAGAAAAAGTTGGAAAGGCTCGTTTTCTTTGGGCGCGCCAGCCTCTTCACCTTCGCCTTTGGCAACATGATCCTTTACGCGTGGCGCGGTACGCCGGACACCATTGGATCGGCCGCTTTGCAAGCCGTGTTGATAAGCATAATCATTATCGGCCTGAGTTACCTGTTCGATCGGGAAATGCGACGCAGGGGAAGACTGTCCACGGTCGTCAAATCCATTCAGGCGAAAATAACATCATTCGTGAAGATGCTGATAGCGTTGCGCATCCCCAGAGCGGAACAGACCTGATCTGCCAGAAATGCCGCATTGACCGGCCGTGTGGGGCACGGATCGCAAGCGTATTTTGCCTCGCGTTTTCCACGAAGGCCAATGCCCCGCGCCGACAGGAGCACCACGCAGAAAAATGACTGCAAGCCACGACAAGCTCCACGGGCCTGATATGAGGTGTTGTCTTCGGCGTTCAGGTGTCGAGCCTGCGTATCTGCGACTGAAGCTTCGCCAAGCGGGACCCGCTCGACGACATTGCAGTCAGGGTTTTCATATGGGGGAGCCTATCGCGAGTCTGTCACAGAACTTCCCCGGGGCGCCGTGAAAATGTATCAAATTGCAACCGGACACCGCATTTTAGCCAAAAGCACCAAGCCGTTTCGTTTTAGCTTCAATCTGGCCTTCATGAACGGCTGAGATCATGCCTGGCAATCTCCCCATGCCGTTCAGGTTGGCCGCAAGAAGAAGCCTGGCAAAGTCCGACGGCTTCGGGCTGACCCCGACCTAATGCGGTCGTGAAGCTATCAACATCCGACCGGGAGGGAGTTAACGTAACGACTGCAACGAGGGGACAATGCGGTGACGCCCGTGAGGCAAATGGTCTCTGGGGATTGATCCGCTCTGATAAGGTGGGCCATTAAGCCGGCACCAAGCTCATGCATCAATCTGGAATAAAGACCTATCGGCCTGATTCCCCCCGCACTGCGAGCGCGATTGTCCAAGATGATTCTAGTCGAAATGAGTCTCTTCAACGGCCTGAGGCCTTCTGGTAGGCATTGTTTCCAGATGTGTCATCCCAAATCCCTCGCCGTATTTCAGGCCGTAGCCTAGTGCCCTGTCCAGGCCAATATGGGCAGCCCACACCAGCCCTATTGTCGCGAGCCTGGTTTCGCTCCCCAAGGTACCTCCGGCAATCAACGCGAGCGGCGGGACGTACCAGTGAGCTGCATTGTAAAGTGCTGCCCCAACCCTCTTGTTGGCAATGTAGCCGACCATAGACAAATCGGGGGCAATGATTAGCGCGGCAAATAGCCACCAGCTCGCGTCGAGCTTGGCGTATAACACCGTGGCGCCAACAAGTACCGCTAGCCCCTCAAGGCGAAGAAGCGCTTTGGGTGCTCCAGTGACAGAACCTGTCATATCCTTATCTCCGAAAATTGTAGGGGATTTGGTATCGGCCTGTCGGAGAGACTGACCCAATCTCCGGGCTGGTCAACTTCTTTTCGAAAGCGATGGGCCATATGATGGCTTCGCGGGCCACGACCTTCTGCCAAGCCGCATCGCTGATGAACGTCCTGTTGGGTGCCTGCACCATTGAGGTCCCCTCGCCGAGCTGTCGGCGTCGCCACGATCGATTATCGCAGATCGAAGGATGCTCCCCGGGAATCACAGTTGAAAGACGCCTGGCCTCGAAAGTCGTTCGACCGACGACGGCTGCCTGTTGTCCAAACCCGTTAATCCCGAACCGGCCTCATGAGACTAAGTTGGGGTGCGAGGACTTCCGGTCAGCTTTCGGAGCAGAACAGCGATAAGCTGTCATTCGCGACCACCACAAGCTTTCCCGAAAAACGACGGCGTTCGGGCAACGTCGTGCCCAGCCTCAGGTCCAGCCGGTGACTATCCTTCGGCGGCCAACATCGACAGCCGTTCACGCAGCCAGCGTTGTGCCGGATGGTAAGTAGCCCGGTCGTGCCAGATACTCACGATTGTATGTCCTGGGATGGCGAGGGGCGGTTCCAGCACTTGCAGGCGATCCGACCAGCCGACCGCAAGACGCCGAGGAACCAGCGCAATCATGTCGGACCGCGATACGACCTCCGGCACGATCAGGAACCCCGACGTGGACAAAGCTACGGTGCGGCGGCGGCCGACGGCCTCGAGTGCCGCATCGGTAGGCCCCGAGAACCCGCCGCCCTGGAGAGACACCACAACGTGCTCCAAAGCACAGAACACGTCCAGGCTGACATGTCCTTGTACGGCCGGGTGTCCCTGCCGGGCGATCACCGTGTAATCCTCATAATAGAGCTGATGCTGGCGCATGGCCGCCGGTGCATGGTTCGGAGTTGCCACGGCCAGGTCGACCTCGCCGCGCTCCAGCTGTGCGGGGAGCGCCAGAACGTCCAGGGCACGCCAAGCGATGCGGACCATGGGCGCCTCGGTCCTGAGCGCGACCGAAAACCGGGTGAGCAGCGCATACTGCTGGTAGTCGCTCGCGGCGATCACCAGAGTAGCCTGCATGGTTGCCGGGTCGAACGGTGCTCCATCTGCCACCACCCTGCGGACACCCTCCAGAGCTTCATGCAATGGCTGTTGAAGCTCGACTGCGCGCTGGGTCAGGACCATCCCGCGCTGTGCCGGAATGAGGAGGGGATCGCCGAGGGCGTCACGAAGCCGCGCCAACCGGGCCGATAAGGCAGGCTGGCTCAGGTTGAGGCGCCGGGCGGCGCGCGTGACGTTCCCTTCCGCCAGAAGGGCTTCGAGCGTGACAAGCAGGCCGAGATCGAGGGTTTTGGTATTCATCCGTTGGATAACAACACGTAGAAGGTTCGATTTCAACCTCGGCGACAATCCGAGCATTATGCCGAGCGGCCGTCGGCTCTCAGAAGATCCATCGACATTATGGATAGCAGGTTGGTGGACACTCTCCACCAAACCGCGTCCCAGCTTAAGCGGAGAACATCATGATTTTACCCTACACGATCAACATCCCTGACGAACGGCTCGCTTCAATCAGAGCCAAAGTCGAGGCTTATGACTGGAGCCAGCTGCCGGATGCGGGAGGCTGGTCAGCGGGGGTCGGGGTTGATGACCTGAAGCGACTCGCCACTTATTGGCGGGACAGCTACGACTGGCGTGCGGTCGAACGACGCCTCAACGCACTCCCCAATTTCACGACCGACGTGGAAGGCGAGCACCTCCACTTCATTCATGTGAAGGGCGACGGCTCCAAGCCGCCCGTCCTGCTTGTCCACGGCTGGCCGGGCTCGTATCTCGAGTTCGAGCGGCTCCTGGAGCCGCTCGCGGCGGACGGGCACGATGTTGTTGTTCCCTCGCTTCCTGGCTTCGCGTTTTCCAACCCGATCGCGCGCCCGATCGGCATGCGGCGGGCTGCTGCCCTCGTACATGGGCTGATGATCAAACTGTTCGGCGACGCGCGGTATTTCGTTCAAGGGGGGGATTGGGGCCACGGCATCGCGGTCTGGGCAGCGCACGATCGACCGGACGCTCTGCTAGGCATCCATATCAACATGATGACGGTGTGCGCGAGGGACGCCGCTGCGACGACCGATGAGGAGAAGTCTTTCGCCACCAGGCGGGCCGCGATCGCCGATTGGGAGAGCGCCTATTTTCAGGAGCAGGCAACCCGTCCGCAGACGCTTGGCGTCGCCATGGCCGACAGCCCGATCGGAGCGGCGGGCTGGATACTCGAGAAGTTCGGTAAGTGGGCCGACCTTCCGACAACCGCCGAAGGCGGGCCCGACATCTGGAGCAAGTTTTCCGAGGAGGAACTCCTTACCAACATCATGCTCTACATAGCGCCCACATCGTTCGTGACTGCAACCTGGATCTACTACGGCACCCGGCTTGAGGATTCCCTGACGCTTCCGGCCGGCACCCGCATCCAGGTGCCGACCGGTTTTGCGGCCTTCCCCGATCCAGTATTCCTGCCGCCGCCGCGCTCGTTCGCGGAGAAGACCTTTAACATCGTGCATTGGACCGATATGCTGCGGGGTGGCCATTTCGCCGCGCTGGAAGAGCCGGAACTGATGCTGGCCGACCTGCGCGCCTTTATCGCGACAGTTCTGGAACCGCGCTCCTGAAGGTGGGTGATCTCCGTTTCCGAAGTCCCGCGCTTGGCGCTGGCGGCGCAGGGCTTCAATGCCCTGCGTGGTCACGACCGCATCGGCGCAGGCCAGCTGTGAAGGGCGATCAACCGGCTTGGCCTGCTCCAGATCCACAGCGTCGAGCCCCGCCACCTAACCCGTAACGCCATCTATGTGCCGCAACGACGGGTCTTAGCGCGTGTTTTCGGCCATCCCCTAAACGCGGAGCCCCTAACGCACGTATGGCCGCAGCACCGTGATCCTAGTCCACGCAACGCGCGCGTTCGAGTGACAGCTTTCGGGGAGGCGCTCGGGGCTTCGGACCGGCAATGAAGGGTCGAGAGCAGTCAGATATGAATGGCCCGACGATGTCTGGAAGTGGCGCATTCCGGCCAACTCGGCAGGTTCAACTGATCTTGGAAAACCAAACCAGGTATCACTAAAAGGAAATCGATTCCGCTGTACCACGCGGATCGACAAATGTTGCCACTTGGAACGCAAATGAAAATTTCGGCTGATGACCTCAGGTTGTCGCCCATTTTGATGGCCAGAAATCAAATGAGGTTGGATGGTCGCGGCCCAACTGACTTGAGACCGAGGCAGCAACCTTCGACAGTTTTGGAAGATCGATACCCGTGGATACACCCATGCCCTCAAGCATATAGACGAGCTCCTCGGTTGCAACATTTCCCGTGGCTCCATTGGCATAGGGGCAGCCACCCAAGCCACCGACGGAGGCGTCGAACGTGGTCACACCTGCCTCAAGGCATGCGAGGATATTGGCGAGTGCCTGCCCATAGGTGTTGTGCTCGTGAAGAGCGACGGCTGTGATTGGCATTTCACCGGCGACGGCACGAACCATTGCCGCTGCAGCCTTTGGTGTTCCGGTCCCGATCGTGTCGCCGAGCGACACTTCGTAGCAACCAAGATCGTAAAGCCTCCGTGCGACAGAGACCACCGAGTGAAGCGACACCCCGCCTTCATAGGGACACCCGAGAACACAGGACACGTAGCCGCGCACTCGCATACCTGCCTCTCTGGCGCCTTCCAGAACGGGCGCAAAGCGACCGAAACTTTCTTCAATGGAGCAATTGATATTCTTCTGAGAAAAGCTTTCGGAGGCAGACGCAAAGATCGCTATCTCTTCCGTCCCCGCACCGCGCGCCGCTTCGAAACCTTTCAAATTCGGAACCAGCATCTGAAACGTCACGCCCTCTCGTCGTCCGAGCGTCATGAGAACTTCGGCGGAACCCGCCATCTGAGGCACCCATTTCGGCGAGACGAAGCTGCCGACCTCGATGGTTTTCAGCCCCGCGTCGATCAAGCCTTCGATCATCTGCACACGCTCGACGACTCCCAGTGGGCGCGCCTCATTCTGCAGCCCGTCCCGGGGCCCGACTTCGACGATCCTGATTTTATCCATCGTTGCATCTCTTATTCAGTTTCTTTGGAACTCTTCGCGCAGGAAAGCGCAAAACCGTGAATCTGCGCCGTAGGCGACGTTGACGCGCATTGCCGGTGTGACCGGCGCATCGCGGTCAACGTGGAAAACGCTCGCCGGTGCGATGAAGATGTTTGCCTCGGCGGCCCGACGGCAGAACGCGACCTCATCGATCTGCTTCGGGAGGGGTACCCAGATGTAGAAGCCGCGGACCTTTGGAAGTGAAACCTGCAGTCCGACGTCACCAAGCGCCCGGGCCGTCGCCTTCGTGCCCTCTTCGATCCAGCCGCGCAGGCGCCTCAGGTTCTTGAGATACTGTCCACTCTCGATCATCTCGAGAACGACGCGCTCGACATGAACGGATGTCGCCACCATGGTGATCATCTTGAGGTCCACCAGACTGCGAATGATGTCCGGGGCGCCTGCGACGTAACCGCAGCGCAAGCTTGCAGACAGTGTTTTCGAAAACGAGCCGACATACAGCACCCGCTGCTGCTGGCCGAATGCTGCCAGGCGCGGCAGGGTCGGGGCAATCAGGTCGGCGAAAATATCGTCCTCGACCAGCCGAAAATCATGCACCTCCGCCATTTGCAGCAAACTAAAGGCGTGGGCAGGCGACAGCGTTCCGCCGGTGGGGTTGTGGGCCTGGCTTTGTGTGAAGAACAGCTTGGGACGGTGGACCATGAGTTTCTGGCGTATGTCGTCGAGATCCGGCCCCTCCTCCAATCTCCGAATAGGAACGACATTGGCCTTGGCGAGCCTAAGCTTGGCAAACAGCGGATAATAGCCTGGGCTGTCAACGAAGACGGTATCGCCCGGCTCCAGAAAATGCCGAATAATGAGATCGAGGCCATGGTTGACCCCGCTCGTGAGCATGATGCCATCTGTGTCAGTGGCGATCGAGCGTTCCGCAAGCGCCAAGCGGAGCCATTCGCGAAGAGCCCCAAGACCCCAGGAGCTCCCGTACCCGAAATCTACCTCGGCGGTCGCGCTGCGGCTTGTGCGTAAAATGCGCCGCATATCAGCGTCCTCGGTCCAGCTTGCCGGCGGACGGCCGTCCCCGGGACGGGTCTGATAGTTCTGGTCGAGCTGCTCGCGCAGCAGCGACATTATGCCCAATGCCTCTGTGACATCAGGTTTCACCCTCGGCACTGGCGCAGGACGGTTCTCCGAGACGTAGTAGCCAGAGCCCTGATGTGAGACGGCAAGTCCTCGAGCGACAAGTCGGTCATAGGCTTCGGCCATGGTATTCTTTGACACGCCGAATTGTTCAGCGCCTCGTCTGACAGATGGGAGCCTGTGGCCCGGCCCGTAAACGCCGGATGCGATTTGACCGCTGACATGGGCAACGATGGTATCGACCCGCTTCAATTTGTCCCACCCTTCGATTGGGACAGTGCCCCGAATATACCGGACAACTGTCCCTTGATTATCACTATGATTTTAGGACAGTTTGTTCGGATTACAAGTATGCATGTATTGGTTTGGGAGTGAGCCATGACAACGAGGACGGTAACGTCGCGCATGGAGAACATGCGCAATCTTTCCCCTACAGAACGATTAGAGCAGGTTGCCTTGGCAACTTCGCTGAACGAAGAGGCGCGCTCTGCTCTCAGTTCCACAGACGCACTTCCGGTCTCCCGGGCAAACGGGATGATCGAGAACGTCATAGGC
This sequence comes from Agrobacterium sp. LR_9, assembly GCF_041954855.1. Lineage (NCBI taxonomy): Bacteria > Pseudomonadati > Pseudomonadota > Alphaproteobacteria > Hyphomicrobiales > Rhizobiaceae > Agrobacterium > Agrobacterium sp. LR_9. The sequence goes on from NZ_JAVAYA010000012.1 coordinate 161,752, forward strand.
ACGTTCCAGCTGCCGCTCGGCGTCGCAACCAATTTCACAATCAACGGCAAAGACTATCTCGTGCCTATGGCCGTCGAAGAACCGTCCGTGGTCGCGGCGGCCTCCTATATGGCCAGGATTGTGCGCGGCTGCGGCGGCTTCCAGACGTCTTCTACCCCACCGATCATGCGTGCCCAGGTGCAAATTCTCGGCGTCGCTGACCCCTTCGGGGCCAGGCTCGCCATCCTTGCAGCACGCGACGAGATCGTGACGGCAGCGAACGCAAAGGACCCGGTTCTCGTCAAGTTCGGCGGCGGATGTCGGGATATAGAAGTCCACGTCTTCCCCTCGACGACGCGCGGAGCAATGGTCGTGCTGCACCTGCTCGTTGATGTTCGCGACGCCATGGGTGCGAACACCGTCAACACGATGGCCGAGGCCATCGCCCCGATCGCAGAGCAGATCACCGGTGGCGAAGTCAGGCTTCGTATCCTTTCCAATCTTGCTGATCTGCGTCTTGCCCGCGCTCGCATCGAGGTGACCGAAGAAGCGCTTACCACAAAGGCTTTCGCCGGCCGAAGGATGATGGAAGGTATCGTAGACGCTTACGAGTTCGCCGCTGTCGATCCCTACAGGGCCGCAACCCACAACAAGGGCATCATGAACGGCATCGATCCGGTCGTGGTTGCAACCGGTAACGACTGGCGCGCAATCGAAGCCGGCGCCCATGCTTATGCCGCTCGTTCGGGACGCTACACCTCGCTGACGACTTGGGAAATCAGCACAAAAGGAACCCTTGTCGGTACGGTGGAGATGCCTATGGCAATGGGCCTTGTCGGCGGAGCAACTAAGACGCATCCGGCTGCCCAGGCAGCACTCCAGATCCTCAACGTCGAAACTGCGGTCGAACTCGCAGAAGTAACAGTTGCCGTTGGGCTCGCGCAGAACATGGCGGCGCTTAGGGCCCTTGCAACTGAAGGCATTCAGCGAGGCCACATGGCTCTCCACGCCCGAAACATTGCCATTGGCGCCGGCGCACAGGGCAAGGAGATTGATCTCGTCGCCGGCAGGCTTGCTGCAGACCACGACGTGCGCTCGGCCCGGGCTGAAGAGATCCTGGCCGAATTGCGAAAGTAATTAAAGTCTGCGACCGGACAAGGAGGAGCTTTCCGGTTTCGCGTCATTTGGGAGGATGATGATGACTGAACCTGATGAGTTGCGCGCCGTAGGCACGCAGGGCCAACTTGCGGAGATATGGGGCGACGTCGTCTCACGTCCGCAACTCGGCAAGGCCATGACGATTGGCGCTGTGATGAGCGTCGCCGTTTATTTCGCAGCACTCCAAATAATAGCGCCGCTGGCTGCCACGCCGGCCGTTGGCAAGGCACTTGCCATGCTCGCGGGCATTATCGGCTCTGTCGCGAGCGGTGCAGTGTGCGCCAGAATATTCCCGCCCAAACGTGTGATTTCCGAGCATGTCGCGGACGCGAGCGCTTGGCAGATTGAAGTGATCGAACAAATGGAACAGGACGGCGGCCCAATCGGACGCCTGAGCGACCTTCCACCTGTCGTGGCGGAGGAAATGAGGCAGGTCGGTCTTTACGACGTCTTCCGGAACTACGAACAAGGCCGCGGTACCGGCCGTAAGGGGGAGTGACATGGACGGCCTACTTTACGAAATTGTCCTCGCTCTTGGCCTTGGCCTTCTCGGCGCAATCCTGTTTTCCGCCATTGGCCTGATCTCGGGAACAGACGAAACGACGACAATCGCGCCAGTGACCCTTCTGGTTGTTCTCCTCGGCGCCCCGCCGGCGGGCGTGTTTACTTTTTGGATGTGCGCCGCGATATCCAAACATATGACCCACGCTGTTCCAACGGCGCTTTTGGGCATTCCTGGAGATACGCTTGCTCTCCCCCTCCTCCAGCAAGCCACGGCGCTGCGGAACCTGGGCGCACCCCATGTGGCGTTGCGCAAGATGTTGGCCGGTTCGGTTATCTCGGCTTTCGTCGCCGTGCCGCTTGCCGTGCTGTTCGCGGTGATCCTCGCCCCGTTCGGGACTTACATCACCGCGTCCGCGCCGTGGCTGTTCATCGGGGCGGCCGTTATCATCGCCTATTTTTCCACCGGTCGCTGGGCATCAGTCGTCGCACTCGTGCCCTTCACTTTGATAATCGTTGCACTGCAAGGCTTCACCGCCGCCAACAACGTGAAGCTCGGCGTTAGTTACTTTCTCGGCATTGCAGTGGGTCCGCTTGTCGCTGAACTTGTCTCGGCACTGTCTCCGTTGGAAAAGAGGCGTATGAACCGAGGCGAGCTGCGCCAGACAACCCTTGCGCCGGATGTCAAAAGCTGGGGCGGCTATTTTCCAAACCCGTTCAGGGTTCTCGATCGTAGTCAGGTTACAACAACAGCGGCCGCAGCGGCTGTTACAAGCGCCACTTTCGTTTTCAGTCCGGTTGCTGTCACGGTTATCGCTGGCGAAATCGTCGGCGCCCGCATCAAACATGCCTATCATCGGCTTACCTCGGTTCTGGCGGTCCGCAACGGCGTGACTGAGTCGACTTACATCGCGGAAGCGCTCATCCCGCTCATCGCCTTCGGCCTGCCGCTTAGCCCGGTCGCAGCTGGTCCCGCGGCGCCACTCTTCAACGCCCCCCCACGCTTCACCGTCGACACCGCGACCGGAGCGGTGAACAATCTTCACACGATGATGTCGGTCCCCGAGTTCCTCGTTTGGGGTTTGATTTCCGTCGTAATCGCCGCTGCCATAGCCTATCCGTTTGCCATGAACCATGCCCGCAGCGCTGCGGCATTCGTCGCCAAATACATAAGCCACGAGGCGATCATCGCGACTTTCGTCGGCTTAGTTTTGGTCATCGGTCTCTGGGAAGGTGGCATTTTGGCCCTTCTGGTTATCGTTACAGTCGGTCTGGTCGGCGGCATTCTCTATCGCGTATTGGGCATGAATACCGGTGTCCAGTTTATGGGTTACTACGCTGCGATACTGAGCGTCCCGGCAATCATGAAGCTCCTGGGTTGACCGATGCGGGTGCTCGAAGAGCGACATAACCAACCCGAGCAGGAGAGGACGATGAAAAAATTGCTTTTGATGGTTACCTTGACCTCGGTGTTGGCTTCCTTGAACACCGCCGCAAGGGCCGCTGATACGAGCATCGCACTTCCTACAATCGAGA
>NZ_JAVAYA010000013.1:0-160149 GCF_041954855.1 Agrobacterium sp. LR_9
AATCAACACCGTGCGCCATGTCCACCAAATTTAAACCGGACAGCAGTGGCCTTGTGCCGAGGATCTGCCAACGCATCGTCCAATCAATGCGTAGCAGATGCTCGGGACAGGCCCGAGCATGACGGAGGAGAGGTTTTGGGTTCGCCATCGATCACAGGCGGACGCATACCCGCCTTCCATTACCGGCCACCTTCTACCCTCACGAAGAAGAAACAACTATTCACGGAGAGACAGACCATGCAGACACCTTCCGTTTTCCCCAAAGGCGCAATCCAGACGGAAAACGGAACGGAATTCACGGTCTATTCCCGGCACGCCTCGCAGATCGATCTCTGCCTTTTCGATGCGAACGGCGAGAAAGAAACGGCCCGTTTGCCGATGACGCGCGGCGAAGATGACGTTCACCGGTTGACCGTCTCCGATGCCGGCCCCGGCACGCGATACGGCTTTCGCGCTCACGGCATTTACGCCCCCGAACACGGCCTCTGGTTCGATCCTGCAAAGCTGCTGCTCGACTCCTATGCCACGGAGATCGACCGCCCCTTCCGGCACGATCCCGCGCTTTACGCCTTTGGTGCGGAGACCGGCGGGATCATGCCGAAGGCGATCCTTTCGCAGCATGAGCCGGTCCGGCGTCAACCGCCGTTTTTTGCCGAAGGCGGGCTGATTTACGAACTCGCCGTCAAATCCTTCACCCGGCTGCATCCTGAAGTGCCGGAAGAGATCGGGGGCACCGTTGCCGCACTTGCCCATCCCGCCATTATCGCGCACCTGAAAAAGATCGGCGTCGATGCGGTGGAGTTGATGCCGATCACCGCCTGGATCGATGAGCGCCACCTGCCGCCGCTCGGCCTTTCCAATGCCTGGGGTTATAATCCCGTCGGCTTCATGGCGCTCGATCCGCGCCTCTGCCCCGGCGGCGTGCGGGAATTGCGGGATACGGTTGCGGCGCTGCATGCGGAGGGCATCGGCGTCATTCTCGATCTGGTCTTCAACCATACCGGCGAAAGCGATATCGAAGGTTCGATCCTGTCGTTGCGCGGGCTCGATAACCTCACTGCCTTTCGCCACCCGCCGGGAAAACCGGGCGTGCTGGTCAACGATACCGGCACCGGCAATACGGTTGCCTGCGACCATCCCTATATTCGCCAGCTCATCGTCGATTCCCTCAGGCATTTCGTTCTGAACGCCGGGGTGGACGGCTTCCGCTTCGACCTCGCGCCCGTGCTCGGGCGAACGGCCAATGGCTTTGACATGGCAAGCGAAACGCTCGCGGCCATGCATTCGGACCCGGCACTTTACGACCGCCTGCTGATCGCCGAACCATGGGATATCGGCCCTGGCGGATATCAGCTCGGCAATTTCCCCGAAAGCTTTCTGGAGTGGAACGACCGCGCCCGCGACGATATGCGCCGCTTCTGGCGCGGCGACGCCGGCACCACCGGGGCGCTGGCAGATGCGCTTTCCGGGTCTTCGCCGATCTTTTCCCGCCATGGCCGCCTAAACAGCCGCAGCGTCAACTTTCTCGCTGCCCATGACGGTTTCACCCTGTTCGATCTCGTCAGCCACGAACACAAGCACAATGAGAAAAACGGCGAGAACAATCGCGACGGCCACAATGAAAACCACTCCTGGAACAATGGTTTCGAAGGCCTGACGGATGATCCTGCCATTGTCGCCGCCCGCATTGCGGATGTGAAGGCGCTGCTTTCCACCCTGTTCGTCAGCCGCGGCGTCTTGATGCTGACCGCCGGCGATGAGGGCGGCCGCAGCCAGCATGGCAACAACAACGCCTATTGTCAGGACAATGACATCACCTGGGTCGACTGGTCTTCGCTTGTGCCCGAACTGATCGATCACACGGCATTTCTCGCAGTGCTTCGCAAACGCTTCGGCGTCTTTTCCGAGACCGGCTTCTTTTCCGGCAGCGGCGATGTGACATGGCTTGCCCCGGGCGGGGAGCCCATGACGATTGCGGACTGGGAAAGCCCGAATGGACCCGCCTTCGCCATGGTGCTTTCAACGTCGGACCGCGAAACGGGCGTCGAGGTCGAGCTTGCGGTTCTCATCAATCGCGGTCGCGAGATCGTTCCTTTCACGCTGCCCGGAGATGGCTGGCATGCGATCGGCACGGATTTCGGCAATCCCGCCTTCCTGCCCACCCGTTCCGTGGTGTTTTATCTGCGCAGTTGATCCCTTCGCGTCGCCAGCCGTATAAGTCCCAGGAAACAATGCGGACGAGGTAACATGACAAAAGAAATTGCGCTGGCGGAGATGAAAAATCTGGTCGGCACGGAAATGGGCGTCTCCGACTGGATCACCGTCGATCAGACAATGATTGACGCTTTCGGAAAGGCGACGCTGGACGAACAATTCATCCACACTGACCCGGAGCGCGCCAAAGCGGAAAGCCCCTTTGGCGGCACCATCGCGCATGGATTCCTGACGCTGTCTCTGCTTTCGGCGCTGAATTACGATGCCCTGCCCCGCATCCGCGAACAGACTATGGGCATCAATTACGGCTTCGATGCCGTTCGTTTCGTTACGCCGGTCAAAAGCGGTGCGCGGGTGCGCGGCCGCTTCACGCTGGCGGAGGCGCGTTTTCGCGGCGCGGCCATGTTGATGACGACCTATGACGTGACGGTGGACATCGAAAACGAGAAAAAGCCGGCGCTTACCGCCCGCTGGACCACCATCAGCCAGTTCAACCCGGAGGACAGGCCGGAAGACGCCTGAAACCGCCGCAAGGGAGAGACCGCATGCATGACGAAGCCGTAAGGAATGCGTTTCTCGTGCAGGCAAGAGCCTGCGACAGCCTCGGCTCGCCCTTTACCGCACGGCTTTGCCGCGCCATGGCAGCAAGGCTCGACCGCCATACCGAGGTGGGCGAGCGGATTTTATCCTAGCCCGGCGATGTCGGCCCCTCGGGCGATTCCGTTCCCCTCCGGCTGGCGGGCGCCCTGCATGCGCTCGCCATAGAGGAAAAGATCGCGCCGCTTGCCGATATCCCGCCGGAAGACGAAGAAGCGCTCTGGCAGGCCTGCGCCAGCGCCCTGCGTTTTCATTCCCCCTTCATCCTCGAAAGGTTGAAATCACCGCCGCAGACCAACGAGGTTCGGCGTTCCGCCGTTCTGCTGCCGGGCTTTCTTTCGATTGCGGCACTGACCGGCAAGCCGCTGGTGCTTTCCGAAGTTGGAGCCAGCGCTGGCCTCAACCTGCAATTCGACCGTTACCGATATCGCCTCGGCGATCTCGCCTGGGGTGAGCAATCTGATGTTTTCCTGTCACCGGAATGGCGCGGCGACACGCCCGCCCATGAGCGGATCGAGGTTATCGAGCGCGCCGGCTGCGATCTCAACCCGCTCGACCCGTCATCCGCCGAAGATCACCTGCGGCTGATGTCCTATGTCTGGGCCGACCAGACAGACAGGCTGGAGCGAACCGCCGCCGCCCTGCGGATAGCGGTGGAGCATGGTCTGCATGTCGAGAAGGCGGACGCGGTCGACTGGCTGAAATGCCGCCTCGCCACGCAATATGCGGGTGCTGTCCATGTCGTCTATCACTCGGTCGCCTGGCAATATCTGCCCGATGGACTGAAACAGGAAGGCGAGGTTGTGATTGCCGAAGCTGGAACCCGCGCCACGCCGGATGCCCCGCTTGCCCGGCTGCAAATGGAGGCGGATGCGACGCCGGGCGGTGCCGCCATTACCCTGCAGATCTGGCCGACCGGCGAGAAACAGGAAATCGGCCGGGCCGATTTCCATGGGCGATGGGTGGAATGGCGGGGCTGGATGGTAGGTTAAACCGCCACGTCCTCAGCCGCCTCCTGCAACAGCCCGCCGACATATTCCGCAAAGGAACGCCAGCATTCCACCCGGAACGTATCGTCCGCCGTGCGCAGCAGCACCACTTCCGCCTTGCCGAAAACGGTGCGCGAGCACGCGCCGACCGGGAACTTTGCGAGAGAAAGATCCTGCGGGCAACCGGCATTGAGTGCCGCTTCCGCACCGGCACCGGAGACGATGACGGCCGTATTGCGGTGGGAAACATCGGTTGCAGAAAACAGGCCGGAAACGCCGGCGAGAGCCGCCATCAGGTCGCTCTCGCCCTGATCAATCACCAGCCATTCATCCGGGCCGAGCCACAAAGCGGACCGCAGGCCCGAGGTGACGGAGCTTTTCGGGCGGGCCGGCAGGGCAAGACCGAGCGCTTCCGAAAGTGCCGGCAGGGCGCTTTCCCGGGCGCGCAGCGAGAGCCGCGAGGCGGAAGCAGCGGGTTTCAGCGAAACGAAGGGAGAGCCGCCGTGAAAATCCTCGAGCACGGATTTGCGTTTTGCGTGAAGTTTGTCAGCCATTGAGACGGGCTCCTTCCTTGTCGAGGAAGACCATGTCGGTCACTTCGACGGCAATGGTTTTATCGGCGAGCGGAATATAGAGCGTTTCGCCCATGCGCGCCCTGCCATCCGCCACCAGCGCGAAAGCGATGGAATGGCCGAGATTTTCCGACCAGTAGGCGGAGGTGACATGGCCGAGCATGGTCATGGGTTTCGGCTGGTTCGGATCGACAACGATCTGGCCGCCCTCGTCCGGAACGGTAAGCCGGTCTTTCGTCTTCAGGCCGACAAGCTGTTTGCGGCCGGAGCGCGTGAGATCGGTGCGTTTCAGACCGCGAATGCCGACGAAATCCGTCTTCTTCTTGGAAACGGCCCAGGCAAGCCCGGCATCGTCAGGCGTCACCGTGCCGTCCGTATCCTGCCCGACGATGATATAGCCCTTTTCCGCACGCAGGATATGCATGGTCTCGGTGCCATAAAGGCAGCCGCCGACGGCTTCCGCCCTTTCGCGGATCGCGGTCCAGACGGCCGCGCCGTAATCGGCCGGAACGTTGATTTCGAAACCCAGTTCACCGGTAAAGGACACGCGGAAGAGCCGTGTCGGCACACCGCAGAAGGTGCCTTCGGCCACCGCCATATGCGGGAAGGCCTCCGGCGAGAGATCGATGCCCTCGACGAAGGGAGCGATAACCTCGCGCGCCTTTGGCCCCTGCACGGCAATCACGGCCCATTGTTCGGTGGCCGAGGTGAGCCAGACATTGAGATCGGGGAATTCGGTCTGGAGATAATCTTCCATGTGCTGGAGAACGCGCGCCGCGCCGCCCGTGGTGGTCGTCACATGGAAACGGTCTTCGGCAAGACGCCCGACGACGCCGTCGTCGTAAACGAAACCGTCTTCGCGGGTCATGATGCCGTAACGGCAGCGGCCGGGTTTCAGCGTGTCCCAGGCATTGGTGTAGATGAGGTTCAGGAACTTCGCCGCATCCGGGCCGACCACTTCGATCTTGCCGAGTGTGGAGGCATCGAACACGCCGACGCTTGTCCGAACCGTCTTGCATTCGCGGTCGATCGCCTCATGCATGTCCTCGCCCGCCCGCGGGAAGAACCAGGCGCGCTTCCAGTTGCCGACATCCTCGAACACCGCACCGGCAGCCAGCTCTTCCTCGTGCATCGGCGTCTTGCGGGCCGGGTCGAACAGCGCGCCGCGCGAATGGTTGATGAGCGTGCCGAAGGTGACCGGCGTATAGGGCTGGCGGAAGGTGGTGAGACCGACCTTGGGCAAATCCCGGCCAAGCGCCTCCGATGCGATGGCAAGGCCGTGCATATTGGACATCTTGCCCTGATCGGACGCCATGCCATTGGTGGTGAAGCGCTTGATATGCTCGACGGAATGCATGCCTTCGCGCACGGCAAGGCGGATATCCTTGGCGCAGACATCGTGCTGGAAATCGATGAAGGCCTTGACGCCGGTGCCCTCACCCGCGCCTTCGGCCGCACCGATCATGCCGCCTGTCCAAATCCTTGCATTCTCACCGGAAAACTCCACGCCGCCGCCACCGGCAGCCGCAGCCTCGGCGATCAACGCGGAAAGATCGTCCGTGCCGTTGCAGGCGCCGATGGAAACACCGTTCTGCACATGGATATCTGGCAGGAAACGCTGGTTAGCCGCGTCAAACTTCAGCTTGCCGCGCGATTGCGAGAAGAGATGCACTGATGGCGTCCATCCGGCCGAAACCACCAGCGCATCGATGGCGATCTTGCGCTTGTTGGAACCGCCATTGCGGCCAACTGTCATGGAAGACACACGCAGGCGGCCGGCGGTATTGTAAACGCTATGGCCCGCCAGCACTTCGATGCCGAGCGCCCGCGCCTCATCCAGCAGGCGCTGATGCGGGTTCTCGCGGCAATCGACGATGGCGGCGATTTTCACCCCGGCCTTCTTCAGATCGAAGGCCGTCTCATAGGCCGAATCATGGGCGGTGTAGACCCCGACATTTTGACCCACGGCGACGCCGTAATGGTTGAGATAGGTACGTGCGGCCGAGGCCAGCATGATGCCGGGGCGGTCATTATTGGCAAAGACCATGTGACGTTCGATCGCACCCGCCGCCAGCACGACCTTTTTGGCGCGCACCTGCCACAGCCGCTCGCGCGGCTGGTGTCTGGCGGGCGTGGCGAGATGATCGGTCACCCGCTCGGCCAGCGCCACGAAATTGTGGTTGTAATAACCAAAAGCGGTGGTGCGGGTGAGAACCCGCACATTGGGCAGGGACTTCAGTTCGGCAAAAACCTTCTGCGCCCATTCGTAACCGGGCAGACCGTCGATAACCGTGCCAGTGTCGAAACGCAGCGCGCCGCCGACTTCGGCATTTTCATCGACCATAATGACGCTGACGCCGGTTTTCGCGGCAGCAAGCGCCGCCGTCAGACCAGCGACGCCGGCACCGGCCACCAGCACATCGCAATGGGCATAACGACCGGAATAATGATCCGCATCCGGCTCGCTCGGCGCCTTGCCAAGACCGGCGGCGCGGCGGATCAGCGGTTCGTAAACCCTGTGCCAGGCGGCCTTCGGCCACATGAAGGTCTTATAATAAAAACCGGCCGCGAACATCGGCGACAGGAGATCGTTGATGGCGCTCAGATCGAAGGATAGCGACGGAAAGCGGTTCTGCGAGGCGATGATCGCGCCGTCGAACACTTCCTGCACCGTGGCACGCACATTGGGCTGCTTGCGCAGACTGTCGCGGGAAACGTCGATCAGCGCATTCGGCTCTTCCGGCCCGGCGGAAAGGAAGCCGCGCGGCCGGTGATATTTGAACGAGCGGCCGATCAGATGCACGCCATTGGCCAGAAGCGCGGAGGCGACCGTGTCCCCCTCCAGCGCCTGATAAATCTTGCCATCGAAGGTGAAGCGCGCGGTTCTGGCCGGGGTGAGACGACCGGCCCCCTTGATACGATAATCGCCGCTCATTGCCCGGCTCCCTTTTCTGCGGAAAGGACCGTCTCAGTATCGGGTTTCGGCTCACCCGCCTTGTAGGTCATCAGGAATTTGTCGCTGACCGAATCGCGGGCGGCGTTGAAGAAGCGGCCGCAGCCGTGAATGTGACGCCAGCGCTCGAAAACGAGGCCCTTGTCATTGTCGCGAATGAAGAAATATTCGGCGAAGGCCTCGTCGGAAATATCGGCGATGTTTTCCGGCCGGGCGATATGGGCTTCGCCCGCCCAGCGGAATTCCAGTTCGGAACGGTCTTCCCCGCAATAGGGGCAATGGATCAGAAGCATCGTCGCTCCACCTAGAGAGAATTTTCCGGAAGGATCGTTCCGGCGGGTTGGTCACACAGCCGCTTTCCCATGGCTACGAAAGGGGAAAGCCGCTTTAAAAGCTGCTCGAAATTATCGAAAGGGCGTAGCGCCGAGGCCCGGCCCATATTGACGATGGCAACCGCCATCATGTCGGTGTCGATCGCGAAGGGGTAATCCTGCCCGCCATCCTCCTTCTCACCGACAAAATAAACCATCTTGTTCGCGAGACTTGGAGCGCAGAGAAGCAGGCCTTTTTCCGCCATGAAGGGCCAGTCTTTCTCACCCTGCATCTTAGCAATCTTCTGGCTGCGAAAATCCCTGGCCTCGGGAATGACGCTGCCGACGGGCACGGGCACGGCCGCGCCTGATATGTTGATCGCAAGCATGGCCGCCGCCAGCATCAATGCGCCACCGCGGCAGCGGCAGCCTCATCAATAAGACGGCCGGTGCGGAACCGGTCGAGCGTCAGCCCCGCCGCCAGACGATGCGGTTCACCCCGCGCGATGAGATGCGCGAAAAGATTGGCCGAACCCGGCGTCGCCTTGAAGCCGCCCGTACCCCAGCCGCAATTGACGAAGAGGTTCTGCACCGGCGTCACGCTCTGGATCGCCGAGCGGTCGGGTGTGTTGTCGGTAATGCCGCCCCATTGGCGCATCATCTTGACGCGGCGGAAGATCGGGAACAGCTCGCAGATCGCGTCGAGCGTGTGGGTGATGATCTGCAGGCCGCCGGTCTGGGAATAGGAGTTATATTGATCGGTACCTGCGCCGATGACCAGCTCGCCCTTGTCGGATTGCGAAATATAGGCGTGGACCGTGTTGGACATCACCACGCAGGGGAAAATCGGCTTCAGCGGTTCCGAAACCAGCGCCTGCAGCGGGTTGGAATGCAGCGGAACGCGCACATCCGCCATTTTCATGATGACGGAGGAATGACCGGCGGCGGAAACGCCGATCTTCTTCGCACCGATGAAACCGCGATTGGTTTCCACACCCGTCACCGCCCCGTCCGGCCCGCGGCGAATGCCCGTAACCTCGCAGTTCTGGATGATGTGCACGCCGCGGTCGGAGGCCGCGCGGGCATAACCCCAGGCCACAGCATCGTGGCGCGCCGTGCCGCCGCGGCGCTGGAGGGCAGCGCCGTTGATCGGATAACGCGCATTGCCTGATATATCGAGCGGCGGGCAATAGGCTTTCGCCTGCTCCGGCGTCAGCCACTCATTGTCGATGCCGTAAAGACGGTTGGCATTGATATGGCGGCTGAAGGACTGCCGGTCATGAATATTGTGCGACAGCATCATCACGCCGCGCGCCGAATACATGACGTTGTAATTGAGATCCTGGCTCAGGCCTTCCCACAGTTTCAGGGAATGCTCGTAAATATCCATGCTCTCTTCATAGAGATAGTTGGAGCGGATGATGGTGGTGTTGCGGCCGGTATTGCCGCCGCCAAGCCAGCCTTTTTCCAGAACTGCAACATTGGTAATGCCGTGTTCCTTGGCAAGATAATAGGCAGCCCCCAGCCCATGGCCGCCGCCGCCAATGATGATGACATCGTAATCCTTGCGCGGCTCGGGCGAGGCCCATTGCGCATCCCACCCCTTATGACCCCTGAGCGCCTCACGCGCCACGGCAAAAACGGAATATTTGCGCATTCGCAATCTGCTCCTCAAGAACCGGCCAGAAGCCGGAAACATGGCTCCGGCCCTTATCATACACATGGCAAATCGGGATGGGAGGCAATATCCATTTTGCGACGCCGCAATGATTTTGTTTCGACATCACAGGCAGAATTCCGGGCAAGCCGCATTTTGCTGGGTGATTATGCGCTACCGGCTGGACTTGGCTCAAATGATCTGTTATTGCACGTCACCAATCGCCCGGCTCGACAGCCGAACGAACGATTTTTTATTTGCGTGCGAATGCCTTATTCACATAGCAAATTAACCAAACCAAAGGAACGGGTTTAACGTGCAGGTACTAGTCCGCGACAATAACGTTGATCAGGCGCTCCGCGCCCTGAAGAAAAAGATGCAGCGCGAAGGCATTTTCCGTGAAATGAAAATGCGCGATTACTACGAAAAGCCCTCCCAGAAGCGCGCTCGCGAAAAGGCTGAAGCCGTTCGCCGCGTTCGCAAGCTGGCACGCAAGCGTGCACAGCGCGAAGGTCTGGTTGCAGGCCCCCGCGCAGGCCGTTAATAGGCCGTCTTTTGGACGTTTTTGAATGCTTGTTGGGCGGGGGCGATCAATTCGCCGCCGCTCTTTGTGTTTGTGGCCGGAGAACGCTCTTGAAAACGACCGTGAGACCGGCCTGCGAGGGAACCCACACCGAATGATCGCTGTCGACGCCTGTGTTGTGAAAAACTCCGATGCCTCCACGCGCCGGGTGCCATTGAAAAACAACAGAGGGTTCCGCGCTTCTCTGGTCGTCTGTACCGTCCTTGCCGGTCTTTCCGGCTGCGCGACATCCAACCAGACGGAGGATGTGTTCAGGATCGACCGTGCCCAGGGTTCGCAGGAAAACATCGCCTCGCTTACCTCGGTCATCAACGCCAATCCCCAGGATCCCGAAGGCTATAACGTCCGTGGCTCGGCTTACGGCCGCGCCGGCGATTCGCGCCGCGCCATCGAGGATTTCAACAAGGCGCTGCAGCTCAACCCACGCTTTTATCAGGCCTATGCCAACCGCGCGCTGGTCTATCGCAACTCCGGGCAGCAGCAGCAGGCCCTGCAGGACTACAACGCCGCCCTGCAAATCAATCCGAGCTACGATGTGGCGCTGATCGGCCGCGGCAATCTTTACCGCCAGTCCGGACGTGTGAACGAAGCCTTCAACGATTTCTCCCGCGCCATCGAGCTTGAAACCACCGATGGACGTGCCTGGCACAATCGCGGCCTGATCTACCAGCTGCGCAACCAGCATGCCCAGGCCATCGAGGACTTCTCCAAGGCAATCTCGCTGTCGTCGACGTCGCCCGAGCCCTATAATGGTCGCGGCCTTTCCTATGTCGCCTTGAACGACGATGAGAACGCCTTTGCCGATTTCAACCACGCCATTTCGCTGGATGGCAATGTGGCGGAATCCTGGGCCAACCAGGCGCTTGTTTATGAGCGTCGCGGCGAGATGGCCAAGGCCGCCAAGTCCTATGGACATGCGGCCCGGCTCGACCCGAAATACAAGCCCGCACTCGATGGCGTTGCCCGCACACGCGGCGCCGGCGCTTCCTGATCAAACGGGCATGAACAAAAAAGCCGGCAGGTTTGACACCTGCCGGCTTTTTTTATGGAAAACGCTGAGGCCTCAATGGCTGTCGCGGCGCGCCTCTGGCGTGGCATCGCCCGCCCACAATTCAGCCTGCACAGCGTTTTGAAATTCCATGACCTCGCGCCGCATGGCAGCGTCCTCATAGCCAAGCGCCATCAGACGGGCGGCCAGCTCACGGCACTCCCTGCGCCAGAAATCATTCGCCTCCACACCATGCAGCCGGTCGAGCATGGTTGCACATCTTTTTACGTCGGCAATACGGTTCTTTGCCGGAAAGGCGATTACTTCTGAACTCGTTGTCACGCGGGCACCTTGCTCTTGCTGAGGAATCAATACCGACTTTTTAAAGGCGAGATGGTTAACGAAGTCTGCAGAGGGCGTAAGACAGCCGACAATGGCCGCAAGAGAACGATTTTATGTCTCTAAAAAGCAGGAAATCGCCTGGTAAGGCAGCCCCGATTGGGGGAAGTCATCGACTACCGAGGAATTTACCAATCAAGATTACCGAAATTTCATGCCGCAACCGTTAGAAGAAGTATATGTGTGTTGAAACAGCACCGGTCTCATCGTATATTTCTTGCAAAGAAGAAAAATGCCGCAGCGCAGTCAAAAATGGAGAAATCGTTCTCGGGAGGAGAGCACCATGTATGCACCTCGTGTTTTTTTCAGCATGATCGGTGCATTGCTTACCTTTGCGGTTGCGACATATTTCATCCACGGCTCGTTCTATACGGCATTCATCCAGACCCTCATCTGCGCGGTCATTCTGCAAGTCGGTTATTTCATTGGGATTGTCGTCCTGGTCGCCCGGGAAAAGCGGCGGCTGCGCGAAACCTTCGCGCGGGATCGTGGTGCCGAGGCAATGCAGGCGGACGCCGTAAAAAGCCCGCCGCCGCACGGTGCAAAACTGACCGATATGTGAGCTTTCACGCAGCTTCATTTACTGCGTCGCAAAAAAATCGCTTGCATCCATACCCGTGACACTTTCTGCTGGCCAAATCCTGACGGTTGGTCAAAGCAGAAGGACAATACATGGTGAGCGGTTCACAGCCCATTTGCGTCATCATCGCTGCGAAAAATGCATCCGAAACGATCGATATCGCCATACGTTCCGCCCTCGGGGAGCCCGAGGTCGGCGAAGTGGTGGTGATCGACGATGGTTCCACCGACACGACGAGCGATGTGGCGCATGCGGCGGATGACGGCACGGGCCGTCTGCGGGTCGTGCGATTCGAGGTCAACCGAGGCCCTTCGGCTGCGCGCAACCACGCGATCTCTATTTCATCGGCGCCGCTCATCAGCATTCTCGATGCGGACGACTTCTTTTTCCGCGGCCGTTTTGCCGCCATGCTGGCCGACGATGACTGGGATCTGGTGGCCGACAATATCGCCTTCATCCAGCAATCGGTCCCCGGCGCATCCTCCATGCAGCCGGCCCGATTCGAACCGCAGGCGCGGTTTCTGTCGCTGACGGAATTCGTGGAAGGCAATATTTCCAGGCCCGGCGTTGAACGCGGGGAAACCGGGTTTCTGAAGCCGGTCATACGCCGCGCTTTTCTTGACAAACATGCACTGCGTTACGATGACGGCCTGCGGCTCGGTGAAGATTACGAGCTTTACGTGCGGGCGCTGGCCGCCGGCGCGCGTTACAAGGTCATCCGTCATTGCGGTTACGGCGCGATCGTGCGCGGCAACTCGCTGAGCGGCCGCCATCGCACCGAAGATCTTCGCCGCTTATACGAGGCGGACAAGGCCATTCTCGCCGGCTGCCGGCTTTCGGCAGAGGAAACGGCGATCATGCGGGAACACGAAAAACACATCCGCGCCAAATTCGAGCTTCGCCATTTTCTCGATGCGAAAAAGCAGAAGGGAATGGGCGGCGCGCTGAGCCATGCCCTTGCGCGGCTCCCCGCCCTGCCCGCCATCACGCGCGGCATCTGGAGCGACAAGACCGCCCGATTCCGTAAATCGCCGCCGGTGCGGGACGTGCGTTATCTGCTGGACGGTACGCCGGTTTCGTAGGGGAAAAGACGACCTGCGCCAATTCCTCGCCGTCATCCTCGGGCTTGGCTTGTCCCGAGGATCTACTCACGTATCGTATGATCGGTCGGTTGCAGATGCTCGGGACAGGCCCGAGCATGACGATAGAGACCCTAGAGGATGGCATCCTCAAGCGAAGGCGGCAGAAAATTCTCTGCCGCATCCACTCTTCACCCTCAGAGATAATCCCGCTTCACCGTTTCCAGAACGGCGGCGAAACGCTCCTTGCGCTCTTCCAGCCGGCCATCCGGGCTGAGACGCGGCTCCGCGCGGCTTGCCTGCCAGAGCGCCAGCGTGGAAGGTGCTGCCAGCACCTGCTTGGCCAATTTGCGCAATGACCGAGGCTGCGTTTCCTGCGGCCGCACCAGCACGTCGCCCTCATGCGCCGGGCCTTCATGTGCCGGAACGGAACCGGTCTCGGCAATGACGGGGCCGGGCGGCGGCGGGAAGCTCATGCCCCAGAAGCGCGAGCCCTTTTTCGCCGCCTCGGCGCGGGTTGAAACGGGCACATAGCGCGGCTGATATTCGACACCCACGCTGCCGGCCCAGTCGCTCCATTTGAAGCTGTTGATCGACGGCGAGGTGTTGACCGCGACCCATGGCACGCGGAAGGCATCGGCAAGAATTGCGCCATGCATGGATTCGGCCACGATGAATTCCGACTGGGCGATGGCGCGGATTACCGCTTTCGCCTCGCCGCGCGGGTCGAGATAGGTCAGCCCCGCCGGTTCGCAGACGGTTTCCCACATGCCGAATTCCGCCGATTCCCAGTGCGGAACGAAGGTTTTCTTGTAGAGCTTCGGCAGGCCTTTGAAATCGGGCATCTCGGTCACCATGACGGCCGGATCGACAATGCCCTTTTCGGGCGCGAGCCCCAGCTTGGCGGCGGTTTTTTCGCCGCGCACGCAGCGAATATCCCAGAACTCGGTGCTGGTATCCGGCACCGCGCCATAACCATAGCCGCTGCCGATCACCAGCTTGCGCTGCTTTGCGGGCAAAAGAACGTCGTTCAGCACGGTGCCGACGCCAACGAGCATGACGTCGTCATGCACATCGCGCAGGCCCGGAAGCAGAAAATCCCACAGCCACAGGTTGAGATCGTCACCGAAATTTCCGTGATGAGATTCCCAGTGGTAAGGTTTCATGAGGTCACTCCTGGGTGAAAAAACATATAAATTCTTGCGGGCGAGAATTCGCTCATCTGGAGCGGACGATTTTTCCAGCACCGAGCTCGAACGCGGCGCGCAGCAGTGCCGGATCGCGCATCGCCCATTTCAGGAGCAGTCCGAATTCGGGTGCCTTGCGCCGTTTCAGATTGCCCGCCTGGCTCCACAGCGCCTGTTTGCGCGCCGTGTTTTTATAGGAAGCGATGGAGGCGACATCGTCCGGCCGGCGTGAAAAACGCCCCTCCAGCGTATCGAGCGCCACCCAGGTATTGAACTGCTGGCGCAGGAATTCCGGCGAGGTATTGTCGATGCTGTGGAAGATATTGACCCCCATTCCGCGCATCGCGCCGGCGTCGTCACACAGAAGCGTGCGCTTCGATGCCAGGATGGAATCGCAGAAAAACAGCACGTCTTCCGCCGCCAGACGAAGCGCCGGGTCAAAGCGGATTTTCTCAAAAAGAGGACGGCCGATCACCATGCAGGAGAGATGCAGGAAGCTCCAGTTGCGCAGCATCACACTTGCCAGATCCGGCAGTTCGATCACCAGCGGCTTCTCGGAAAGCCTTGCCGCACCCTCATTTTTCTCCAGCTCGGAAATGGCGAAATGATAATAAAATTCGTCACTTGCCTGCATGGATGCCCAGTAGCACTCGCCGCCATAGGTCTGAAGCGCAAAGGCCGCATTCTGCAGATGATCGGGTGTCCAGATATCGTCGGAATCAAGAAAGGCGACATAGTCGGTGCCGTCAGGCACATTGTCCAAACCGGTGTTGCGGGCGCCGCCCGGGCCGGCATTGGCCTGTTTAATGACGAGAATCCGGTCTTTCTCACCCTGCGAAAGTTCCGCAAGTTCCTGATCGATCGGGTATGGCGATTCGTCATCGACGATGACAAGATCGAAATCCTGGTAAGTCTGCGCAAAAACCGATGCGAGTGCACGTCCCAAGACACCGTGCTGCTTTTGGTAGTAGGGAATGACGACAGTAAATCTTGCCATTGTTTCGCCCCTTGCGTTGATCAAGAAGTGTCGGGCCCGATCCTAAAAGCGGCCCCGATGGTATCGGCAACTCCCAACCGGCTTTCCTCCCGCCGGCCTCCAGAAACAGGATGCTTGTATGCCCCCAGCGCCAAATGTAAAGACCATCACCACGAATGTCGGCTGGAGCGTTTTATCAAAAACAGGGACATTCGGGCTTAAATTTGTCACGGTCCCAATTCTCGCAAGACTGCTTTCCCCGGAGGAATTCGGGGTGGTGGCGGTAGGACTAACGGTTGTACAGTTTCTGACGATGATCGCCGGCGCGGGGCTGACCTCTGCCCTGATCGTCGAAAAGGAAGAGGATATGGAAACGATCCATACCGTCTTCTGGGCCAATCTCGCCATCTCCTGCACCATGGCCGCCGTCCTCTACATCTGGGCAGAATTTTTCGGCGGACTTCTGGGTGCTGTTGAAAGCGCCTATCTGCTGCGCATCATGGCATTCCTCATCCCGCTGCAGCTTGCCGGCGATGTCGCCTATTCGCTGCTGGCGCGACGGATGAATTTCAGCAAGGACGCGCTGTGGAGCATGGCGTCGGAAAGCATCGCGGCCATCGTCGCGGTCGCGCTCGCCTTCATGGGCTTCGGCGTCTGGGCGCTGATCATCCAGCTTTTTGCCGCGGCCCTCATCCGGCTTGTCGGGCTTTATGCCGTTTCGCGCTATTGCCCGCGTTTCGTCATGAAACCGCGCCGGCTGGTGCCGCTTCTCGGCTTCAGTTCGGGGCTGATGGGCTCGGAAATCGCCAATTTCGTTACCTTCCAGTCACCGATGGTGGTCATTGCCCGACACCTGGGTCTGGCCGATGCCGGCGCCTATTCCGCCTCCAACCGCTTTGCCAGCATTCCCAATCAGGTAGTTCTGTCGTCCGTCATGGGTGTCCTGTTTCCCGCCTTCAGCCGCATGATGGACGACCCACAACGCCGGCGCGATGCGCTGATGTTCAGTACGCAGGTGCTGACCGTGCTCCTGGCGCCGATGATGTTCGGCCTCTGGGCCGTGGCGGAGCCGGCCATGCTTGTCATCTTCGGGCAGAACTGGGCCTATGCCTGGCCGGTCCTCGGTCTGCTCGCCCTGTCGAAGGCCATTCTGACGCCATGCAGCACCTTCATCCCCTATCTGAAGGGGGCAGGTTACGGCCGCGTGCTGTTCTGGTCGGCAACGATCCGCGCCATCGTCACCACCGTCGCGGTCTGGCTTGCCGCGCTTTATGGCACCCTGATCGACGCGATGGTGTGGCTCTGCATCGTCAATGCGGTAACGCTGGTCGCCTATTCCTGGGCCGTCTTCAAGGCGAGCGATACCCCCTTCTTCCGCGGCCTTTATGTCAGCAGCCGGCCGATGATCGCGGCGCTGGTGATGGCCGTTGCGGTGCGTTATCTGCTTCACCTTCTGGCTGAACGCGTTCCCAATGCCACGCTTCAGGTTCTCATCGGCGCTGCCGTCGGCGGCGTCATCTATGCGGTGCTGATCCTGCTGACCGAACGGGCGCTGCTCGGGAAAATTCTCGGAATGGTCAAATCGCGGCGTATGCGGGATACCGCAACTCAGGGTTAGTTCAACCGCAGAAAAACGCGCCTCATTTCCGCCGTTAACCGGCCTTTTCCGCGGTGATTTTCCTCACCGCGGCAGGGCGGGATGGCGGTTCTTTTTGCAGCGCAATATCACGACAAATGACAATTTCACACGCTTAGGCGATTTTTAACGATGGCGATATTTATAAAAATGCCAGTAATTTCAGATATTTGAATTTTTACAGCAACAGGAATGACCGGAACGCCAGACATTCACCCGCAAAATCTAAGCTTGTGTTTTTCCCGCGTCGCCACATTTTATCCCAAAGTCGAAACCAGACTTTCCAGTGCGGGCTTAAGTTCGCTCTGGTTGCAACGCGGCGTGGGTGGACGCCGCCCAATAGGGGTGACTGATGTGACTGTCGATCAGAACCTATCCTCCCGTATCAATTTGATGCGCATATTGCTGATCTCCGGGATCGTGTTCGTCCATGTGCCGCACGATGCCGAAACCAGCCCTTTTCTCGGCCTTTACGGTTTCTTCGACTGGCTGCGGGTTTTCCTCGGCGATGCGCTGTTTCGCATCGGCGTGCCCTGTCTCAGCGCCATTTCCGGTTATCTGCTGTTTCGCCGCGGCATGAGCGGTTTCGATTATCCGGCGACGATCCGTTCTAAGTCGAAAACCGTGCTGCTGCCCTTCCTTCTGTGGAACGGCGCGCTGTTTGCCGCGGTGCTGCTTATCCAGCTGTTCGACCTTGGCGTCGGCTATTTCCCTGATCTGTGGAATGCCAGCCCGCGGGAAATCATCAGTCACGGAACGGCGCTTGAAGAGCTGCCGGTCAACGTGCCGCTATATTTCCTGCGTGATCTCTTCGTCTGCATCCTGCTGTCGCCGGTGCTTGCCTTTCTGATGCGCCGTTTCGCGCTGCCGACGCTCGCGATCCTGCTCATCATCACCGCCATGCCTGATTTGACGATCTTCATCGTCCAGAAGAAATCCATCCTTTTCAGTTTTTCGCTCGGCATTGCACTTGCGCTGCACCGGGTCGACGTCAAGGCGCTCGATCCTTACGCCGTGCCAATCATGGCGCTGACCTTTGCCGCCTCGGCCATATTGGCGACGGGACTTTATTTCACCGGCCCGGAATTCACCTTCTGGCTCAACATGTCGCGCAATCTGCTTGCCGTTTTCGGCGCGCTCGGTTTCTGGGCGTCTTCCGCCCTGTTGATCCGCAGTCGGCTTGGCCAGCGGCTTGCCGAAACCGGCAGCCTGAGCTTCTGGATTTTCTGCGCCCATTATCCGCTGCTCGTCATCATGTGGATGGTATGGAACAAGGGCGGGCCGGATTTCTACCCCGCCTTTTATATCAGCGCAACGCTTTCCGCCTTCGTCATTCTGGTGATCAGCAATTCCCAGACCCGCAAATACCTGCCGACCGTCTATGCCGTGCTGACCGGAAGCCGCAGCGGCAAAGGCAAGACGAAGGCCGACTTTGCGGCAAAACGGGCCGCCATGATCGGCCCGCCGACATCCGAAACGCTTTATTCGCAACGACAGAGGTGAACCAATGACAACATTTGTCACCCGCGTTCAGACACGCATTCTTCTCGCCGCGGCCCTTCTGGCTGCTCCCTTTGCGACGCCGGGCCAGGCGCAGGAAGGCAATGGCGCATCCTTCATCGAGAACTTCGATTCCATGGACAGAAGCTTCTGGTACGTTTCCGACGGCTGGAACAATGGCGCGCATCAGAACTGCACCTGGTCGAAGAAACTGGCGACGGTGGAAAACGGCCAGCTGACACTCGGTTTTGAAGAAGCCAAGGCCGGCGACCGCAAATTCGCCTGCGGTGAAATCCAGACCAAGGGGCGCTATCGTTACGGCACCTATGAGGCACGCATGAAGGCTGCCACCGGCTCGGGCCTCAACTCCGCCTTCTTCACCTATATCGGCCCGACCGACAAGAAGCCGCACGATGAAATCGACTTCGAGGTTCTGGGCAGGAATACGGGCCAGGTGCAGCTAAACCAGTATATTTCCGCCAAGGGCGGCAATGAGAAGCTGGTGCCGGTGGAAGGCGGAGCCGATGCCGGCTTCAACGATTACGCCTTCGTCTGGGAACCGCAGCGCCTGCGTTATTACGTCAACGGCAAGCTCGTCCATGAAGTGACGGATGAGTCGAAAATCCCGCAAAACGCCCAGAAGATTTTCTTCAGCCTGTGGGGCACCGATATGCTGAAGGACTGGATGGGCAAGTTTTCCTATTCCGGCGCGACGCAGATGGTCGTTGATCGTTTTGCCTTCACGGCGCTCGGCGACAAATGTCAGTTCCCGGAATCCATTGCCTGCGCCCTCAACTGATTTTTTTGAACCAAACCGTCATCCGCGGCGTCTCTGACGCATGAACCAACCGGACCCTTGCATGACCCATGTTCTATATCTCGCGCATGATCTGTCGGACCCCGCCATTCGTCGGCGGGTGCTGACCCTGCTTGCGGGCGGGGCGCGGGTGACGCTGGCGGGCTTCCGGCGCGGACAGAACCGACTGGCGGAGATCGAAGGCGTCGTACCCGTCGTGCTCGGGGAGACCGCCGACGGGCAGTTTCTGCAGCGCATGGCGGCGGTGGCGAAAGCCAGCCTTTCGCTCGGCAAGACATTGAGCGGCATCCCCACCCCCGACGTCATTCTTGCCAGAAATCTGGAAATGCTGGCGCTGGCAAAGCGGGCCATGTCGATCTATGCCGGACAGCCGGCGCTGGTTTACGAGTGTCTCGACATTCACCGCCTGCTTCTTAACAAGGGAAAGCCCGGGCAAATGCTGAATGCCGCGCAGCGTTATTTCGCACGCGACGCCAAGCTGCTGATCACCAGCTCTCCCGCCTTCGTGGAGCATTATTTCAAGCCCGTGTCGGGCCTCGATCTTCCCGTCCTGCTGCAGGAAAACAAGGTGCTGGCGCTCGATGCGGCCGTTGCCGCCACGCCGCAGCCACGCGCTCCCGCCCAAGGCGAACCATGGAAAATCGGCTGGTTCGGCGCGCTGCGCTGCCGCAAATCGCTGGAAATCCTTGCCGAATTTGCCCGTCGAATGGAGGGCAAAGTCGAAATCATCCTGCGCGGCCGGCCGGCCTATTCGGAATTTGCCGATTTCGACGGCTTCGTGGCCACTGCCCCGCATGTGCATTTCCATGGGCCTTACAAGAACCCCGAGGAACTTGCCGCCATCTATAACGAGGTGCAATTCACCTGGGCGATAGACTTTTTCGAGGAAGGCCAGAATTCCAGCTGGCTGCTGCCCAACCGGCTTTACGAAGGTTGCCTTTATGGCGCCCTGCCGATTGCGCTGGCCGGCACGGAAACCGCCCGCTTCATCGAAAAGCGCGATATCGGCTTCGTGCTGCAACATGCGGGCGCTGGCGATCTCACCGCACTGTTTAACCGGATGAACCCGCAAACCTATGCGGACGCCTTCAACACCCTCTCGGCAACAGACAGGAAACAATGGCTGACGGACCGCGACGATTGCCGTCTGCCGGTGCAGCAACTGTCCTCTCTCGCCAAATCCGCTTCCGGCCATGCCCGTGAAGCGCAGTTTTCACCCGTGTAGTGCGTAGGGGGCAAATCATGGAAGGTCTTGGTCATTCCGGCATCAGAACGCTGATCGTCATTCCCTGCCTCAATGAGGCGAAGACGATCGAGGGGCTGCTTGTCAAATTCACCGGCGCGATGCAGGGGCGTCTTTTCCGCATCGTGGTTGCCGATGGCGGCAGCACGGATGGAACCCCCAATATCGTTTCCGCCTTCGCGGCGGCGGATGACCGCGTGACGCTTCTCGCCAATCCGAAGCGCATCCAGAGCGCCGGCATCAATCTTGCCGTGGCCACCTTCGGCGAGGATTTCGACTACCTCATCCGCATCGACGCCCATGGCGATTATCCCGATGATTATTGCCAGAGACTTATCGAGGATGCCGAGCGCACCGGTGCGGATTCCGTCGTCGTCGCCATGGATACCGTCGGCCACGGCCTGTTCCAGAAGGCGACGGCCATCGCCCAGAATTCCAAGCTCGGCAATGGCGGCTCCAAGCACCGCGAAGGTGCCAAAGGCCACTGGATAGACCATGGCCACCACGCGCTGATGCGGATTGCCGCTTTCGACGCGGTCGGCGGTTATGACGAGAGCTTCAGCCACAATGAGGATGCGGAGCTGGATTTCCGGCTGCGTAAATCCGGGTTCCGCATCTGGATGACCGACAAAACCCGCATGACCTATTATCCGCGCGCCAGCGTCATGCCGCTGTTCCGGCAATATCTCGCCTATGGCCGCGGCCGGGCAAAGAACCTGCTGAAACATCGCTCGATCCCGAAAATCCGACAGATGATACCGCTCGCCGTGCTGCCGGTTTTCATCTTCGCGCTGCTGTCGCTTGTGCATTGGGCGGCACTTATTCCGCTCGGCCTCTGGATCGCCGCATGTGTGGGTTATGGCTTGTGGATGGCAATAGGTCAGAAAAACCCATACGGCCCGCTCGCCGCCTTTTCGGCAATGGTGATGCATCTGGCCTGGTCCACCGGCTTCTGGCTGGAACTCCTGAAATTCCGGGGAAGAAAGGCTGTCTCATGACCGACAACACCGTCACCCGCACAGATGATTCGAAAACCGTCGATATCGGCATCTGCACCTACAGACGCCCGGCACTTATCGCCACACTTCTGTCACTCTTCGAGCTGGATGTGCCGGAAGGCGTGAACGTTCGGCTGATTGTTGCCGATAATGACGAGGAGCCGAGCGCCAGGGCAAGCGTCGATCGCCTGCGCGAAACCGCGCCCTTCGAGATCACCTATGTGCATTGCCCGAAATCGAATATTTCGATTGCCCGCAATGCCTGCCTGTCGGAATGCAAGGCGGATTATCTTGCCTTCATCGATGATGACGAGACCGCCCCGCCGAACTGGCTGGCTGCCCTTCTGGAAAAGGCCGATGAAACCGGTGCGGAAGCCGTTCTCGGCCCCGTAACGGCGGTTTACCGGGACAACGCGCCGGGCTGGATGAAACGCGGCGATTTCCACTCGACAGTTCCGGTCTGGGTGAACGGCGAGATCATCACCGGCTATACCTGCAACACATTGCTCAAGATGGATGCGCCCTCGGTGAAGGGCCGGCGCTTCGCGCTGGCGCTCGGCCAGAGCGGCGGTGAGGACACCCATTTCTTCTCGCACCTTCACGCCGCGGGCGGCCGCATCGTTTTTGCGGAAGACGCCATGCTGTCCGAACCGGTGCCGGAAAATCGCGCAAGCTTCATGTGGCTTGCCAAACGCCGCTTCCGCTCCGGCCAGACCCATGGCCGCGTGCTGGCGGACAGGAAACCCGGTATACGCCGCGTGGTGCAGGTGCTGAAGGCAGGTTCGAAAGTGCTGTATTGCGCCGTCTTCGCCGCCTTGAACGGCTTCAACGCCGTGCGCCGCAACCGTTATGCGCTGCGTGGCGCACTGCATATGGGCTCGATGAGCGGCGCCTTCGGCGTGCGTGAAATCCGCCAGTATGGCGTGGTGGAGGCGACCTGATGGAGAACCTTGCCTCGCCGCCCGATATCAGCTTCGTCATCGCCGCCTATAATGCCGCCGATACGATCGAAGCCGCCATTCAAAGCGCACTCGACCAGCAGGGTGTGACGCTGGAAGTGATCGTCGTCGACGACCGCTCCGCCGATGACACCATTGCGCTCGTGGAAGCTATCGCCATCATCGATCCGCGCGTCCGCCTGCTTGCTCTTGCCGAAAACCTCGGTCCGGGCGGGGCACGCAATGCCGGTATCGAAGCCGCGACCGGACGCTGGATCGCCGTGCTCGATTCCGACGATGTCATTCGCCCGGAGCGCTCCGCCTGCATGATGTGCCGGGCGGAAGCCGCCAATGCGGCGATTGCGGTCGATAATCTCGATGTGGTCTATACCGACGGCAGGCCCATGGAGACGATGTTTCCGGAAGAATTTCTGGAGGAACGGCCGGTTCTCACGCTTGAGGACTTCATTTCCTCCAACATTCTGTTCCGCGCCACCTTCAACTTCGGCTACATGAAACCGATGTTCCGGCGCGATTTCCTCAATGTCGAGGGACTGCGCTTCCGCGAGGACATCCGCATCGGCGAGGATTATATCCTGCTCGCCTCGGCGCTCGCCGCCGGCGGTCTTTGCGTCATCGAACCGAAGCCGGGTTATGTCTACAATATTCGCGAAGGTTCGATTTCGCGCGTGCTCGAACTTCATCACGTCGAAGCGATGATGCGGGCGGATCAGGAATTCCTGAGCCATTACACATTGCTGCCGGCAGCCATGGATGCGCAGCAGGCGAGAGCCCGCAGCCTGCGGCTGGCGCATAATTTTTTGACATTGGTGGAAAACATCAAGAGCCGCTCGGTACTCGGCGCCTTGAAGACCACGATAAGGGATCCTGCCGTGCTGGGGCACTTAAGAATGCCCATTGCAGTGCGGCTGAGGAGGCTGCGGGATGCGATGTTTGCGCCCGCGGCGAATACAGGGGTGAAAAGGCAGATTTCATAAAATTTGCGCGCGGACCATGTCTGCGCGGGGACTGGGGACAGATCAAACCTTGATGAAGGAGAACGCGATGGACCTGAACAAAACTGTCAGAAAAGCCGTCATTCCCGTAGCTGGCAACGGCACACGGTTTTTGCCCGCCACCAAGGCGATGCCGAAGGAAATGCTGACGATCGTGGATCGTCCGGTCGTGCAATATGCCGTTGACGAGGCCATGCAGGCCGGCATCGAGCACATTATTTTCGTGACGAGCCGCAACAAGACCGCCATCGAAGACTATTTCGACAGCGCGCCGGAACTCATCAACACGCTCACCCGCTCCGGCAAGACCGTGCAGGTATTGCAGCTGGAAAAGATGCTGCCCGTTGCCGGCACCGTCAGCTATACGCGCCAGCAGGTGCCGCTCGGTCTCGGCCACGCCGTCTGGTGTGCACGCGAACTGGTGGGCAAGGAGCCTTTCGCCCTGCTTCTGCCTGATATGGTTTCCTACGGTGCACGCGGCTGCATTGCCGGGCTGATGGAACTTTACGATGAAGTCGGCGGCAATATTCTCGGCGTAGAGGAATGCCTGCCGGAAGAAGTGTCGTCCTATGGCGTCGTCGGCGTCGGCCAGAAGGTCAATCACGGCTTCGCCGTCACCGGAATGGTCGAAAAGCCGGAACCTTCCAAGGCGCCTTCGAATTATTACCTGAATGGCCGTTACATCCTCCAGCCGGAAATCTTCGATATTCTCGCCAGGCAGGAACGCGGCGCGGGCAATGAAATCCAGCTGACCGACGGTATGAAGCGCCTTGCCGAAAAGCAGTCTTTCCATGCGCAGAAATATAGCGGCCGCACTTTCGACTGCGGCAGCAAGCAGGGCTTCATCGCCGCCAACGTCGCCTTCTCGCTGCTGCGCGCGGACATGGAAGCTCAGGTTCTCGCTTCGGTGAAGGAACTGGTGGCGAACCACGAAAGCCGCGTCCAGGCGGCCTGACTTTAATCGCGCCGCCGGGGGAGGCGGCCGGCGCACCAATAACGGGAGGCGGGAAGGCGAGCATGTGTTCGGCTTCCCGCGTACCATTTTAATTCACAAGGTAGGTCCATGCACCACAAGACCTTTAAATCCAACATCGGTTTTCCGGAGTCCGGCAAGGATTCCGATACGTTCATCGACCTCGACCGCCTGTGGGCCGCCGTGGTGCGTCGCGCCAATGTCATTGCCGCTTCGGTCATCGCCGCCGTGGTTCTGGCCGGCCTTTATCTGGTGCTTGCGACCCCCGTTTACACCGCGATGACGCAGGTGCTCCTGGATGAAAGCCTTTCCCGTTATGCGGAAGAGGAATCGCCGGTGCCCGCCGCGCAGATCGTCGACAACCGCATCGCCAGCGCCGTGGAAATCTTGAAATCCAAGGAAATGGCGCTGACGGTGGTCGACAAGGCCAAGCTCGATGAGAACGACACCATCGTCAATCCGCCGATGTCCCCGGTCGAACTCGTCAAATCCTCCGTGCGCGGCATTCTCGACCTAGTGCTGCCGGGCGACCCACCGGTCTCCGAAGCCGCAATCCGCGCCGGACGCCGCGAAAAGGCCGCCGCCGTGCTGCAGCAGTCGCTGACGGTGGAACGTGTCGGCCGCAGCTCGGTCATCGCCATCTCCACCCGCTCGACCGACCGCCAGCTCGCTGCGCAGATCGCCAAGACCTATGCGCAGGCTTATCTTACCGAACAGCTGAACGCCAATTTCGACGCCAGCGAACGCGCCTCCGTCTGGTTGCAGGAACGCATGACGGACCTGAACCAGCGCGCCCAGGCGGCTGAACTGGCGGTGCAGAAATTCAAGTCGGACAACAACATCGTCTCCTCGCGCGGCGAGCTGATGTCCGAAGGCCAGCTTGCCGACCTGAACGGCCAGCTGATTGCCGCGCAGGCCGATGCCGCGACGGCCTCTGCCCGTTACAACCAGTATAAATCGATCATCGACAGGGGGCCGGATGCGGCCGTCGACAATGCCGTCGTTTCGGCCCGTGATACCGATAATTCGGTCATTCAGGATCTGCGCAAACGCTACATCACCATTTCCGACCGGCAGCAGGGCATCGTCCAGCAATTCGGCGCCGACCACCCGCAGGCGGTCGCGCTGGACGCAGAGAAGAAAGAGGTTTCGCGGCAGATCTATCAGGAACTGCAGCAGCTTACCGGCAGCCTGAAGAACGAATACGACGTCACAAATTCCCGCGTTCAGTCACTGCGCGACAATATCGACCGGGTGGCTGGCCGTAATTCCGAAGCCAACATCACCATGGTCCAGCTGCGCGAACTCGAGCAGCGGGCAACCGCGCTGCGCACCCTCTACCAGTCCTATCTCGGCCGCTTCGAGGAGGCTTCCCAGAAGCAGTCGCTGCCAATCGCCAAGGCCCGCATCATCTCCGAAGCCGGCCTGCCGACATCGCCTTCCAGCCCGAAAAAGACCATGACCATGGCGCTTTCGGTCGTTCTCGGCCTGATGCTGGGCGGCGGTATCGCAGCGCTTCTCGAATTCCGGGATCGCTTCTTTCACACCGGTAATGATGTGCGTGACAATCTGCGCATGCGTTTTCTCGGTTACCTGCCCTTCATCGGTGAACGGGGCGTGGAAAACGCCAAGCCGGGCAACAGCGCCGCCACCCCCGGCGGCGAGAATGCGACGCTTGACGAAAGCGGACAGGTCTCGTTCCAGAAAATGCTGCGCCTTGCCGTCGACAGCCCGCGTTCCAGCTTTGCGGAGACGCTGCGTAACGTGAAACTCACGGCGGATGTCGTCATTCAGGAGCGCCAGTGCCGGGTCATCGGCGTCATTTCCTGCCTGCCGAACGAAGGCAAGTCGGTCGTGGCGCTCAATCTCGCCGGTCTCATCGCCTCCACCGGCAAGCGCACGCTGGTGGTGGATGCGGATATCCGCAATCCCGGCCTCAGCCGCATGCTGACGACACGGCAATCCGCCGGCCTCGTCGAAGTGGTGCTCGATGAAGTTCCGTGGACGCAGGCGGTGAAGGTGGATACGCGCACGAAAATGGGCATCCTGCCGGTTTCGACCAGCAACCAGTTCGCCCATTCAAGCGAGCTTCTGTCTTCCTCCGGCATGCGCAAGTTCATCGACTCCGCGCGAGAGGCCTGCGATTACATCATCGTCGACCTTGCACCCGTGGTTCCCGTCATCGACGCCAAGGCCTTTGCGCCGCAGGTGGACGGTTTCGTCTTCGTCACCGAATGGGGCAAGACGCCGATCCAGATGGTGCAGAACCTGATGGCCAACGAACCGCAGATCGCCAACAAGACGCTCGGCATCGTGCTGAACAAGACCGACATGACGGAATTGCAGCGTTATGCCGGCCCCGGCGGTTCGGAGCATTATCACGAGAAATTCTCGGCCTATTACGGCGATGCGAAGCCGCCGGTAAAGGAAGATGCGTAATGGCGAAACGGCCCGGTGAAAACCGGGCCGTTTTATTCTGCCGAAGATTAGAACGACAGGCCTCTGGCATTGCCCCCTGAAATTGCGCATTTATGGCATGAAGCTAAAATCGCAAGCAGGATCAGTCCCATGCCATCACCCATCGCCTTTGTTTCACGGATGAATGCGGAAACGGAAGCCGTCTGGAAAGAGGCGCTGCGCGCCGCAATGCCCCAGGAGGAAATCCTTTCCTTTTCCGAATTGACGGGCGAACAGCGCCGGGCAGTGGATTTCGCCATCGTCGCCAATCCCGATCCGGCCGATATCGCGGCACTTCCGGGCCTCAAATGGATCCACAGCCTGTGGGCGGGTGTCGAGCGGCTGGTGCTGGAACTGGGCGATAAGGCACCCCCCATCGTTCGGCTGAAGGACCCGGAGCTTTCCCGCGTGATGGCCGAGGCAGTGCTGGCATGGACCTATTATCTGCAGCGCGACATGCCCGCCTATCGCGAAAACCAAAAAAAGGCGCTCTGGCAGGAGCTGGACTATCACCACCCCGGTGAGATGACCGTCGGTCTCCTCGGCCTCGGAGCCCTCGGCACGGCTGCGGCGGAGCGCCTCACCCATGCCGGTTTCAACGTTGCAGGCTGGAGCCGTTCGGCCAAGGCGATAGAGGGCGTAGAAACGCTGACCGGCGATGCCGGGCTGCAGGCATTGCTGGAAAAGAGCGACATTCTCGTCTGCCTCGTGCCCCTTACCGATGCGACGCGCGGTCTTCTTGATGCCACCCGTCTCGCCGCAATGAAACAGGGCGCGGCACTCATCAATTTCGCCCGCGGCGCGGTCATCGTCGCCGATGACCTGATTGCGGCGCTTGATTCCGGCAGGCTTTCGCACGCCGTTCTCGATGTCTTCGAGCAGGAGCCGCTGCCCGCCGCTTCCGCCTTCTGGCAGCATCCCAAAGTTACGGTCCTGCCGCATATTTCCGCGCCGACAAGCCGGGAAAGTTCGGCCCGGATCGTGGCCGGCAATGTTCGCACATGGCGGGAAACGGGCGGGCTGCCGGAGACGGTCGACATGGCCCGCGGTTACTGAACCGGCGGCAAGGCGGCCTATTCGGCCGCCACCGACTTGCCCGTATGGGCCTGTTCAACGGCGGAGACGATCTGCTGTTCGTCGTAAGGTTTGGTCAAGAGAACCGCGCTTGCCGGCGCTCCTTCCGGCAAATGGCTGTCGCCCGTCGCAAACACAATGGCAATCCCCGGCTTGCGGCGCAGGGCCTCCACCGCCAGTTGGCCGCCCTTCATGTCGGGCAGGCCGATATCGGTGACGAGAACGTCGATCTGATCCGCTTCGATAGCTTTCAGCGCCTGCGCCGCATTTCCGGCCTCCACGACGGCAAAGCCGCTCTCCGACAGCATCTCCGTCGAATTCATCCGGATCAACTCGTCATCCTCGACCAGAAGAACGCGTATGGACCGGTTTTGATTTTCGACCGCCCTGACCGGCTCGGAAAGTTTGGAAGAACCCGGAGCCGATGTCGGCCGCGCTCTCGACAGCGAAACCTGCTTGCGGTTGGCGATGACGTGGCGAATGCGCCGCGCCAGCGCTTCGCGCGTATAGGGTTTGGAGAGAAGCTCCACCCCGGCATCCAGCTTGCCGCCATGCACGATGGAGTTTTCGGTGTAACCCGAGGTGAAGAGAACGGCGAGATTGGGCAGCCGTTCCTGCGCGCGGCGCGCCATTTCCCGGCTTTTCAACGGTCCAGGCATCACCACGTCAGTGAAGATGACATCGATCGGAATGCCGCTTTCCACCACCGTCAAACCGGCCTGCGCATCGCGGGCGGTCAGCACGCGGTAGCCGAGATCGCTCAAGGTCTCGACGACGGTGTTGCGCACTTCCTCGTCATCTTCCACCACAAGAATGGTTTCCGTGCCGCCCTCCACGGGGCCGGTCGGCATCACCACTTCCCTGTCCTCATCGGCGGCGGAGCGCGGCAGATACATCTTCACCGTCGTGCCCTGCCCCACCTCGCTATAGATGTTGACGTGGCCGCTGGACTGTTTCGCAAAACCATAAACCATCGAAAGCCCGAGGCCGGTGCCCTTGCCTTCCGGTTTTGTCGAGAAGAACGGCTCGAAGACCTTTTCGAGAATTTCCGGCGACATGCCCGAACCCGTATCGGTGACGGCGAGCATCACATATTGCCCCGCAGAAACTTCCGAGTGCTTGCGGGCATAATCGCGGTCGAGAACCGCATTTCCTACCTCGATGGTCAGCTTGCCCTGTCCTTCCATGGCGTCGCGCGCATTGATGGCCAGATTGAGAAGAGCATTCTCCACCTGGTTGGGGTCGGCATAGGTGTTCCAGAGACCGCCCGAGGTGATGACCTCCACCTCGATCGCCTCGCCAAGTGAGCGGCGAAGCAGGTCGTCCATGCCGGTCACGAAACGGGCGATATTGATGACACGCGGCTCCAGCGCCTGGCGGCGGCCGAAGGCCAGAAGCTGGCTGGCCAGCTTTGCACCGCGATGAACGCCGGCAAGCGCGTTTTCCAGCCGCCGCTCCGCACGTTCATTGCCCATCACATCCTTTGACAGCAATTGCAGATTGCCGGCGATCACCTGTAGCAGATTGTTGAAATCATGCGCCACGCCGCCGGTGAGCTGGCCGATGGATTCCATTTTCTGCGCCTGCTGTAGCGCCTTTTCGGTCTGGCGACGCTCGGCCATTTCCGCCTCGACACGCGCCTCAAGGCTCTCGTTCAATTGCCGAAGCTGCTCTTCCGCCCGGATGCGGTGGCGAATTTCGCGCTCCAGATTGCTCGCATGTTCCTTGAGGGTATTTTCGGCCCGCCGCTGTTCGGTGACATCCGTATGGACACCGACCCATTCGGCAATGGCGCCGGCCTTGTCGAAAATCGGCACGCCACGGATCGCGAAAGTGCGGTAGACGCCGTCATGGCGGCGCACCCGATGTTCCCAGATATAGGTCGACTTTTCCGCGACCGCTTTGTTCCAGCTGTCGACAGACCCCTGCCTGTCGTCGGGATGAACCGCTTCCGCCCAGCCAAACCCCTGATATTCTTCCGGAGTCTGACCCGTCAAAGCGCTCCAGGCGGGTTGCTCGCCCAGCATCATTCCTTCGGCGCTGTTGGTCCACAGCACGCCGTGCACGGCATCCACCGCAGCGCGGAAGCGATTGTTGCTGATGAGAATTTCCCGCTCCGAGCGCTTGCGCTCCTCGATATCGATGATCAGCACATAGATGCCGTCGATGGAGCCATCGGCAATGTAACGCGGAACATAGCGGATTTCGGCGGCGCGCGTGCTGCCGTCCGGTCTGCTGATCACGGTATCCGAAACGATCTTTTCGCCGCCGAGTGCGCGGTCGAGATAGGCCCTGCGGGCCTCGAAAAACGCCTCGCCGACGATTTCGGGAACGCTGCGGCCGATCACTTCTTCGGCGCGGCGACCGAACCATTCCAGATAGCCGTCATTGGCGAATTTATAAACGTAATCACGGTCGACATATCCGACCAGAATGGGCAGGGCATTGGTAAGCCGGCTCAGTTCCTCGCGGCTCTGTTCCAGCGCCTCCACGGCCTTCACCTTGTCGGTATTTTCAAGCACGGTGCATAAAACGCCGTCTACCGTGCCGCCCTCGTTATAGATCGGCGTGTAGAACAGGTCGAAGATCACCTCTTCCGGCAGGCCGTGCCGCATCAGCGTCATCGGCTGGTCGCGATAGGCCATGACCTCACCGCGAAAACCGGCTTCGAGAATGCGGCTGTTCCAGTCCCATATTTCCGGCCAGATGCCGGGCACGGTTCCGCCCAGCGCCTGCGGGTGATAATTGCCGGCGATCTCCGCATAGCCGTCATTATAGATCATCACATGATCCCTGCCCCACATCAGCACCTGCGGAATGGGGGAATTGACGACGGAATTGGCTTTCTGCCTCAGATTTTGCGGCCAGTCGCAAATAGGACCGAGCGATGTCTTCGACCAGTCGAAGCGGCGCACAAGCTCACCCGTTTGACCGCCACCGATCGGCCATACCGGCGCAGCAACAAGATTGGTCATTCAACATCACCACAAAAACCGAGAGAAAATCTCCCGTAATACAGAACAGGATAAAAGTCCAAGAAAACAAAAACTTCCGCTTATTGTTCCCACGCTTTTCAGAAAATTGAAAAAGTTCCATCGCGGCGTAAATGTCGCAAGGCGAATGCTAAACCATCAAACATTTCAGGACCTTCGTGCCAGAAATTTCTCTAATATATCCCTGCGACCCCGCCGTCGTTTGACAATTGGCATCCTCAATACGCCAGAAATTGCCGCAAACGGGATGGCGACAAAGGAATTATTAAGCCTCAATAAGGGCGCTGGCGGTCGCGGTGCCGTCAGCGCCCGGGTCTTCGCCACACCGCGACCAGAGGGAACAACAATGAAAATACTTTTGGGTGCCACAATTCTTTCCGCCGGCTTCGCCTTTTCAGGCGGTGCGGCCTATGCCGCCGACTGTGGAAACGTGACGATCGCCAGCATGAACTGGCAATCCGCCGAAGTCGCCGCCAATCTCGATAAGCTCATTCTCGAAAAGGGCTACGGATGCTCCGCCGAAATCGTCACCGGCGACACCGTGCCGACTTTGACCTCCATGGCCGAAAAAGGCCAGCCGGATATCGCGCCTGAGGCATGGGTCAGCCTGCAGCCGGAAATCGTCAAGCAGGGGCTGGAAGGCGGCAAGGTCGTTGCGGCCGCCAAGATTCTCTCGGATGGCGCGGTCCAGGGCTGGTGGATTCCGAAATATGTCGCCGACGCCAATCCCGATCTCAAGACCATTCCTGATCTCTTCAAACATCCCGAACTCTTCCCCTCGCCCGAAGACAAGTCCAAGGGCGCCGTGTTCAACGGCCCGCAGGGCTGGGGCGGCACTGTCGTCACCGCACAGCTCTTCAAGGCTTTCGGCGGTGAAAAGGCCGGCTTCACCCTCGTCGACACCGGCTCCGCCGCAGGTCTCGACGGTTCCATCGCCAAGGCTTATGAAGCCAAGCAGCCATGGGTCGGTTATTATTGGGCGCCCACCTCGCTGCTCGGCAAATACGAGATGGTAAAGCTCGAATTCGGAACGGACTATGATGCGGCCGAATGGAAGCGCTGCACATCCGTCGCCGACTGCGCGGACCCCAAGCCGAACGCATGGCAGGTGGACGACGTGCAGACGTTGGTCAGCAAGTCCTTTGCCGATCGTGCCGGCCCCGCCATGGACTATCTCAACAAACGCGCATGGACCAACGCGACCGTCAACAAGCTGATCGCCTGGATGACGGATAACCAGGCGACCGGTGAAGACGGCGCCAAGCATTTCCTGAAGGAAAACGAAGCGCTGTGGACGGGCTGGGTATCTCCCGACATCGCGGAAAAGATAAAGGCCGCCCTTTAAAAGCCGGCCCCTGCATATCTGCCCGGCAAACGGCGTCCGCCAGCGGCGACGCCGCGCCTGCATCGGCCCTGGAATGCCTCCCGGCTTTCCGGTGGCGATGCGCCGGTTCAACAGAGCGTTCCAGCCTGCATCCTGACGGATGCGCGGCGCTCTGACGATTTTACTCCCGGAGCGCGGAGGATATCGATCCCCGCCTCCGGTTCGTCATGGAGAACAGGATATGGAATGGCTTTTCAAATTTCCGACCATGAATGACGATGCTCTGCGCGCGCTGAAAAAAGTCATCGACGAGGGGTTCCGGGCTTTCACCCGAACCTATGGCGGCGCAATCGAGGGGTTGTTTACCCCCCTTCAGAGCTTCCTCATCTGGGCGGAAAGGCTTTTGATCGGCGCACCCTGGCCGGTCGTTATTCTTATTGTCGGCGCGCTTGCCTGGTTCGGCAGCCGCAGCGCCACCATTGTTTCGCTCTGTTGCGGCATTCTCTTCGCCATCGGCTGGTTCGGCATGTGGGAAGACACGATGAAGACGGTCTCGATGATCTTCGTCTGTGCCGTGCTGTCCATCGTCGTCGGCCTGCCCATCGGCATCGCCATGGCGCGCTCCAACCGCCTGCAGAGCGTGGTCAATCCCGTTCTCGACGTGATGCAGACGATGCCGAGTTTTGTCTATCTCATTCCCGTCGTCATGCTGCTCGGCATCGGCCGCGTGCCCGGCGTCATCGCCGTCGTCATCTACGCCATTCCGCCGATGATCCGGCTTACCAATCTCGGCATCCGCATGGTCGACCGCGACGTGCTGGAGGCTGCCGATGCCTTCGGCTCTTCGAAGCGCCAGAAGCTTTTCAAGGTGCAGCTGCCGCTGGCGCTGCCCACCATCATGGCCGGCATCAACCAGACAATCATGATGGCGCTCGCCATGGTCGTCATCGCCTCCATGATCGGCGTTCAGGGCCTCGGTCAGCCGGTGCTGAAGGCCATTGCCAACCAGTATTTCACGCTCGGCGTGTTCAACGGGCTTGCCATCGTCGGCATCGCCATCATCTTCGACCGCATCAGCCAGGCCTATGGCCTTCGCCTGCAAAAACATCGGGAAGTGGCGCATGGCTAGTCAATCGATCGAAATTCGCAGCCTCTACAAGATTTTCGGCCCCAAGGCGGGAGACTATGTCGAACCCGTCAAGGCCGGCATGTCCAAGTCCGATCTCAACGCCAAACATGGCCATGTGCTCGGCCTGCGCGATATCAACATCACCATGCCGGGCGGGCAGATCACCGTTATCATGGGCCTTTCCGGCTCGGGCAAATCGACGCTGATCCGCCACGTCAACCGGCTGATCGACCCGACCGCCGGCGAAATCCTCTATGGCGGCACGGACGTGTGTCGCCTCAACGAAGCGGATCTGCTGGAGTTTCGCCGCCACAAGACGGCGATGGTGTTCCAGAAATTCGGGCTGCTGCCACACCGCAACGTGCTGCAAAACGTCGTCTATGGCCTCGAGGTGCAGGGCGTCGACAAACGCGAGCGAGAGGAAAGGGCAGAGGTCTGGATCAGGCGCGTGGGGCTGGAAGGTTTCTCCAACCATTATCCCAACCAGCTCTCAGGCGGCATGCAGCAGCGTGTTGGTCTGGCGCGGGCGCTCACCAACAATGCCGAAATCCTGTTGATGGACGAAGCCTATTCGGCGCTCGATCCGCTCATTCGCGTCGACATGCAGACGGTGCTGCTGGAATTGCAGAAGGAACTGAAAAAAACCGTGGTCTTCATCACCCACGATCTCGATGAGGCCCTGCGGCTGGGCGACAAGATCGCCATTCTGCGCGACGGCGAGATCATCCAGCAGGGCACGGCGGCCGAAATCGTCATGTCTCCGGCCGACAGCTATATCGAAGCCTTCGTGGAAGAGGTCAATCGCGGCCGCGTCATTCGCCTTGGCGCCGTGGTGCAGCCGGAATTTGCCGGCCAGTCCCGCCTTCAGCTCGATGCGGATATGACGGTTGAAGAGG
The DNA here is from genome assembly GCF_041954855.1 of Agrobacterium sp. LR_9. Lineage (NCBI taxonomy): Bacteria > Pseudomonadati > Pseudomonadota > Alphaproteobacteria > Hyphomicrobiales > Rhizobiaceae > Agrobacterium > Agrobacterium sp. LR_9. The sequence continues at coordinate 34,080 of NZ_JAVAYA010000013.1, forward strand.
GCCTGCGCGCCCTCGTCCGGGAAAATGTCAGCAGCGCCACAGTCGTCGGGGAAAACGGCAAATCGCTCGGCGCCGTCACCACCGATGCCATCATGCGCTGCCTCGTCAGAACCGCACATGGTGAGGAAGCAGGCACAGCTGAACGTTTGTCAGGCTGAGCCTTCAAGCCACGCGGCCATGCCCTGTGCGGCGGCCTTGCCGGTTGCGAAACAGGCGGTCAAGAGATAACCGCCGGTCGGCGCTTCCCAATCCAGCATTTCCCCGGCAGCAAATATGCCGGGGAGCTTTTCCAGCATGTAGCTTTCACCAAGGCCGCTCCATGCGACGCCACCGGCAGATGAAATTGCCTCAGCAATCGGTCTCGTCCGCAAAAGCGGTATCTCCGCATGTTTTATTCTCGCGGCGACGAACTCATCCGGCATGGCCGCGATGTCGGGAAAGATTTCCCGCAGAAGCCCGACCTTCACCGCCGATAAGCCGGCCGCCTTGCGCATGCGGTTTGCAAAACTCTCCTTGCGCCCGAGCTTCGCCAGATCGCGGCTGAGGCGTTCGACCGTACGTCCCGGCGCAAGATCGATTGCGAGCGACACTTTGCCCGCCTCTTCCAGCCGGTCGCGCAGCGCGGCGGAATGGGCATAGATCACGCTGCCCTCAATACCATGCTCCGTGATGACGAATTCACCCTGAAAGGCTCCGTCCGGCGAAATGGTGATAGTGGATTTCACCGCTTCCCCCGCAAAACGCGCGCGGAAGATATCGCTCCAGTCAGCGTCGAAACCGCAATTGGCGGGGCGGAACGGGGAAAGCGCCACGCCTTTCTCCGCCAGCGCCGGAACCCATGCGGCATCGGAGCCGAGACGCGGCCAGCTTGCGCCGCCGAGCGCCAGAAGAACGGCATCGGCCTTGATGGTGATCTCGCCCTCCGGTGTCGCGAAAACCAGGTGCTCACCGGAAAAACCCGTCCAGCGATGCCGCGTCCTGATGGTCACCCCCTGCGCCTCCAGCCGGGCAAGCCATGCCCGCAGCAGCGGCGAGGCCTTCATGACGGTGGGAAACACCCGGCCCGAGGTGCCGACGAACGTTTCCTGCCCCAGCCCCTGCGCCCAGTCGCGCAGCATGTCCGGCGTAAAATCATCGAGAGCGGCGCGCAGTCTCGGTTCCGCATCGCCGAACCGGTGACGGAAGCTGTCGTAATCTTCGGCATGGGTGATGTTGAGACCGGATTTTCCGGCCATCAACAATTTACGCGCCACGGTCGGCATCGCCTCCAACACCGTCACGGCATGGCCTGCGGCCGAAAGCATCTCGGCCGCCATCAGCCCCGCCGGTCCGCCGCCGACAATCGCGACCTGCCTCGCCTCGCTCAAAACACTCTCCATCGCCATCTTCGCCATTGCGAGCCTTATACCGATTTCCGCATGCGAATATATGCGATATTGAAACGCCCATGTTCACGCTCGACCGCCCCGTCACCTTTTCGCAGGATATCAAGAAAAGCCGCTTCATCGCCTTTGCCGCGCCGGTGGCGGGCGAAGAGGACGCGAAAAACTTTCTTGCGGCGCATTCCGATCCCGACGCGAACCATAATTGCTGGGCCTGGCGAAGCGGCCAGACCTATCGCTTCAGCGATGACGGCGAGCCTTCGGGCACGGCCGGGAAACCGATCCTTCAGGCCATAGACGGTCAGGCGCTGGACAATGTCGCCGTTCTCGTCATCCGCTGGTTCGGCGGCATTCTCCTCGGCAGCGGCGGCCTGATGCGCGCCTATGGCGGCACGGCGGCCGCCTGCCTGCGGCTTGGCGAAACCTCGCCGGTCATCGCCTATGTCAGCGCGACGCTCAGTTGCCCCTTCTCCGATCTGGCGCTGGTGAAATCGCGCCTTTCCGCCACACAGAACCTGCGGGTGGAAAGGGAGGATTTCACCGGCACCGGCGCGGATATGCTGCTTTCGGTCCCGGCGGAGGAAGCCGAACGGCTCACCCGGCTTTTAAGCGACCTGACCAGCGGACGCGTCAATCTCCACATTCCCGACTAGAGTTTTTTCGCTTTTCTTCGAATCGCGAAAATACTCTAACTCTTTGTTTTGGCGCATTTCCGGACGGAAAACCGGGCTCCACTTTTCCCGGAAATGCTCTAGCGTCTGTCCGAATGCGCAATTCGTGCTAAGGAAGCGACATGTCATCCGAGCTTTCCAACCCCGTCTATAATCCGCCACTCGACCCCTGGCTCACCATCGTGCACCGCGACGACGATCTGCTGGTGCTCGACAAGCCGAGCGGGCTTTTATCGGTGCCGGGGCGCGATCCGGCGCTTTCGGACAGCCTGATGACGCGGGTGCAGAAACAGTTCCCGAAAGCGCTGATGATCAACCGGCTGGACAAGGACACCTCCGGCATCGTGCTGATGTCCCTGAACCGCAAGGCGCATGCGGCGATTGCGTCGCAGTTTGAAAACCGCCAGACGCGCAAATCCTATATCGCCATTGTCTGGGGAGAGGTTGCCGGAGACGCGGGAGAAGTGGACCTGCCGCTCGCCATCGATCCCGAAAACAAGCCACGCCACCGGGTCGACCACGAGAACGGCAAGCCGGCGCAGAGCCTTTGGCGGGTGCTGGAACGATTGCCGCTTCCGGCAACGCGACTGGCGCTAAACCCGCTTACCGGCCGCACCCACCAATTGCGGGTGCATATGAAGGCGCTCGGCCATCCGATCCTCGGCGATGAATTTTACGCCGAAGGCGAAGCGCTCGCCGCCGCGCCGCGCCTGATGCTGCATGCACAGGAGGTCGGGTTCCGCCATCCCGATGGCCGTGACGTCACCTATACCGTACCCTGCCCCTTCTGAGGTCCAAAATGAAGGAACAAAACGAAAGCTTCGTGGTGGATTTTGTCGGCGGTGCGGTCGGGCACCGTTTCCGTTCCGGCGAAGGGCGCGGGCAGGCCTTGCCGAAAGCCGCGGGTTTCACCAAAGGCCGCACGCCAAAAATCGTCGATGCCACGGCCGGGCTCGGGCGGGATGCCTTTCTGCTTGCCTCACTCGGCGCGGAAGTGACCCTCATCGAACGCTCGCCGGACATGCATGCGCACCTCGCCGATGGCATTCGCCGTGCGCTGGAGGCGGGCGGCGCCTACGCCGAGGCGGCGGCGCGCATGACGCTGCTTCACGGAGATTCACGCCAGTTGCTGAAAGAGCTTTCACCGGAGGTGGTGATTGTCGACCCCATGCACCCACCGCGCCACAATACGGCGCTGGTGAAAAAGGAGATGCGGGTGCTCAGAGAACTGGTTGGCTCCGACCCGGATCAGGTGGAGTTGATGGAGGCTGCACTGGAGAATGCGACGAAACGGGTGGTTCTGAAATGGCCGCTCCGCGCCGAGCCGATGCCGGGCATTCGCAAGCCTTCGCATCAGATAATGGGTAAGAACACCCGTTATGATGTCTTCATGATCTTCGGGAAATCTCTCGACCCGGAGGAATGATCAGCGGAAGCTCGGCTTGCGCTGCGCATTCATCAAAAGCTCGTGCCGCGAGGCGAACTCGCCAAACAGCTTTCTGAGCCGGGTTTCCTCGGCCTTGTCCAGCCGGTAACGCCGGCAGAATTCCGCAACGTTGAGAATCGGCTTGGTTCTGTTCCCGTCAATGGTCTTGTTGTCGATGATCTGCATGGCGCCCTCCGTATAACAGAGCCCAAACGTCGCTTGCGCCTTGCGGTTCCTTATGAATTCGCATGGATGAGAAAAGAGCGTTCCGCCTGCACACGGAGTGATCAAGTTTTCTTGAAACTATCGCAGGAAACGAAATCCTCCCCAAATGGTTCTCCGCCTGATGTAAACGATGGAAGGGAGACCCATGTTCCAAACCAACCGATTTCTGAGTTCGACGATCCTGTGTGCGCTGCTCGCCGTGCCGCTCGCCGGTGTTGCGCAGGCCCAGGCCCCGGCCGCCGAAACGAAACGGCCGAATGCGCCGGATCAGAAACCGGCCTTTGAGGGTCAGACCCGCGCGCCGCAGGCCGCCACCCAGCCAAGCGTCGAAAAAACCGTGATCGCGGACGGCCTGCCGCATCTGTGGTCGATGGAGTTTCTGCCCGATGGCCGCATGATCGTCGCGGCCAAGGAAGGCGCGATGCATATCGTCGCCGACGGCAAGGCCGGCCCGGCGATCGCGGGCGTGCCTGAGGTGGCATCCGACGGACAGGGCGGCCTTCTCGACATCGCGCTGGCTCCGGATTTCGAAACATCGCGCACCATCTTCTTCTCCTTCTCCGAACCGCGCGATGGCGGCAACGGCACGTCGGTGGCCTCGGCGAAACTGACCGAGGAGGGCGGCGCGGCAAAGCTGGACAATGTCTCAGTGATTTTCCGCCAGATACCGACCTATGACGGCGACAAACATTTCGGCTCTCGCCTCGTTTTCGGGCCGAACAACGAGCTTTATGTCACCGTCGGAGAACGTTCCGATTCAAAGCCGCGCGTGCAGGCGCAGGACCTGTCGAGCGGGCTTGGCAAGGTCTTCCGCATCGATACGCAGGGCAAGGCCTTTGAAGGCAATCCCTTCGCCAGCCAGCAGAACGCCCTCCCCGAAATCTGGAGCTATGGCCACCGCAACCTGCAGGCTGCGACACTGGATGGTGAGGGCAGGCTCTGGACGGTGGAGCACGGGCCAAAGGGCGGCGATGAGCTGAACCTGCCGAAAGCCGGCCTGAACTACGGTTGGCCAGTCATCACCTATGGCGTCGAATATAGCGGAAGGTCGGTTGGCGAAGGCGTTACCGCAAAGGAAGGCATGGAACAGCCGGTCTATTATTGGGACCCGGTGATCGGCCCCTCCGGCATGGCCTATTATGACGGCGACCAGATTCCAGAATGGAAGGGCGCCTTCATCGTGGGCGGTCTGGTGAGCCAGGGTCTCGTCATCCTGCATATCGATGGCGACAGGGTCGCCACCGAAAGCCGGCTGCCGCTGGAAGCGCGCATTCGCGACGTGAAGGTCGGTCCGGATGGCGCGATCTATGCCGTGACCGAAGAGCGCGGCGGCGGGGAATCGCAAATTCTGCGGATCGCCAAGGCCGGCTGATTAAAAAGACCGGCTGAGAAAACTCACGACTGGAACGACAGGCCGCCGGAACGAAGGTGGCCTGTTTTTCGTTTGCCGCAGCGTGAAACCTGCCGGAAAAAACCATGCCACAACCGCCCACCCGCCTTCTTGCCAAAATCGGACTTGCCTATGTCAACGATCAGGAGCCGGGTATTTCCCGCGAAAAACGCGGACGCGGTTTCTGTTACCGCCTTCCGGGCGGCGAACTTCTCTCCGACAGCGTCGAACTGAAACGCATCAAGGCGCTCGGCGTGCCGCCCGCCTATAAAGACGTCTGGATATGCATCGATCCATCAGGGCATCTGCAGGCTACGGGTTTCGATGCCCGCGGGCGAAAACAGTATCGGTATCATCCCGACTGGCATGCGCTCCGGGGTGAGACGAAATTCTTCCAGCTCAAAAGCTTCGGCAAGGCGCTGCCCGCCATCCGCCGCCGCGCCATCGCCGATATCGAAAAACAGGATCATGGGCAGGAAATGACACTCGCGGCGCTCACGCTGCTGCTCGATGCCGCCTATCTGCGCGTCGGCAACCGCTCCTATCTCGAAACCAACGGTACCTATGGCGCAACGACATTGCTCAAGCGGCACGTCTCCTTCGGTGAAACCATCGAGCTGCGGTTTGCCGCCAAGGGCGGACAGAAGGTGAAACGGCAATTGCGCCACCCTCGCCTTCAGAAAATCCTTGAGGAAATCGCCGATCTGCCCGGCAAGGAACTCTTCGTCTGGCAGGACAGTGAAAACCGGGTGCATTCGGTCGATTCCAGCGATCTCAACGCTTATCTCTCCCGTATCGGCGGTCAGGGTATTTCGGCCAAGACCTTCCGCACATGGGGCGGAACGCTCGCCGCCTTCTGCAATGCTATGGAACATGTGGCGGCGGGTGAAAAACCGAGCATAAAAGGCATGTGCCAGGCAGCAGCGGCGGAGCTTTCCAACACGCCCGCCATCTGCCGCAAGAGCTATGTGCACCCGGCCGTCCTCGACATCGCCACGGAAGAGAAAGCGCAGAAAAAGCTTGGCCGTATCCTGAAGGTCGGGGCAAAGCCAGTCTCCGGCCTCCGGGCGGATGAACGACGGCTGCTTGCCTTCCTGCCCTGAGGATCAGCGGCTGCCCGCCCATTCCGCCAGCTCCCGCTCGGCCCTTTCCAGCGCGCTGTAATTCAACAGCTTGCGCAGGAAAGCGACGGTAACGGCGCGGGTTCTGAGATTATACCGGCCTTCCGCCTCGTCATCGCCGGCTGCCTGATGCACGTTCAGTTTCTCATAGAGGCTTTGCAGCCGGTTCTGCACGCTGCGCAGCGACAGGTTGCGGCGGCGCGCAATCGCCTTGTCGGTAAGGCCGAGAGCGACATCGACAAGGATTTCATATTCGGAATCGGTAAAGCCATGCGCCTTGCCGAGGCTCTTTTCCTGCAGGCCGCGCACTTCCCGGTCGATCACACATTGCGCCTCGATGAAGATGCTGCGCAGCGCCAGCCGCAGGCGGTCATCGGAGGCGGATTTCAGCACGTAGCCATAGGCGGCCCCTTCCGGCACGATGCGGGAAACACCGCGCACATAGGCCTCGTCGGAATAGTTGGACCAGAACAGGATGCGGGTATCCGGCCTTTCCTTCCAGATGGTGCGTGCCGCCTCGATGCCGTTGCGCTCGTTCATCTGCAAATCCATGACGATATGGGCGGCGCGATTTTCCCGCGCGAGCTTTTCGCCGGTTCTGCCGTTTGCCGCTTCCAGCACCTTGTCACATTCCGGCAGCGCGGCACGCACCGCCTCGTTCAGATAGGCGCGGTGCAGCGCGTCGTCCTCAACGATCAGCACGTCCATGTCACAACTCCTCCCGCCGGTCGAAAGCGCCTGCCGGCAAGGTGACGGTGATGCGGGTTCCCGCTCCCGTGCCATTGCCGCCAATATCGAATTTCGCCGAAATCAGCCGCGCCCGCGTCTTCATATTGCCGATGCCGAGGCCGCCGGAGGCCCCGCCTTCGCCGCCGCCGCTGCCATCGTCGCTGACCGTCACCCGCAAGCCGCCGTCGATTGCGGTCAGTTTCACGGCAATCGCTTCGGGCTGGGCATGGCGAATGGCATTGTTCACCGCCTCCTGCACGATGCGGAACAGCGATATGGCCACCGTCTTGTCCAGCCTTTCCACCAGCCCGTCCGTCTCATCCGTCACCGACCAGTCGATTGCCGACCCGCTGTCGCGCACGGAACGGTCCACATAGGTCTCGATCGCCTCAACGACACCGAACAATTGCAGGATCGAAGGTTTCGCCTCCTCAATGATCTCGCGCAAATCCTGCATGCAATGCTGCAGGCTGCGCACCACCGGCTCCAGCATCTCGCCCGACAGGTCGGGGGTATGGCTCATACGCTCGATGCGGCGCGCCAGCCGCGTCAGATCCGCCAGCGTCTGGTCGTGCAGATCCATGCCGATGCGCTGCCGCTCGGCCTCCAGCGCCTCGGTCAATTGCAGCGCGCCTAAACGCAGGCCCTCCTCGCGGGCATTGGCGCGCGCCTCCTCGATGGCGGAGCGTTTCGCCTGCTCGGCGGCGCGGATGGCGTAGAAATAAGGCGCCAGCAAATCCGCGACGGCGCGGGCATTCGCCACGTCCTCCATAGTGTAGGCATCCGACTGGTGGGAGGAGCAACTCAGCGCGCCGATGATGTCGCCATGCACCTTCATCGGCACATGCAGGCGGCTATGCAGGTTAAGTTCGATGATCGGGCTCGAAAACGACCCTTCGAAATGAAAGCGCGGATCGGAACAGGCGTCGCCGCTTAAAAGATATTCGACCTCGCCTGACAGCAGTGTCCGGATCGGACTACCGGTCAGAAGGGCGGGCGGCTGCCGGCTCCAGGCGCTGACCAGACCGCTCTCATAGGCAATGTGATATTTGTCATCTAGCTGCTTGATGCAGACATCCATATGGTCATGCGGGATGATGTGGCTGATCTCGGTGGCGACCGCCTGGATGATGGCATTAAATTCCAGCTGCCCGGCAAGCAGCCGCGAAATGCCCATATAATGATGAAAAAGAGCGCTTTTCGGCGTATCCAGCATGTGCGGACGCCCTCCCAAGCGCCTGCCTTCGACCATCGCGGCAAGATTCAACCCCAAGGGCGCCGCATCATCCATTCTGCGCCCGGCAGTGGCGTTTCGTCCTGCGGGTTCCCGCAAGCTTTCTGCGGAAACCCGCAGGAAGATTGCCGCGATCCGCCTATACAAGCCAAATCTTCTTGGTCATTCTCGCTTCTACTGGGGAAAGGAGCTCCAGTGCAAAGGAATTCCACCTGCCGCCGAGGAGATTTGCGGCGTGCGTGAATTCCGGGCTCGAAAAGGGCAAGCCACGAGGGAGGAAATCAAATGGCTTTCAGGAAGATGCTTCTGGCATCGGCCGCTGTCGCATGCGCAGCTTTGCCGATCACCGCTCATGCCGATACGTCGGCAAAAAAAATCGCGCTTTCAAACAATTATGCCGGTAATTCCTGGCGTCAGGCGATGCTGACGAGCTGGGACAAGATCACCAAGCAAGCGGTTGCCGACAAGCAGGTCGCCGCCGCAGACGCCTTCACCACAGCCGAAAACCAGGCGACCGAACAGGCCGCGCAGATCCAGAACCTCATTCTTCAGGGTTACGACGCCATCGTCATCAATGCCGCTTCGCCGACCGCCCTTAACGGCGCGGTGAAGGAGGCCTGCGATGCCGGCATCACCGTCGTATCCTTCGATGGCATCGTCACGGAGCCCTGCGCATGGCGCATCGCGGTCGATTTCAAGGCGATGGGCGAAAGCCAGATCGACTATCTCGCCAAGGCCATGCCGAAGGGCGGCAACCTGCTCGAAATCCGTGGCCTCGCGGGCGTTTCGGTGGACGATGAAATCCACGCCGGCATCGCCGCCGGCGTCGCCAAGAACCCGCAGTTCAAGATCGTCGGTTCCGTCAACGGCGACTGGGCGCAGGATGTGGCGCAGCGGGCCGTCGCCGGTATTCTGCCGAGCCTTCCAGAAGTCGCGGCCGTCGTGACGCAGGGCGGCGACGGTTACGGCGCGGCACAGGCTTTTGCCGCCGCCAAGCGCCCGACACCCACCATCGTCATGGGCAACCGTGAAGACGAACTGCAATGGTGGAAACAGCAGAAGGACGCAAGCGGTTACGAGACCATGTCCGTCTCCATCGCCCCAGGCGTCTCGACGCTCGCTTTCTGGGTGGCGCAGCAGATCCTTGATGGCAAGGATGTGAAGAAGGACCTGACCGTGCCCTTCCTGCGCATCGACCAGGCCAATCTCGAGGAAAATCTGAAGACGACCCAGAAGGGCGGCGTGGCGAATGTGGAATATTCGCAGGAAGACGCCCAGAAGGCCATCGCATCGGCCAAATAGGCCGGATCGGCCCAGAGCCTGACTATTGCGGCGCTACCGGAACGGGCGCCGCAATAGCCACCATATTCTCCGATTTTCACATCACTTTTTCACATCACTGGCGTAGTTGCTCATGAATGACATCATCGAGGCGGAAGAAGTCGTCGCTGCGCGCGGCGTGAAGGTCGTGTTCGGCGCGGTAAGAGCGCTGGATGGGGCCGATCTCGTCATCCGCACGGGGGAATGCCTCGGGCTCGTCGGCCATAACGGCGCGGGAAAGTCCACCATCGTCAACGTCATCAATGGCGGGCTGACGCCGCATGAGGGTTCCGTTTCCTATGGCGACAACGAAAACCGCCATGGCATTGCCGCCGCGCGCGCGAGCGGCGTTCGCTGCGTGTTTCAGGAACTGTCGCTTTGCCCGAACCTGACGATCAGCGAAAATGTCCGCATCATGCATGCCGCCACGGGTGGGCGAAACTGGCGCGGCCGTGCGCTGACGACGATCCGCCAGACACTGGACGAGATTTTTCCCGGCCACGGCATCGATTGCGAGCTGACCATCGCCGAACTTTCCATCGCCGAACGGCAGATGGTGGAAATCGCCATCAATTTTTGCCGCATACCGAACGCGCCGAGACTGGTGATCCTCGATGAACCCACCTCTTCGCTGGATGCCGGTCTCGCCGAGCAGCTGATGGATTATGTCCGCCGTTTCGTGCGTGAGGGCGGCTCGGTTCTGCTGATCTCGCATATTCTCGGCGAAATTCTTTCGACGGCCACCCGTATCGTGGTGATGAAGGATGGCCGGGTGGTGGCCGACCGGAAGGCCGCCGACTTCACCACCCGCTCGTTGGTTGAGGCCATGGGCAGCGTCGTCAAGGAACAGGACAGGCGGCGGGGTGAAAGCCGCAAGGCAGGCGAGAAGGTGCTTTCCATGCCGGCACGGCGCGGCGAAGGCCTTGCCTTCGAGGCCTTTCGCGGTGAGATCGTCGGCCTTGCCGGCCTCGGCGGTCATGGCCAGACCGAAGCGCTGCTCGATCTTTATCTTGCCCGCAACAATAGCTGGCTGCCCGCGCGCAAGACCGATATCGCCTTCGTGGCGGGGGATCGCAGCCTGAACGGCACTTTTCCGCTGTGGAGCATCCTCAAAAACCTGTCCATCGCCTCGCTCAGGGATATTTCAGCCGCAGGCATGGTGGACAGAGCCAAGGAAACCGAGCTTGGGGCGCAATGGAAAAAGCGCATCGAAATCCGCACGCCCGACATGGGCAACAAGATCCTTTCGCTTTCCGGCGGCAACCAGCAGAAGGTGCTTTTTGCCCGCGCGCTTGCCACCACCGCCAGCACGGTTTTGATGGACGACCCGATGCGCGGCGTCGATATCGGCACCAAACAGGAGGTCTATGACATCTTGAGAACCGAAGCCTCCCACGGCCGCACCTTCATCTGGTACTCCACCGAAATGGACGAAATCCGCCTCTGCGACCGGGTCTATGTGTTCCGCGACGGCGCCATCCAGGCGGAACTCGTCGGCGACGATATTACCGAGCAGAATGTGCTGGCGGCCTCCTTTGCCGGAGAAGACCACGCATGAAACTCTCGGCAAACGCGCTCCGCCTCATCATTCCCGCCGCCTCGCTCGCCTTCCTGCTCGCCGCCGTCTTCTACATGCAGCCGCGCGCCATGAGCTATACCGGCATGAACCTGCTGTTCAATCTGGCGGTGCCGATTGCGCTCGCCACCATTGCGCAGATGCTGATCATGTCGGTCAACGATCTCGATCTGTCGATGGGTACCTTCGTCAGTTTCTGCGCCTGTGTGACCGCCACTTTCCTGCAAACCACGCCACTCCTCGGAATTGCGATTTTTGCCGGTGCGATTGCGGTCTATGCATTGCTGGGCGCCATCATCCATATCCGCGCCCTGCCCTCCATCGTGGTCACGCTCGGCATGAGCTTCGTCTGGGGCGGCCTCGCCGTTCTCATTCTCCCCTCGCCCGGCGGCCAGGCCCCCGCTTTCATCCGCACGCTGATGACGGCAAAACCGCCTTTTGTGCCGATCGCCATCGTCGCCAGCATCCTGATCGCTGTGGTCGCCCATTACATCGTCATGCGCTCTTCCTTCGGCGTGCTGATGCGCGGCGTCGGCGGCAATTTCCGCTCGGTCGAGCGTTCCGGCTGGTCGGTCGTCGGCATTCGCGCCGCCACCTTTGCGCTGGCCGGTTTCTTTGCGGTGCTGTCCGGTATCGCCCTCGTCGGGCTGACGACATCGGCCGACGCCAACATCGCGCTGCGTTACACGCTGCTCTCGATTGCCGGCGTCATTCTCGGCGGCGGTGAATTCGTCGGCGGCCGGGTATCGCCCATAGGTGCGGTCATCGGCGCGCTGACGCTGACGCTCGCCGGTTCGTTCCTCTCCTTCATGCGCATTTCGCCGGACTGGCAGATCGGCGCGCAGGGGGCGATCCTCATCATCGTGCTGGCGCTGCGCATCCTGCTCAACCGTCTTGAAAAGCGGGAGAAAAACCAATGAACGGGCTCTCTTCCCTCACCAGAAAACCATGGATCTGGTCTTTTGCCGCAACGGCGGTCGTCTGGATCGTCACCGTGCTCTTCACCGGCGGTGCAAGCTCCTTCGGCCTGTCGCATGCCGCACTCACCTTCGCAGCCTTTTCGGTCATCGTCGGCATCGGCCAGATGTTCGTCATCACGCTCGGGCCGGGCAATATCGACCTCTGCGTTCCCGCCACGATGACGCTGTCGGGGACGCTGGCGCTCAAATTCATGGATGTGTCCGACGGTCTCATCCTGCCCGGACTGCTGATCGCCATCCTGATCGGCATCGCCATCGGCATCGGAAATTATGCGCTGATCAAGCTCCTGCGCATCCCGCCGATCATCGCGACGCTCTCCATGAGCTTCATCGTGCAATCCATCGCCATCTGGTCGAACCGCGGCCTGCGCATCAAGCCGCCGGAAACATTGGCCACATTCGCCACGTCAAGTTTCTTCGGCATTCCGAACGTCGCCCTCGTGGCCCTGCTGCTTTCGGTCATCGCCTGGCTGCTGCTCGACCGCTCGTTTTACGGACGCTGGATTTCCGCCATCGGCCAGAGCACCTTTGCCGCCCGCATGACCGGCATTCCCGTGGACGGCGCACGTTTCGTCACCTATGTGCTCTGCGCGGTGCTTGCTGCCATCGCGGGTTACCTGCTCGCCAGCTTCTCCGGCGGTGCTGCGCTCAACATGGGCTCGGAATATCTGCTGATGTCCATTGCTGTCGTCGTCATCGGCGGAACGGCGGTGGCGGGAGGGGATTCCAATGTGCCCGGCATCTGGGGCGCTTCGCTCTTCATGTTCCTGGTGGTGTCGATGCTGAATACTTACGGTTTCGGCGCCGGCATCCGTCTCATCCTCACCGGCCTCATCATCATCTCCGTCATTCTTCTGGCAAGCGGCCCCAAGGCCACGCGCTGAACCCATAACGACAAGCCCCCAAGCGGACCACGCTCATGACCACAGACAAGACCTCCCCTTACGAAATCCACGACGACCGCTTTCGCCATCTGATCGTCGGCAATGCCGAGCTGGAAGAGCTTTATTCCGGTTGCCGCTGGGCCGAAGGCCCGGTGTGGTTTGCCGATCTGAACTGCCTGCTGTTCAGCGATATTCCGAATGAGCGCATGTTGCGCTGGGTGCCGGATGGCGGGATCTCGGTATTCCGCCAGCCCTCCAACTTCACCAACGGCAATACGCGCGACCGGCAGGGGCGGCTCGTTTCCTGCGAACATGGCGGCCGCCGCGTCACCCGCACCGAAGTCGACGGCGCGATCACCGTTCTTGCCGACAGCTACGGCGGCAAGCGGCTGAACTCACCCAATGACGTGGTGGTGAAATCCGATGGCAGCGTCTGGTTCACCGACCCCACCTACGGCATTCTGTCCGATTACGAGGGCTACAAGGCGGAACCCGAACAGAAGACGCGCAATGTCTACCGGCTCGATCCCGCAACCGGAAAAATCGACATCGCCATCGACGACTTCGTGCAGCCGAACGGCCTTGCTTTTTCGCCGGATGAGACGAAGCTTTACGTTGCCGACAGTTCCTATAGCCACGATGTCACCCGCCCGCGCCATATCCGCGTCTTCGATGTGGTGGACGGCGCAAAGCTCACCAACGGCCGGGAATTCTGCAATCTCGACAATGGCCTGCCGGACGGTTTCCGCCTGGATACGGCCGGCAACCTGTGGACCAGCGCCGGCGATGGCGTTCACTGCTTTTCCCCCGAAGGTACGCTCCTCGGCAAGATCAGGGTACCGCAGACAGTCGCCAACCTCACTTTCGGCGGCCCGAAAAAGAACCGCCTGTTCATCACCGCGACGAAATCGCTTTATTCGGTCTATGTCGCCGCAACCGGCGCGCAAACGCCCTGAGCTACTGAAAACCGGAGGAAACGGGCCGGGAAGGAACTGGCAAGACGGGTTCACCGCGCTATAAAAGCGGAATGAACGACGATTCCAGCCCCTTCCTGACCGACGACATGGCGATGGACGGCGACACGCCGGCCATTGAACCCACCAGCCGGATGCTGTCCTGGGCGCGCAATTCTGCGCTCTACCGGCTGGAACAGCGCATGATGACGGAAAAGCAGCTGCGCGACGCCATCATGCGCAAGGCGCGGGAAAAATTCGATGATATCAGCCCGGCGCAGGTCAGGGCGCTTGGCGAATTTGCCGTAACCTTCGCTTATGGCATCAAGGCGCTCGACGACACGGCCTTCGCGGAAATTACCGTGCGGAGCGGCCAGCGCAGCGGCAAGTCGAAACGCGGGCTCGCGCAGAAACTTCAGGTCAAGGGCATCGCCCGGGAAACGGCAGCCGTCGCGCTTCAGGAAACAAACGATCTCGTCGCAGCCGTCATCTTCGCACGCAAGCGCGCCTTTGGGCCGTTTCGCCGTGTCGAACTGGACGAGAAGCGCAAGGCCAGGGAATTCTCCGCATTCGCCCGCAACGGCTTCAGCTTCGAGATCGGCGCGAAAGTCATGGCGATGACCTTCGAAGAGGCGGAAGAGATTATCGCTGAAGCACCGCTCTGACCGCTATTGCGGCATGGGATGCGTTTTCAGATAGGCGATCAGATCCGCTATATCGGTTTCGCTCCACAGCCCGAAAAAGCGCATGGCATTTCCCGGGATCGCCTTTTTCGGGCTGGCGATGAATTTTTGCAGTTCCTCTTCCGACCACACCCGGCCAGCCGCGCCGGCATCCTTCAGCGCCTGCGAATAGTGGCCGTAATCGGTGACGGAAGCCATCGGCCTGCCGACGACACCCATCAGATGCGGCCCCATGCGGGTGCGTGGCGTGTCGACGCTGTGACAGGTGGAACAGCGGCTGAAGACCTTCTCCCCGTGGGCCGCATCGCCCTCGGCAAAAGCGGCTGTCGCCAAAAGGAAAGAACAGACGGTTACTGCCGCGACACTTCTGAATGTGGAAATCATGGCCCGGATAATACAACGCCCTCTCCGTCTGACAACGAAGAGGGCGTATTTTGACATGCGACAGAATGCCCGGCCGGGGCCGGGCACTTTGCCGATCAGTTCATGGCCGTGAGCGTCACGGAGGTGCCGGTGGCGGCGAGGTTGAGACCAACCTGACCCGTCACGCTGACCGTCTGCAGCTGGATGGAGCCGGACGTGCCGCCAACGAGAACGTTGGTGCCGACGCCGAGACCGACGGTGACTTCAGCCGTTGCGCCCTGATAAAGGCCGCCGAGCGAACCGCGGTGGTAACCGGCGGTCGGGGCGAAAACGGCCCAGACCAGACGGCCCTGCGTGGTGAAGCCGAGGTCAACACCCATCTTGCGGATGGCGCCGGTGTAATGGTCGGTGCGACGGGCGCCCATGGTTGACTGGAAGGTGCAATCCAGTTCCTTGGCCGAGCCGAGAACGTAACCGACGCCGCCGCCGATATCGCAGGTGAGGTAACCGATCTTGACGCCGTTGCGATCGTCCTGCTCCTGCGGAGCCGGCTCATATCTCGCGAGGTCGGCAGCGAGGGCGGATGCGGTTCCGCCGAGGCCCATCGTCAATGCGGCAAAAGTTACGGCAACAGCCTTTTTCATCTGATTTTCTCCTGTTTTATTCCTACCCGCAGCAGCCCTTCTTGCCCTCTCCGGATATTGAATTCCGCACTGTTAACGTTTGTTCCCTGAAATCGATCCAAAACAACTTAATTGGAGGCGATGAAAGCGGAACGGTTAACAATGTCTGATGGCGGTAGGACGCCATTAAGACATTGTTAGGGCGGGAAATACGTGGGGAATCGCCATCAACAGCCAGCGTTGCCGGCCGTTGTTTTGCTGCAACAAGCTCAAAGCGGCAGGGCGACGGGAAAGCCGGTGGCGGCATGGGTCATGACATCCATGCGGACACCATAGATGCGCTGCAGCGTCTCCGGCGTCATGATCTCCTGCGGCGTTCCCCGCGCGATAAGCTGGCCGGAATGAAGCGCGACGATCTCATCGCAGAAGCGCGCCGCCATGTTGACGTCGTGCAGCACGACGATGACGCCGAGACCCTTTTCGCGCGACAGTCTCTGCACCAGCGAAAGCACTTCGATCTGGTGCGCCATGTCGAGCGCGGAGATGGGTTCGTCGAGAAGCAGGCTCTCGGCGTTCTGGGCCACCAGCATGGCAAGCCACACGCGCTGGCGCTCACCGCCTGAAAGCGTATCCACCAGCCGGTCGCGAAAGGCGACGGTGTCGGTGAGTTCGATGGCTTCGTCCACCTTCTCCTGATCCGCTTTGGTGAACTGCCCAAGCGCGCCGTGCCAGGGATAACGGCCGAGCGCCACCAGTTCCTTGGCCAGCATGCCGGAGGCGGCCGGCGTATATTGCGGCAGATAGGCGAGCTTTCGCGCAAATTCACGATTGCCCCATGCGCCAAGCGCCTTACCCTCGAATGAGACCCCGCCCGCCGTCGGCTCCTGAATCCGCGCGAGAATCTTGAGCAACGTGGATTTTCCCGAACCGTTATGACCGATCAGGCCGATGGTCTTGCCGGTCGCAAAACTGGCCGTCAGCGGCTGCAGCAATGTCCTGCCCGGCACTTCCATGGTCACGCCGTCGAGAGAAAAAAGCGGAATATCGTCATAATCGACGGCAAGTGCTGCCTGACCCATGGTTCTCATCTCCGTACGTCGTTCAAGAAATTCATCATCGCCTGCCTGAAAGCCAGATCAGATAGGGCGCGCCGGCAAGCGCCGCAAAAAGCCCGAGCGGCAGTTCATAGGGAAAGGTGACTGTCCGTGCGCCAAGATCGGAAAGCGCCATCAGCACCGAGCCGAACAGGAAGGAGGCGAAGAGATGGTCGCGCGGCGTGGTGAAACCGGCGCGAAGTGCAATATGCGGCGCCATCAATCCGACGAAACTCAAGGGACCGACGAGCAGCGAGGCGGCCCCGGTGGCAATGCCCGCCACCGCGATGACGGCGACGCGCGCCGCACCGAGCGGCAGGCCGAGGGAGAGCGGCACATCGCGTCCGAGCGGCAGGATCGTCAGCCAGCGCGTGACCGATAACGCCCCCGCCAGCAGCACGACGGAAAGAATGGCGAGAAAGATCGCCGAAGCCGGCGTCGCCGTCGAACCCGAGCCGCTGAGCCAGGCGAGGATCTGCCATGCCCGCTGGTCGCCAATGGCAAGCAGCGCCGAGAGAACGGCCGAGCAGAGCGAACTGATGGCAATGCCCGCGAGCAGGATTTTTTCCGGCGCCAGGTGCCGGCGCATGGAAAACAGCAGGACGAGGATCATGACGGCCGCAGAGCCGATGCCGGCGCCGCAAAACAGTTCGAAAAGACCGGCGGCCGGAAAAATCGTGATGGCGGCGGCAAAACCGAGGCCGGCACCGCCGCTGACGCCGATCACCTCCGGGCTTGCCATGGGATTACCGGTAAGCCGCTGGAGAAGCGCGCCCGCCATAGCCAGAAGTCCGCCTGCTGCAACGGCCGCCACCAGCCGCGGCCAGCGGAACGGCAGCAGGCTTTGCAGATCGTCAGCCTTCAGCACCGTCCAGCCATCGGGCCCCTTGCCGATGGCGAGCGCTGCAAAAACAAGTCCCGCCATGACCGCCAGTACCGGCAGCAGGGCCGTAAGCCGGCGTCTTGTCGCCAGCTCGACGCCTTCACCGCGATGCACATCGGTCGGCCGGATTTTCGGCAGCAGCCACAAAAGCAGCGGGCCGCCGATCAGGGCCGTTACCGCGCCGGTCGGGAAAACTTCGGCGGTCGTGCTTGCCAGAAGCTGCACGAGACCGTCGCAGAACCACAGCAGCAGTCCGCCCAGAAGCGGGGAAACCAGGAGCACCGAAGACGAACGCCGCACACCGAGCGCCCGGGTAAGCGCAGGTGCTGCAAGGCCGATGAAGCTGACGAGGCCGACCGCCGAAGCAACGAAGGCGGCCAGCATGACCGCGACGGCGGCAACCGCCAGCCTGATCGAAAACAGCGAGACGCCGAGCGATCGCGCACCGGCATCGCCGAGACCGAGGACCGTCAGCGGCTTCATCAGCAGGCCGGTCAGAACGAGCCCGGCAACAAGCTGGAAACCGAGGGACAAGGCGTTCGACCAGTCCTGCTGGCTGAGCGAGCCGCCGTTCCAGACGACCAGCGACATCAGATATTCGCCCTGTGCCAGCGTCAGCGCGGCGGAAACGGACGCGGCGGTGATGCCGACCAGCAGCCCCGACACCACCATGGTCACCGGCTCGAAGGAGCGTCGCCAGCCGAGAAGAAACACGATGCCGGCGGCACCGGTCGCGCCGACAAGCGCCACCAAAGCGCGGTTGCCATCCAGCATCCACGGGAAGAACAGGGTTGCGATGACGATGGCCAGTTGCGCGCCGGCCGAGATGCCGAGCGTCGAAGGATCGGCAATCGGATTGCGCAGCAATTGCTGGAACAACGCGCCCGACAGGCCGAGCATCGCCCCCGCCAGAATGGCGACCGCCACACGCGGCATCAGGCTGAAGGCGAAAATCACCTGATCCATCGACATGGTGGCAGCATCGAACGGCAGGCCGGGCCATGCACCGAAAGGCAGCCGTAACAGCCCGGCATGCAGGGAAAGCCCGCAGGCCAGAACGAACAGCAGCCCGAAGAAAAGCTGAAGAGGCCGCGCCGTCACAGGGCTTCTCCCTGCGCCGAGAGCGCTTCGGTCAGAAGCCGCGCAAAGCGCATGCCGGCGGTGATGCCGCCATAGGGGCCGACATTGCCGAGCGTGACCACCCGGTTTTCCCGCACGGCGGGCAGCGCACGCCATATGGCGCTGCTGCGCAGGGTTTCCCGCGCCTCGACCGGAATATCGGAGACGATGACGATGCGCGCATCGGGCGAAGCGGCGAGGTTTTCAAGCGGCACCGGGGCCGCGAAGGTGAATTGCGAACGATCCACCCAGGCATTGGCGAGCCCCAGCCGGCCAAGAACATCCCCGAACATGCTATCCGCACCGAAAGCGCGAAAATGCCGGGCGTCGCCGATATTGATCACATAAGTCGGCCGCGCCGCAAAACCGGCAAGGCGGGTCCGCATGGCTTGCAGCGTCGCTTCCGTTTCGCCCAGAACCCTGCGCGCCTCATCGGCCCTGCCAAGCTTTTCGCCAAGGGCGGAGACCGCCGCCAGCGCCTTTGCGAAAGGCGGCTCGCCCTTCACGTAAAAGGGCAGCGAGAAGACCGGGGCAATCGCTTCCAGCCTGCCGGTATAGCGGGTGTAGAAGGGCGAAATCAGAATGAGATCGGGCCGGGTCAGTTGCAGAAGCTCGAAATTCGGCGCGCCGCGCAGGCCGAGATCGGCGACGGTTGCGGGGATTTCCGGCTCGACCGCGTCCGCCCGAAACTGGACGAGCTCGGTCGCCGCCACCGGCATGACGCCGAGCGCAACGGCGGTTTCCAGCATGGCCCAGTCGATGGCGGCAAGGCGTGGCGTGACCGCCGCCTGCGCCTTGCCAGCAAGAGCCGAAGCAGCGAGCAGGCCTAAAAATTCCCGCCGCCCCCAAAGGGGGGACATCCATCGATCCTTGCGCGTCATGCCCCTGCTGCTTCACTTTGATATGGCGTCACCAACGATAGGTCAGCTTGCCCATAACCGTTCTTCCGTCACCGTAATAGCATCCGAAAGTGGAGCAACTAGAAATATATTCTTTATCAGTCAAGTTTTGCACCAGAAGCGAGGCGCGGTAGCCGTTCTTCTCGTAATGCACGCCGAGATCGAGCAGGGCGAGGCCCTTCATCTCGAAGGTATTGGCGGCATCGCCATAGCGTTTTCCGACATAACGCACACCGCCGCCGATGCCGAAACCCTCAAGGGCGGTATCTTCCGGGAAAGTGTAATCCAGCCAGAGGCTTGCGGCGTGCCGCGGCGTGCTGTCCAGCTCCTTGCCGTTATTGACACGGCCGGAGACCTCGCTGTCCATGTAGGTATAGGCCGCGCGCAGGTCGAGCCCGTCGGCAAGGCTTGCGACGCCTTCAAGCTCGAGGCCTTTCACATGCGCCTCGTCCATCTGCTGCGTCACCCCGCCCACCGTCGTCGTGACGTTTTTCTGTGTCAGATCGTAGATCGCGGCGGAGAAGAAACCGTCGAAACCCTCGGGCTGGTATTTGACGCCCGCCTCCCATTGTTCGCCGGTGGTCGGTTTCGGCGCATCGCCGACAGCCGGCTGCGGCACCGGTTCGAAGGAGGTCGCGTAGCTGACATAGGGCGCGATGCCGCCATCGAACAGATAGCTAACGCCGACGCGGCCGGTCAGCTTGTGATCGTCCTTGTCGAGCGAACGGTAGGTGGTGCCGTTGAAGGTCGTACCGCTGGTGCTTGCCCAGTCCTGCCGCAGGCCGGCGGTAACGCGCCAGTTCTCAAAAGCCATCTCGTCCTGCGCATAAAGGCCGATCTGGGAAATATCCGTCTTCACATCGGCATAAAGCGTGCGCGAGGTGAGGCTGATCGGCCCGCCATAGACCGGATTGACGGGATTGAGCGGCGTCGCGGCCCAGAATTCGGTTTTGACGTTATTGTCGAAATAACGGTAGTCCAGCCCGACAAGCAGGGTGTGGTCGATTGGCCCCGTGGAGAACTCCGCCTGCAGGCTGTTGTCGATGTTGAAAGTGTTCAGCAACTCGTCCTGAAACGTCGCATTGCGGCGGATGAGATTGCCGATCATGCCGCCGCTGGTCGAGGACATGCCGAGCGCGCGGTAGGACCAGTCGAAATTGGAATAACGCGCATTCTGCCGGAAGGTGAAGGTCTCGTCGAAACGGTGCTCGAATTCATAACCGATATTGGTGAATTTGCGGCTCGACGTATCGAAGGACGGATCGCCGACATAAAAGCTGCGATCCAGCATATTGCCGGGTCTGAGATAGGTCAGCGCCGGCGGCAGGCCGGAGGGCGAACTCGGATTGTCGTGCTGATAGGAGGCAAGAACCGTCAGCTTCGTATCCTCGTCCGGCTGCCAGGTGAGCGCCGGCGCGATGAAATAACGGTCGTTCTGCAAATTGTCCGTCTGGGCATGGGCGTTGCGCGCAAGGCCTGTCAGGCGATAGGCGAAACTGTCGCTATCCGCCACCGGGCCACCAACATCGAACATCGACTGGTAATAGTCGAAGCTGCCGATCTGCACACCGACTTCGCCGAACCGTTCGAAGGTCGGCCGCTTGCTGATGAGATTGATGAGGCCGCCGGGATTGCCCTGACCGAAAAGAACGGAAGCAGGCCCGCGAATGACTTCCACGCGCTCCAGACCGTAAACCTCATAGGAGGGCGCACCGGCGGTGCGCATCAGCCGCAGACCGTTCAGGAACTGCAACTGGTTTCCCTGGAACCCGCGAATGCGCGGCGCATCGAAACGCGGATCCGCCCCAAACGGCTGCGCGACGACACCCGGAACATAATTCAGCGCCTCGCTGAGATTGCGAACGTTCTGAGCATCCATCTGGTCCTTGGTGATGACGGATACGGATTGCGGCGTCTCGATCAGGGATCGCCCCGTCTTGGTGGCGCTGGCGCTGGTTTTCGCCACATAGCCTTTCACGGGCGCCTTGGGGTCCTGATTTTTGGCGCCCTCCACGGTGATGGTCTGCAGCACCGTCGTACCGGCCTCCTGCGCAAGGGCGGAAGCCGGGGCCAAAAAGCCCACATAAGCGATGACGGCGCAACCGCCAGCCAGAATGGAAATGTGTTTGGTTTTTCCCTGCACCCCAAGCCCCTTCATCACCCGCGCCACCATAAGGCGGTATTTTTCTGGAGAATTTAAGTCATCTTATTACGCAAGGGACGAATTGTGATCCAATAAGCGCAGCCGGTTTTTTTCAGAACTATTGATTATGAAAAGTAGCAGCGATAATAGCTTGGAATTATTCAAATCTGCCGGAAAGGCCGTGACGATGGGCAGGAAACCGGCAAGCCGGGCAGAAACGTTCGAATTGCGCCACCTGCGCTATTTCACCACGCTGGTGGATGAGCGCAATTTCGAGCGCGCCGCCGCCCGCCTCGGCATTGCCCAGCCGGGTTTGAGCCAGCAGATCATGGCGCTCGAACAGATTGTCGGCATGCCGCTTCTCGACCGCACGCGCCGCTCGGTGAAGCTGACCACGCCCGGCCAGCTTCTCTACGAGGATGCCCGGAAGATCCTCGCCAATGCCGAGGCGACGCTTGCGGCGCTCAAACGCGTCGATCGCGGCGAAACCGGGCGCATTTCCATCGGTTATGTCGCCTCGGCCGCCTATTCCGGCCTGATGATCCGGTCCATCGCCAGTTTCCGCGCTTCCCATCCCGATGTGGAGCTACAATTGATCGAGATGGAGATGCGGCTGCAACTGGCCAAGATTGCCGACGGCAATCTGGACTTCGCCTTCATCCGCCCGCCCGCGCCTGTTCCGGAAGGTGTGACAACCCATGTGGTGCTGCGCGAACCGCTGATGGCCGCACTTCCTGAAAACCATCCCCTGGCGTTTGCGCTGCAGGTCGATCTGAAAAACCTTGCCGGCGAGACCTTCATTACCCCGCGGCAACCGCCGGATGTCGGCTTTCACTACAATACGATAGAAGCCTGCAATGAAGCCGGGTTCCAGCCGGCGATCACCCCGGAAGGCAGGGACTACACCACGATTGCCAGCATGGTGGCCATCGGCCTCGGCGTCGCGCTGGTGCCGCGCTCGCTTAATTGCCTGAGGCTGCCCGGTGTGCACTACGTGCCGCTTGCCGCCAGTGCCACGACCTCGGACCTCGCCATCGCCCACCGGAAAACGGAAGCCTCTCCCGCCGTCAGGGCCTTCATTCTCCATATGCGCAATTGAAGCGGCAGCACCCGCCCGCCTGTCGATCCCGTGGACGAAAAATCCGCCATTACCCGTTTGCGCCGCATCGGCGGCAACAGGCGGTGGCGGCGTAACCGCTTGGGATTGCGAAAGGAATGACGGTCTTGCGGGCAGGCCCAACACGAGGCCGAAATCCTGTCCGGATATTTCCTGTCCCCGCTTTTCCCCGCAGCCGCAGCGCACCCCATAATCGCGGCAGATTTCAATTTACGGGAGACAGCAATGGCTGAGACTTACGAACACCACGCCGCCGGCCTCGAATCCCCGGCATCCCACGCTTTCGATGTCGTTCCGGACGATACGAACCCGCTTTCTTCCCCCACCCGCGCCATCTATGTGGGCAATGGCGGCCATCTCTGCCTGACCCTGCTTTCCGGGGCGACGGTGACCTTCCAGAACCTGCCCGCAGGCAGCCTGCTGCCGGTCAGGGCCACGCGCATATTTGCAACGCGCACCACCGCCACAGGCATCGTGGGCCTCAATTAAGGCCTCTATCGTCTCGACGACCTCAAACACCCAACCGAACGGCCACGACGGAGTGTGACACTTCCATGACAAGCTTTCAGGTTGATGTCAGCAAAATGACGCATCCGCCATTGATCGGCCCATGCGGCAGTCTGGACGACGGCGTTTTCGCCTCGTCTGCGTTGCCGCCGGCCTATTGGAAATCTGGTGGATCTGACAGTGGCTCTTTTTACCGCGAAAGCGACGGGAACAGTAACATATCGTCTGGAAATCGGCAGCGTGCCGCTCAGCCTGCTGACGGCGGCCTATCTGCTGTTTTTCATGAACCGGACATTCTGGTCGAAGGTTCACACCTATCTTTCCGCCTATCCGGTCGCCATTGTCGCGCTTTATGCTGCCATGGCCGCCCTTCTCGGCGCCCTCATCATCATTTTTTCCGCCAAATATCTCATCAAGCCGTTTTTGATCTTCCTGGTCTTCGCGGCGGCCGCCGCTTCCTGGTTCATGGATCGCTACGGCATCGTCATCGACAGCGACATGATCCGCAACGCCATGGAGACGACGCAGGCGGAAGCCGGCAATCTGATCACGCCCGGCTTTCTCTGGCACATGGCGATTTACGGACTGGTGCCGTCCCTCCTCATCGCCGCCGTGCGTGTGCGCCACCGCCCAATCCTCGACAAGCTTTTGTGGAACACGATCAGCATCCTGATCTGTCTTTCCATCGCCGGCATCATCAGCTTCGCCAATTCCAAGACCTTCACCACCGCCGTGCGCCAGCACAAGGATATCGTCAAAAGCGTCAATCCCCTGTCGCCGATCGTGTCGGCCATTCATTACTTCACGCTGGCCGGCAAGGAAGTTGATATTCAGGTCAGCCCGGTCGGCGGGGATGCGAAGGTCCTGCCTTCATTGGGCGGCGTCCGCAAACCCCGTATCACCGTCATCGTGGCGGGCGAGACGGCGCGGGCCGCGAACTTTTCCCTGAATGGCTATGGGCGCGATACCAATCCCGAGCTTACAAAACGCGGTGTGGTCTATTTTCCGAACACGACCAGCTGCGGCACCGCGACGGCGATTTCCATTCCCTGCATGTTCTCCAAGTTCCCGCGTTCGGAATATAGCCACAAAAAGGCGCTCGCCAATGAAAACGTCATGGATGTTCTCGTCCATGCCGGGGTCAGCGCGACATGGCTGGACAATAATACCGGCAGCAAGAACGTGGCCGACCGCATCCCCTATTTCGACCTACCCTCCACCAATGACAGCCGCTTCTGCACCGGCGGGGAATGCCGCGACGATATCTTCTTCGACAAGCTCGACTCCTGGCTCAACAACGTCACCAGAGACAGCGTCATCGTGCTGCACCAGATGGGCAGCCACGGGCCGACCTATTATCTGCGCTACACCGACGAATTCCGTAAATTCACCCCGGATTGCCGCACGGCCGAGCTTGGCAACTGCTCCGACGCGGAGATCGTCAACTCCTACGACAACACGCTTCTTTATACCGACTATTTCCTCTCGACCGTGATCGACAAGCTGAAGGCCCGTTCCGACAGGCTGGCGACGGGCATGATCTACGCGTCTGACCATGGCGAGTCGCTCGGCGAGAACGGCGTCTACCTGCATGGTGCGCCCTATCTGCTGGCGCCCGACCAGCAGACCCATGTGCCGTTTCTCGTCTGGTTCGACGATGACTTTGCGAAATCCATGGGGCTCAACAAAGCCTGCCTCGTAAAAACCGCGGCGGAGGGCGGGCGCTCGCACGACAATTATTTCCACAGCATCCTCGGCATGATGAACGTCTCCACTTCGGTCTACGATCCCTCGCTCGATGTGTTCGGCGGCTGCACCCAGCGGCAGAACAGCTGAAACACCGTGCTTGACGCTTATCCGGAGAAAGAGATACGCAGGACGAAGCGATAGAGGGAGCTGTCTTGCGGGTTCTGCTTGTTGAAGACGATCATGTGCTGGGCGAAGCGCTGCGGGACCATGTCGCGGCGGCGGGTCATGCTGTCGACTGGTTCAAGACGCTCGGCGACGCCATGGCGGCGACGCTGACGATGGGTTACGGCCTCATCCTGCTCGACATGCGCCTGCCGGATGGCGAGGGCATCACCCTTCTGCAAAGCCTGCGCCAGCGCGATGACGCGACGCCGGTGATCATTCTGACGGCCCATGACCAGGTCTCCGACCGGATCGCCGGGCTGAACGCCGGTGCGGACGATTATCTGGTCAAACCTTTCGATCTCAACGAGCTTTCGGCCCGCATGCTGGCGGTTTCGCGCCGTTACGAAGGGCGCTCCGCTCCCGTCATCCGCCTGCCCGGCATCGAGATCAACCAGGTGGCGCGCAACATCACGGTCGATGGAACGGCGCAGACGCTGAGCGCCCGGGAATGGGCCGTGCTGGAAAAACTCGTCGAACATCCCGGCGCGGTCGTCTCGAAAGCGCAATTGCACGACACGCTTTATGAATTCGGCGCGGAAATAGAAAGCAACACGGTCGAGGTCTATATCAGCCGACTGCGCAAGAAAATCGGCCATGACCGCGTCGAAACCGTGCGCGGCGTCGGCTACACCATTCGATAGTCAGAATTACAAGCAGGCAGAAATGGCCAGACCGACCAGCATGACCCGCAAGCTCGTGACGGCGCTGACCAGCGTTGTCGCCATATCCTGGCTTCTCGCCTGCGGGCTGGGCGTCATGGTGATGCAGGATGAGTTCGCCGAAATTTTCGACGCCGGCGTTGAGGAAACCGCCGAAAGACTGCTGCCGCTATTGGTGGACGACCTGAGGGAAAACAACACCGCGCCTGCCGCGCAAAAGCTCAACCGGACGTCGGAACGGGCGGAATATCTGACCTATCAGGTCCGCGACCGGGAAGGACAGGTGGTGCTGCATTCGCATGACAGTTCCACCGAACCTTTCGAGGTCTCGCTCGAACCCGGCTTTTCCGAAACCCCGACCCAACGCATCTTTACGGTTGCGACACCGGACGGCAATTATTTCCTGCAGGTCGCCGATGCCTTCGCCAATCGCCGCGAGGCGATCGAAGAGGCGGGCACCGCGCTGCTTCTCCCCGTTCTCATCCTCATTCCCGCCAGCATTTTCGCCGTCATTGTCGTGGTGCGCAGAACGCTGCGACCGATACAGACCCTGCGCGACGACATCGGCAAAAAGGACGGCGGCAATCTCGCGCCGCTGCCGACGCAACCCTTTCCGGGTGAACTCCATCCCATTGCCCGTTCGGTCAATCTGCTGCTCGGACGATTGCGATCGGCAATCGAGGCGGAACGGGAATTCACCGCCAACAGCGCCCATGAATTGCGCACGCCGATTGCCGGCGCACTGGCGCAGGCGCAGCGGCTGCATGCCGACATTCCGCCGGAGCTTGCACCGCGCGTGGAAAACATCGAAAAATCCCTGCAGCATCTCGCCCACCTGGCCGAAAAACTGCTTCAGATGTCGCGCGCGGAGGCGAGGATCGGGGTCACCGACACGGCAAACGATCTCATTCCCGTTCTCGAACTCATTATCGACGACATGATGAGAACGGCCATCGGTTCATCCCGCATCCGCTTCACCAATCGCTGTGAAGGCGGCCTGTCCTGCAGGATCGGCCCGGATGCCTTCGGCATCATCATCCGTAACCTCCTCGAAAATGCGCTGATCCACAGCCCGGCGGAAAGCCCGGTGCAGGTCGTCGCCGAAGCGGACGGCACGATCCGCATCGTCAATTCCGGGGCGGCGATCGACGCGGCGCTCCTGCCCAAGCTGACGACGCGTTTTACCAGGGGCCAGACCACGGCGGACGGAACCGGGCTTGGCCTTGCCATCGTCAAGAGCCTGGTGGAGCAGGCCGGCGGAGAGCTGGTGCTTTCCTCGCCGGCGCCGGGCCGGCAGGACGGTTTTGAGGCCCGCATCGTCCTTCCCGCCGAAGCCGCCTGAATGCTAAAAAGAAAAAGCCCTGCCGGAAGGACGGGGCTTTTTCCGGTCTGGATGGTGGTCGCTCAATCCTCGTGGATATGGCTGTGAGCCCGCGTATCGCGCATCTTCACATAAACCACCAGCGACAGGGCGATCATGATCGTCACATACCAGAAGAACCAGTTTTCGTGGCCGATCTGCTTGAATTTCAGGGCCACGAATTCCGCCGTTCCGCCGAATATGGTGTTCGCCAGCGCATAGGGCAGAGCCACACCGAGCGCGCGAATATGGGCGGGGAACATTTCCGCCTTCACCACCGCATTGATAGAGGTATAGCCGGTAACGATCAACAGGCCGACCAGCACGAGGGCGAAAGCCATGATGGGATCGGTCGTCGTCGAAAGCGTGCTGAAGATCGCATAGGTGAACAGCGTTCCGAGAATACCGAAGCCGACCATCAGCGGCTTGCGGCCGATCCTGTCGGACAGCGCGCCGGCAATCGGCTGGCACAGCATGAAGACGAAGAGCGCTGCCGTGGTGATTTCCGTGGCGCTTTCCTTGCTGAAGCCGGAGGTGTTGACGAGGAATTTCTGCAGATAGGTCGTATAGGCATAAAAGGCGAGCGTGCCGCCGGAGGTGAGCGCCATGACCATCAGCGCTTCCCTTGGATAGTGCTTGAACAGCGCCCATCCGCTGGACTTCGGCTTGTCGGCAGCGCCGGTCTTGGCATTTTCGAAGGACTGCGTCTCGACAAGGCCGCGGCGGATATAAAACACCGCAATCGCCAGAAGGCCGCCAATGAAGAAGGGAATGCGCCAGCCCCAGGAGCCGAGCTGTTCCGGCGTCAGAACCCGCTGCAGTACCAGAAGCACCGCCAGCGCCAGAAGCTGACCGGAAATAAGCGTCACATACTGGAAACTGGAGAAGAAACCGCGGCGGTTCTTGCCGGCCATTTCGCTGAGATAGGTTGCGCTGGCGCCATATTCGCCGCCGACGCTGATGCCCTGCAGAAGCCTTGCGAAAACCAGAATGGCCGGCGCGGCAATGCCGATCGCCTCATGGCCTGGCGTAATCGCGATCAGCAGCGAGCCGAGGCACATCAGCGTGACGGATAAGGTGAGACCGGCCTTGCGGCCCTTGCGGTCGGCATAGGTGCCCATGAACCAGGCCCCGATGGGCCGCATCAGAAATCCGACGGCGAAAACGGCGGCTGCGCTCAAAAGTTCGGCGGTCTGGTTTCCGGAAGGGAAAAATACCGGCGCGAAATAAAGGGTGAAGGCCGAATAAACGTACCAGTCGTACCATTCGACGAGGTTGCCCGCCGATCCGCCGATAATGGATTTCAAACGGGTTTTCTGGTCCGGCGCGGTGGCGGGACCATTTGCCATAATATTCACGGGTAAACTCCAATTCATCTTCGTCTGGAGATGGAAGGGCGAACGGAAGGTGTGATAATTTGTCGCTCTCGGTGGGGGTATATACCCGTCATGTTGCAGTGCGCAAGTTTATACCGCATCGCAATATTGCCGAAAAACCAGCCAAACCCGCCCACCTGTGATCCGCCTTGTAAGCCGCCCGCGCTCAAACTAAAAAATATCAATGATTTACGATATATCGGACGTTCAGATCGAAAAGCTTCTCATTGCCGCCGCCCGTGCCGGCGAGGCGCTGGCGCGGCTGGACGAGCGGATCGACCGGTCACCGATGAAACACGGCTTCATCGAAAGACAGGATTTCACCGATGCGATTTCCTCCATGTGGGTGGATGGCGAACTCGTTCACATGGAAGATCTGGTGCTGCATGACGCGCATATGGATGTGCGCGCGCCAACCCATGAAATGACGGCGGCGCACCGGATTCTCCGCTCGAGACGACTGATCTTTTCCAATGCCCCCGGCTGGGCCTTTACCGCGCCTGGCCTCTCGAGGCTACGCGGCAAGGCGGCACTTGCCGAAGAGCCAGCGCCTCCCAGACAAACGCTCGACCACGCCCGCGATGAAGACACCGACGCTGAGGAGGAGGAAACATCGCTGGATGGCGCTTTTTCCGAGCTCGATGCGCTTCTGGCGCGAAGCGCCGCAACGCTCGACGCGATCACCACCGGTAGCGCGCTTCCGCCAATGCACAGGGAGGAAAGCCATGCGATCATCAACGAACCCGACTGGGACGAGGATGAGCGGCTGAAAGAATGGTGGAACGTCCATGCGCGGACGGAGGAACTGCCGGCGATTCTTCGCACCGCCATCCTTCTCGACGCCTGGAACATGATCGAGGTGCTGCAACGCAGCTCCTGGCTCGGCCGGCTTCTGGCCTCCGCCTTTCTGCGCGACGGCGCCGTCACGCCCGATCACCTGCCGGCCCTCAGCGCCGGTCTCCGCGCGGTCCCGCGGGAGCGTCGGCACGCCCGAAACCAGACACAGCGCGTTCTCGCACTTCTCGACAGCTTTTACGAAGCGGCGCAGGCCGGCATGAAGGAACATGACCGGCTGGCCCATGCGCGAGAACGCATGATGCGCAAGCTGGCCGGCCGGCGGTCCTCCTCGCGCCTGCCGGAACTCGTGGAACTTGTCGTCTCCCGACCGGTGGTTTCGGCGGCGATGATCGTCAGGGAACTCGGCACCACACCGCAGGGCGCGATCGGGCTCGCTAACCAGCTGGAACTGCGGGAAGTGACCGGTCGCGGCCGGTTTCGCGCCTGGGGCATGCTGTAGCGAAAGCCGCTCCCGCCCCTCGCAAGAGCCCCGAAAAACGGCGGTATCGCGGCCTTTTTCCGGCAAAGAGGTGCCGCAGGGATGCAGCGATCACGAATCTTAACAAAATTTAACTATTGCGTAGGTCGACGAAGCCGCTATGTTCCTCGCTGCGTTGCAGCACCGATTTTCTTCTCCGGCAACGCGGTCGCATTCGGCCCGGCAACTTTTCTTTGCCGCCCGCATTTAAGTGTCCATTCTGAGGGAGATGCAATAATGACAATTTCAATCTCACAACCCGATTCCGATCACGAAACCGATGCTCCTTTTGCCAAAAAGGTTCTCACCGCGCGCAATCTCGCCGGATATACGGTCGAACAGCTTGCCGTGACCTGCGGCCTGACGACCAGCGAAATACGCGCGCTCGAAGACGGCACGGACAGCGATCCGCTGCGCATCAGACGCGTTGCCGCAGCCCTTCATATTCCTGTCGAAACCGTTATCTGATCCGCCTTAGCGATCATCAAAAATCTCAGCGCCGCCGGGGACGATGTTCCCGGGAACATCCGGGCGGCGCGCGTGGCCTGATGCCGCCTATCCCTTCCGGAACATTTTCCGCGCCCCTCTCTTAACATTTTCGTTATCCGGCACCACATGGGGTTCACGAGCGACCATGTTGGCCGATTGCGACATGCGCCCCGCTTGTGCGAGAGCAGCAACAACCTCCGGAATCCTGCCATGACACTAAGTCTCGACACCGAAGAACGGGTTTCTTCAGCATTGGATGAATTGTGGCCAGCGGAAAAGACGGAAATTCTCGACTGGTTGATCACCGGCACCAAGGACGAACGCTTTATCGACGAGATATTCGTCGAGCTCTGCAACAGGCTGCGGGCGAGCGGAATTTCCGTGGCGCGGGGCGTGCTCGCTTTCCGCATTCGCCATCCGCAATGGCTTGGCGCGCGCATTCTGTGGAAAGCCGGCCTGTCCTCCGCCGAAATCGCCACCTATGGCTATGGGTCTGAAAATACGCCCGAATATCTGAACAGCCCTATCAACGACATTCACCAGGGCGCCACCGAAGTCCGCCACCGGCTGAACGGAGAGGACATCGATGAGCCCGGCTATACGATCTACGAAGACCTGCGGGCCGAGGGGCTGACGGATTATTGCGCCTGGCCGATCGAGCACACCTTCGGCAAGCGCCATGTCGCCAGCTTCTCCAGCGACCGGCCCGGCGGTTTTTCCGACAGCGAAATCCTCGCCTTGAAAAACCTGCTTCCGGCGCTGGCGCTCGTCAGCGAAATACGCTTGAAGAACCGCATGACGCGCACCCTTCTGGAGACCTATGTGGGGCCGCATGCGGGCGAAAAGATCCTCAATGGCGCGACCACGCGCGGCAGCGGCATGACGGTGGGTGCGGCGATCCTGATCTGCGACCTGCGCAATTTCACCCATATTTCCGACCTTTGGCCGCGTGACGATGTCATTGAGCTTCTCAACGGTTATTTCGACGCCATGTGCGATCCCATCGAGGAATTCGGCGGCGAAATCCTGAAATTCATGGGCGACGGGCTGCTGGCGATTTTCCCGCTCAGCAACCCGCAGGCCTGCGAAAACCTGCTGAAAGCCATCGCCAGCGCCCAGAAGAGCCTCGTCGCGCTGAATGAAATCAATTGCCGCAAGGGCCACGATCCCCTGGGTTATGGCATCGGCGTGCATGTCGGCGATGTCATGTATGGCAATATCGGCTCGAAAACCCGCCTCGATTTCACCGTCATCGGCCCCGCCGTCAATATCGCCTCGCGGCTGGAAACGCTGACCAAGGAGACGGGGCGCAATGTGCTTTTCTCCGAGGAATTCGTGCGCATGGCCGGATATCAGGGAAAGCTGGAAAATCTCGGTCCGTGGCTGCTGCGCGGCCTCGAAACTCCGGTCGAAGTATATGCCTTGCCCCACAATTCGGCCCTGACAGCTTCGGCTGATTGATTATCGCGAAGGGCTTTTAACGACACCGGCCATCCGCGCCGCATGACCTTCCCGAAGAGCGATTTCGGCCGTCTGGATCATCGTCAAAACGCTTGACACGTCTGCGATGTCGATCTAGCAAAATGGAACATATATTCCATATCGAAACATTGCTTGCATTCATATTCTGTCTTTCCGGGAGTGAGGGACGGGTGTGAGAAACCGGAGGAAAGATGGTTACGAAATTGGCACTGCTCGGCGCTGGACGGATCGGCAAGGTCCACGCCAAGGCGATCACCACCGACAGCCGTGCGCAGCTGGTGGCCGTTGTGGACGCCATGGCCGGTGCTGCGGAAGCAATCGCCCGCGAGGCGCAGTGCAAGGTCAGCACGATCGATGAGGTTTTGGCCGACCAGACGATCGACGCCGTCATCATCTGCACCCCGACCAACACCCATGCCGACCTGATCGAGCGTTTCGCCCGCGCTGGCAAGGCGATCTTCTGCGAAAAGCCCGTCGATCTCGATGTCGCCCGCGCGGAAGCCTGCGCCAAGGTGGTCGAGGAAACCGGCGCGAAGGTGATGCTCGGTTTCAACCGCCGTTTCGACCCGCATTTCCAGGCCGTTCACAAGGCAATCGACGATGGCCGCATCGGCAAGGTGGAAATGGTGACCATCACCAGCCGCGACCCCGGCCCGCCGCCGGCCGAATATATCAAGGTCTCCGGCGGCATTTTCCGCGACATGACCATTCATGATTTCGATATGGCCCGTTTCCTGCTCGGCGAGGAAGTGGAAAGCGTGTTTGCCACCGGTTCCGTCCTCGTCAATCCGGAGATCGGCGCGCTGGGTGATTTCGACAGCGCCAGCATCATCCTGACGACAAAAAGCGGCAGACAGGCGATCATTTCGAATTCCCGCCGCGCGACCTATGGTTACGACCAGCGCATCGAAGTGCACGGTTCGCTCGGTTCGGCCGCGGCCGAAAACCAGCGTCCTGTTTCCATCGAGATCGCCAATGCGGACGGCTACACCCGCCCGCCGCTGCATGATTTCTTCATGACGCGTTATACGGCCGCCTATGCCGCGGAAATCACCGCCTTTATCGACAGCATCGAAAACAACGTCGCGCCGTCGCCCTCCATCAAGGACGGTCTGATCGCGCTGAAACTGGCCGATGCCGCACTGAAATCCGCGACCTCGAAGACGGCCGTGAAGCTCGGCTGAAGCCACAACCGGGACGCTGAGCGTCTTGCTGAACCTTCTGTCCGCCGCGCAATTGTTGACGGCGGACAGCCCTGCCTGTCCCAAAGCCCTCGGCAGCAGGCTCACATCATACTAGCTCTACGCCGACCTGCGGAGCGGCGTGCCCACCGCCCTCATTCCTGTGCTCGTCACAGGAATCCAGCCGACGCGCGTCTGCACGGCGAGAAAAACTCCTTTCAGCCCAATGACTTGGGCTGGCTGAATCCCTGTGACAGGCACAGGGATGAGGAGAGAATGCAGCAAAAGCATGCTCCAGCAATCGCCCCTTTAAAACGCAGCTTCCACACTTGCATGGCAGCTATTCGGAAAATAAGGTTGTCTGACAAGGTACGGCCGTAACATATGGCTGTTACCCACCTCATTCACCCCGAATACTCTTTTGCCGGCGGCAGTCGGATAGCGGTTTTTTCATGCCATCACCCAGGACCGGCTTTCTTTATGCGCTTGTCGCTTTCACGATCTTTGCGGCGCAGGATGGCATATCGAAACATCTGGGCAGCGCCTATCCGCCGGTTTTTATCGCCATGCTGCGATACTGGGCCTTTGCCGTCTTCGTTCTTTTGATGGCCGCAAGGTCGGCGGGCGGCATTCGGGGCGCCGTCATGGCCAACCGTCCCTGGCTGCAGATCGGCCGCGGCGTGCTTCTCGCCGTACAGATCGTCATTTCGATCTTTTCTTTCGCCGTCGTCGGGCTGGCGCACAGCCATTCCATCCTTGCCTCCGCACCGCTGATCGTTGCGGCGCTGTCCATGCCTTTGCTGGGAGAGCATGTGGGCTGGCGGCGCTGGAGCGCCATTTTTGTCGGCTTCATCGGCGTTCTCGTCATCCTCAAGCCGGAGGGAGACGGTTTCGACAACCGGCTGATGATCACCTTCGTGGCGACCTTCATGCTGGCTCTCTATAGCGTCCTGACCCGCCTCGGCAGCAAAAGCGATTCGTCGATGACAAGCTTCTTCTACACCGGCGTGGCCGGTGCAGCGGCCCTGACGCTGGTCGGTCCGTTTTATTGGGTCAGCATCGAGCCGCAGGATTGGGGCTGGATGCTGGCGCTGTGCATTACCGGCATGAGCGGCCATTATTGCCTGATAAAGGCGTTCGAACTGGCGGATGCGGCCTCAGTGCAGCCCTTTTCCTATTATCAGCTGGTGCTCGTCTCCATCATCGGCGTCACCGTCTATGGCGAGGTAGTGACGTCCAACATGGTCATCGGTGCGGCGATCGTCATTGCCGCCGGCCTCTTCACTATCTGGCGTGAGCATGTGGTTTCCCGCAAGAACCGCCGGGAGACGAAATAGGCAGAAGACCCTAGACGAGAGCCGCCTCACACCGCAGCAGCATACCGAACAGGTCACGCGGCTCATCCGGGTCGGCCAGCAGATCGAGCTCCGTATAAAGCCCGGTGGATGGCAGCTTCGAGCGCACGTAACGCAGAGCCGAAAAATCTTCCGTCGCGAAGCCGACGCTGTCGAACAGCGTGATCTGCCGGTCGCTTGCCCGCCCCTGCT
Organism: Agrobacterium sp. LR_9; assembly: GCF_041954855.1. Classification (NCBI taxonomy): domain Bacteria; kingdom Pseudomonadati; phylum Pseudomonadota; class Alphaproteobacteria; order Hyphomicrobiales; family Rhizobiaceae; genus Agrobacterium; species Agrobacterium sp. LR_9. The sequence goes on from NZ_JAVAYA010000013.1 coordinate 68,725, forward strand.
TTTCACCGGTTATGACCTGCCAAAGCTCGGTGACGGGATAATCCGCCGGCAATTGCTGGATTTCACCTTCAATGCGCGTCTGCGGCGGATATTCGACGAAAATATCGGATCGAAGCAGAATATCCCGGTGCAACTCCGTCTTGCCGGGGCAATCGCCGCCAACCGCGTTGATGTGAATGCCGGGCCCAACCATGTTGTCGGTCAGGATCGTCGCATATTGCTTGTCGGCGGTGACGGTGGTGATGATATCCGCCCCTTCGACCGCTTCCTGTGCGCTTTCACAGATCTTGATGGCAAAACCCTGCCCCGCGAGATTGCGGGCGCATTTTTCGCTGGCGGACGGGTCGATATCGAATAGTCGCAGCGTGTCTATGCCGAGAATCGCCTTGAAGGCGCGCGCCTGGAATTCGCTCTGCGCGCCATTGCCGATGATGGCCATGGAGCAGGAATTTTTGCGGGCGAGATATTTCGCCGCGACGGCCGATGTTGCGGCGGTGCGCAGCGCCGTCAGGATGGTCATCTCGGTCAGAAGCAGCGGATAACCATTGCCGACATCGGAAAGCACGCCGAAAGCCGTCACCGTCTGGCGGCCTTCCTTCATGTTCTTCGGATGACCGTTGACATATTTGAAGCCGTAAAGCGTGCCATCGCTGGTCGGCATAAGTTCAATGACGCCTTCCTTCGAATGCGAGGCGATGCGCGGCGTCTTGTCGAAGCTTTCCCAACGGCGGAAATCCTCTTCCACCGCCTCGGCAAGCTCGCGCAGGAACGTATCGATGCCGACGCGCAGCACGAGTTTCATCATGTGATCGACGCTGACGAAGGGCACGATATTGAGGTTCGGTATCACGTTCATCGCATCATTCCTTTCAGCCGGCCCGTGTCGGGCGGTCCATGACCCGCTTGCCCATCAGGCTGGTGGCGAGATCCACCATCAGCGTCGCGGTTCTGCCGCGCTCGTCGAGAAACGGGTTAAGCTCCACCAGATCGAGACTGCAGACCAGCCCGCTATCATGCAGCATTTCCATGACCAGATGCGCCTCGCGGAACGTCGCACCGCCCGGAACCGTGGTGCCGACGGCCGGCGCGATGGACGGCTCGAGAAAATCGACATCGAGACTGACATGCAAAAGCCCGTTTGCCGCCTGAACCCGCGCCAGAAACGCCCGCAGCAGAACGGCGACGCCATGCTCGTCTATCGAGCGCATGTCGTGCACGGTGATGCCGCTCTTTTCCAGTGCGGCCCTTTCGGCCGGATCCACGCTGCGGATGCCGATCATGCCGATATTGTCTTCCGGAACCGCATGGGAAAGCGGCGGGAAATAACCGGCAAATCCCTCTCGCCCACTGAAATAGGCGACCGGCGTGCCGTGCAGATTGCCGCTGCGCGTCGTCTCAAGCGTATGATAATCGGTATGGGCATCGAGCCAGAGCACGAAAAACGGCCGGCCGGTCTCTGCCACCCGGCGCGCCATGCCGGCGACCGTCCCCGCGGAAATCGCATGGTCGCCGCCGAGAAAGATCGGCACGGCATCCACGCTTTCACGATAGGCAGCCTCCGTCAGCGCCTCGGTCCAGGCCACGGTTTCAGACAGATGATGCACAGCGGGATTGGGATGGTTAAATTCGCGGAAGGTCGCCGGCGTCACATTGCCGGTATCGACAACGCGGTGCCCCAGTTCTTCAAGGGCATGAGCAAGTCCCGCGACGCGATAGGCGCTCGGCCCCATCTCGCATCCCAATTGCCCGGCCCCGATCTGCAGCGGCGCACCGATCAACCTGATTTCCATTCCCATCCTCGCTTTCCTGCCAACAAGACCAGTTCACCACAGTGATCTGGCGAAATGAACATCAAATATTGGCAATATTATCGAAATAAGCTATCGATCCGGTAAAATTGATTTACCGAATTGGTCATCATGGATAATCTCGACGAACGGCTCATCACCCTTTTGCGACACAATGGCAGGCGCAGCATTTCCGATCTCGCAATCGAGACGGAAACCTCGCGCGCCACGGTGCGCTCACGCATCGAAAGAATGGAGAACGACGGCACCATCATCGGTTACACCGTCATTTTGCGCGCCGATGCGGTGGAGGCCGCGATCCGCGGCATCATGATGATCGAGATTGAAGGCCATGTGACGGACCGCGTCATCCGCACCCTTGGCGGTTTTCCGGAAATCTCTGAAATCCACAGCACCAACGGCCGCTGGGACCTGATCGTGGAACTCAACGCCGCCACGCTCAGCGATTTCGACGCGGTACTGCGCCGCATCCGCCTGGTGCCCGGCATCACCGGCAGCGAGACCAGCCTTTTGCTCTCCACCCCACGCTCCACCCGGGCACGGCTCTGAACCGAGGAGCAAAACGCAAAACAGGGATAAAACGCATTTTTCGATTTTTTCGACTTGCGCCCCGGAATAAATCATCTATATGACGACCCACCAAAGCGAACGCGCCACGCGCTTTAAAGCTTTTGGGGAATAGTTCAATGGTAGAACAGCGGACTCTGACTCCGTCGATCTTGGTTCGAATCCAGGTTCCCCAGCCAAATTTCTCCAAATAAAATCAGCTTCTTGAGTTTTGAATATCGCATGGCATCGCGACATCCCGTGCCCGGCATCGTTCACCCGCGATAAACCACCGCTCCACCCGTCATACCAGCACCGGCGGCCGTCAGAAGCAGGATTTCGCCTTCCGCGAGAGGCCTTTCGGCATTGGTGACGGAGAGCGAAAGCGGAATGGTTGCGGCGGAGGAATTGCCGAAGCTTTCTATGGTGCGAACCGTCTTTTGCCTGTCAATGCCGAGATTGCCACAGACGGCGTCGAACATGCGGGCATTGGCCTGATGGGGCACGAAACGGTCGATATCGGTTGCTGTCATTCCGGCTTGATGCAGCACCCGCTGCGAGGTCGCGGTCATCAGCGCCACGGCACGGGAGAAGACTTCGCGGCCGTCACGCATCGTCATCAGCACCTCCTCAGTGGATGTATCGGCAGAGAAGGGCTGGCTGCTGCCTCCCGCCGCTATCTGGATCAGATCGTAACCGTCGCCATCCGCAACGAGATCGGCTGACAAAAGCCCACGCTGCGCCTCGCGGCAGGGCTTGAGGACGACGGCGCCGGCGGCATCGGCGAACAGGACCGCGCTTGCCCTTTCCGCCGGATTGATACGGCGGCTCAATATATTGGCGGCAACGATGAGGACGGCGCGGCCGTGGGCGCGGACAAAGCCATCCGCAAGGGTGAGCGCATAAAGAAAGCCGGAACAGGCCCCGGCGAGATCGATCGCGCCGGATCGGGCAAGGCCCAGCCTGTGGGCGAGCAGCGGCGCCGAGGGCGGCAAGAGGTGATCCGGCGTGGAAGTCGCAAGCAGCGTCAGAGCAATGTCGTCGGAGCCGATTTCGGCGTCTTCCAGCGCCATGCGGCCGGCGCTCGCGGCAAGGCCGCTCAGAGTGTCGCCCTCTTGCGCCCAATAACGCGTGCGGATGCCGGTGCGCCGCTCGATCCAGCCGGCTTCCAGCCCGAGACTGGTCTCTATCTCGGCATTGTCGACGCATCGTGACGGAACGGCATGACCAAAACCGGCCATGCGGGAAGAACGGGTCTGCATTGTCAGGACTTTCGGAAACGGTTCTGGAACAGGCTGAACATGGCCACACCCCGTTTTCACGCGATGCCGAGCGCGCGCGATTTTAGCGGAGCGGTTTCAGTGACGATCCCGGCCACGTCATCGATTGCGTCAAAGGCGCTGGCCAGATCTTCCGCCGTCGAACAATAGGGCGGCATCAGGTAAAGCACATTGCCGAGCGGGCGGATGACGAACCCGCGCTCGCGGAACAATTGCCGCATGCGCGGCCCCGCCTCGGCGAGATACCCGCCGGCGGGCACCACGAGATCGAGGGCCGCGATGGTCCCCATCTGCCGGATGCCGGTGAAACGCCGGTCATCCGCAAACCGCCGGAGATTGTCGCGCAGCACCCGTTGCAATTGCCCGATGCGCTGAAGCACGGGCTCATCCCGCCAGACCTGAAGATTGGCGACGGCCGCGGCGCAGGCAATCGGATTGGCCGTATAGGAACTGGAATGGAAAAAGGTCTTGCGACGATCCGTCGAAAAATGCGCGTCGAAAATCTCCGCACTGCACAGCGTTGCCGCCAGCGGCAGGGAGCCGCCGGTCAGGCCCTTGGAGATGCAGAGAATATCCGGTGAAATGCCGGCCTGTTCGCAGGCGAACATGGTTCCGGTTCTGCCCCAGCCCGTCATCACCTCGTCTGCAATAAAGAGGCAGCCATGGCGTTCGGCGATCTGTTTCAGCCCGGCCAGAACATCCGCGCCGTAAATCCTCATGCCGCCCGCCCCGAGCACCAGCGGCTCGACCAACAGGGCGGCGATGCGGCCTGAACGGCAGAAGTCTTCGAACATGTCCAGCGTGTGCTGTTCACCGCCCGCTTCCGGAAAAGCCAGCCGGCCAACGCCGAAGAGCAGCGGTTCGTAAGCGGCATTGAAGGCACCGCGCTCACCGGTCGACATGGTGCCGATAGTGTCGCCGTGATAGCCGTGCTCCATCACCACGATACGGTCGCGCTTTTCTCCGCGATTGTGGAAATATCCCAGCGCCATTTTCAGCGCCACCTCAACCGCCGTCGAGCCGCTATCGGAATAAAACACATGGCTTAGCCCAGCTGGCGCAAGCTCGATCAGCCCGCGCGCCAGCGTTTCGGCAGGTTCATGGGAGAACTCGGCGAAAATGACTTGATCGAAGGCCTCTGTCGCGGCGCGGATGGCCGCCATGATCGCCGGATGCCGGTGCCCGTGGGTGATGACCCACCAGGAGGAAATGGCGTCGAACAGGCGATCGCCGTCCTCATCGACGAGAAATGCGCCTTCCGCTGATACGACGCGTTTCATCGGCGGTTCCAGCCCATGCTGGGTGAAGGGATGCCAGACAGGGGAACGGCTCATGCCGGCGCCTCCAGAAAATCAGCGAGATTGAAGTGTCGGGCAAATGCCCGATGCAGCGCCTCTGATGTCATCTCCGGCAGGCGCGGCAGACGGCCGAGCAGGCGAATGGCGCCGATATTGGCGATGACGCGCTCATTTTCCCGGTTCTCATCGCCGATGAAGACCACGCCCTGCACGGGAATGGCGCGGTGCCGCAACGCCTCGAGCGAGAGCAGCGTGTGGTTGATGGTGCCAAGCGACGTTCTTGCGCACAGCACAAGCGGAATTTGCCAGCGGGCGAAGATATCGGCGAAGAGCACCGTGTCCGTCAGCGGCACCAGAAGCCCACCCGCGCCCTCGATCACCAGCGGTCCATCCGTTTGCGGCGGCAGCAGCAGCGTGGGGTCGATCGTTACATTTTCGAGGCGGGCCGACAGATGCGGCGAAGCCGGCATTTTCAGGCGATAGGCCTCCGGTAGGATGCGCCCGCGCGGCACGCCACCCAGCCGCTCCACCGTCTCACTGTCTGTTTCTTCCTCAAGCCCGGATTGCACGGGTTTCCAGTAACAAGCCTGCAGGGCATGGGTCAGCGCTGCGGAAAAAACCGTCTTGCCGATGCCCGTATCGGTGCCGGAGATGACGAAACGAGGGCTCATCTGCGCTCCTCCCCCAGCGAAAGGACAAGCAGCCCGATCATATCGGCGATCTGGCTCTCATCCACATTGAGCGTGATGGCGATACGCAGGCGCGCCGTGCCCTCCGGCACCGTCGGCGGGCGGATCGCGCGTACATCGAAACCGCCCTCCCGCAGATGTGCAGCGATACGAAGCGAACGGGCATTGTCACCGATCATCACTGGTAATATCTGGGAGCCGCTGGGCGCGACGCCGAGCCGGGCGCGAAGCTCTTCGCCGGCAAAATTTACCAGCTCCGCCAGCCGCAGGCGTCGCCATGGTTCACCGGCGACGATGCGCAGGGCTTCCCGCACCGCCGCCGCCATCAGCGGCGAAGGCGCAGTCGAATAGATGAAACCGCGGGCGCGGTTAACGAGGTAATCGGCAAGCACCGCCGGCAGGCTCAAAAGCGCGCCGGAAAGACCGAGCGCCTTGCCGCAGGTGTGCAATGCCACCACATTGCCCCTGCCTTCCAGCTCCGCGGCAAGGCCACGCCCGCCGGGGCCGAAAACACCGGTGGCATGGGCCTCATCGACGACAAGGAAGCCTCCGTGTTGCCCGGCAAGATCAGCCAGGGCCGAAAGGGGCGCTCGGTCGCCATCCATGGAATAAAGGCTTTCGATGGCGATCCACGGTCGGCCCCGGCCACCCTCCTGCCGCCAGCGGATAATTTCCCGTTCGAATGCCTCGATCTGATTATGCGGCACGGCAATCGCCTTCGCCTTGCCGGCCGCAATACCGTCATGGACGCTGGCATGGATCAGGGCGTCGTGAAGAACGAGGTCTTCCCGCAGCGGCAATGTGGAGAACAGCGCGACATTGGCGGCAAAACCGCTGCCGAAATAGATCGCTTTTTCCGCTCGGAAAAATGCCGCTGCTTCCGCTTCCAGCGCCTCATGTTCGCGGTGGTTGCCACGCAGCAGCCGCGAGCCGCCGGCCCCCACCGGCACGCCCCTTCCGATGGCGTCGGCAAATGCCGCCTTCAGCCGGGGTGAATCGGCAAGGCCAAGATAGTCATTGGAGGTGAAATCGATCCCCTGTTGAGGAGCGAGCGCGCGCAGCCGCGATTTGCGCTCCAGGCCTGCAAGCTTCGCCTCATAGGGAGAGAGGGCCGCGAGGGTCACCGGCACCCTCCCGCCTCCCCAGACTGCAATTCCGTGGACTGCAGTTCCATCGGCTTCAGGCCAAGACGGCGGAAAAGCGCCGTGTCGTGGTCCTCACCCGGATTATCCGCCGTCAGCAGGGTTTCGCCGATGAAGATGGAGTTGGCGCCGGCCAGGAAACAGAGCGCCTGCGTCTCATCGCTCATCTCCGTGCGCCCGGCCGAAAGCCGCACATGCGAACGCGGCATGAGGATGCGCGCCAGCGCGATGGTACGGACGAAATCGATCGGATCGACGGGATCGGCCTTGGCCAGCTTCGAGCCGGGGATCGGGATCAGCATGTTGATCGGCACGCTTTCCGGCGGCACCGGCAGGTTGGCAAGCGTCACCAGCATCGAGATCCGGTCTTCCACCGTTTCCCCCATGCCGAGAATGCCGCCGGCGCAGACTTTGATGCCGGCATCGCGGACATTGGCGAGCGTTTCCAGCCGGTCCTCGAAGGTGCGGGTGGTGATGATCTGCGAATAGAACCGCTCGGAAGTGTCGACGTTGTGGTTGTAGTAGTCGAGACCGGCATCGGCCAGCCGTTCGGATTGCTCCGGCGTCAACATGCCGAGCGTCATGCAGGTTTCCATGCCGAGCGCCTTCACGCCCTCGACCATGGCCACCACGGCCTCCATGTCGCGCTCCTTGGGATTGCGCCAGGCAGCACCCATGCAATAACGCGTCGCGCCGCCCTCCTTCGCCTTGCGCGCCTCAGCCAGCACCCGCTCCACTTCCATGAGTTTGGAGGCCTTAATGCCGGTGGGGTTGCGGGCGGACTGGCTGCAATAGCTGCAATCCTCCGGGCAGCCGCCGGTCTTGATGGATAAGAGCCGGCTCATCTGGATGGCATTGGGATCGAAATGACAGCGATGCACCTGTTGAGCGCGGAACAGAAGATCGTTAAAAGGTAAATTATAGATAATTTTGGCTTCTTCAAGCGACAAGTCATTGCCGAAGCCCGCAATCGGAGCTGGATTTCTATCGATTTGCGTGACTATCTGGTCCATCTGTCGATCTTTCCCTCAAAATAAATAGATAGAAGTTCTTTTTATCTATTTTTTTACGGCCGCTTTTTGCAAGCACTTTTTTCGAGAAAAATTTTCGGCAGGAGAGATGGCGACATATGCGAGGATCGGAATCGCCGGCTTTAAACGCTGAAATTCATTGAATACGCACGCGCTGACGGAAAAGATCGGGTCGGCCCATGGCGTGAAAACTCCGCCCTTGCTAAGGGTGAGGCATGATCACACTTCGTCCCTCCGAGAGCCGCGACGCTTCCCGCATCCTCGAGATATGGAGCAAAGCAGTCGACGCCACCCACGGGTTCCTTCTGCCGGCGGATCGCGTCGCGATCGGGGAGGAAGTCGAAGCCTTTCTGCCGCAGGCGCCGCTCACGCTGGCGGTCGATGTTTCTGACCGCCCCCTCGGTTTCATGTTTCTGCATGAAGGGCACATGGAGGCGCTTTTCATCGATCCGGACCATCACGGCCAGGGCATCGGCAAGGTTCTGGTTCAGCGGGCGCTTGCGCTCCACCCCGCACTAACCACGGACGTCAACGAACAGAACGCCGGGGCCATTGGTTTTTACCGCCGGCTGGGATTCGAACCGACGGGACGCTCCGATCTCGACGGACAGGGGCGACCCTATCCGCTCGTTCATCTTCGATTTCGCGCAACGGAAAAATAGGCCGCAGGGATCGTCGGGGAGGATCAAGCCACGAACACCATAGTCCGCTTCGCAACCGACGATTTTCTGCCCGAACACCGCTTCGACCAATGGCGCGAAGTGCGCGGCAAAAGCCTGTTTGGCGTGACAATCGAGCTTGCGCGGGATCTCCGCCACAGCTTCCGGGGTTCGTTTCAGGCGCGCGCCGTCGCCGGCGCCGTGGTGACCGAGATGCGTGCTTCCTCTTACCGGGTGAACCGCACCGAAGCCGATATTGCCCGCATTGCCGGCGACAGCCTCTGCATCGGCCTGCAGGTCAGGGGCTCCGGCTTTCTGCATGCCGGTAAAAATCAGGTTCACGCGGTTGGCGGTGGCGATATCACCATCAACTATTCCGACTTGCCCTATGATGCGATACCGGGAAACGAGGCGGATTTTCACTACAGGATGCTGAAGATCCCCGTGGATTACCAGGTCATGCTCGGTCAGGCCACCGATGACCTGTTTGCGACGCGTTATGCGGAAAACAACAGTTTCTCCCTGCCCTTCCGGGCCCTCTTCAATGCGCTGAACGCCGACCCCGGCAGGCTCATCGATCCCGCCCGCGATGTCACCCATATCGCCCGGCTTGCCATGACGGCGCGCGGGCGGCTTTCGCCCGCCATGCCGGAGGTTCGCGCCGCGCTCAGGACCGGGCTCTGTTATGCGGCACAGGACATCATGATACGGAAAAAATCCCGGCAGAACCTGACCCCTGCCGCCGTCGCAAGGGAACTGGGCATTTCGCTTCGGCAATTGCATGTGGTTTTCGAGGGTGCCGAACTGTCGTTTTCCCGCACGCTCTCCTCCATGCGGATAGAGGAAGCGAAACGGTTGCTGCTGGCATTCCCCGCCTTGCCGGTCACGCAGATCGCCTATGGCTGCGGCTTCGACAGCCTCGCTACTTTCTACAGGGTATTTGCCGGCACCTATGGCATGACGCCCGGCGACGCCCGCGCTGCGGATATGCCGCCGGCTTAAAATTTCACCTCTGCGCGCAATGAGAAGACGCGCCATTTCAGCTCCTGTAAGGCCGATTGGATCATCCCATCCCGGAGCGCGGCCCATGAACAATTTTTTCGATTTTGCGATCTCCCGGTTGCCGACCGCGACAGCCGATTGCCGCAGGCCAGCGCCCGGCGAAATAGAGGCGATGCTGCAAAAAGAACCCTTCGCGGCGGCGCTGCGTCTGCTGGCGGGAAGTTTCATCGCCCTTTACGAAGGCTCGCCCGAGATGACCGCGCTTTTTGCGACACGCCAGAGCCGGCTTCTGTGTCACGCGCTTCTGGCGCTCTATTTTCAGAAATGTGGCGCCCCTGAAACAGGAGAGGGAGAAGCCGCGCTGACGCGGGAAGATTTCGGCCATCTGGCGCTTCGGCATGGGCTCGCCAGCCATAGTGTCGCTTATGCCTTCTTCAAAGAGGCGCTGAAACGCGGAATGACACGCCCGGCAGACCAATCCAGCAATGGGCCCGGCAATGGGGTCGTGCCTTCAGCCCCGGCGCTGGCGATGCTCGCCCAATGGTACGACGTGCATTTTCAGGCGCTGGATCTGCTCGACGAGGGCTTCAGGGCATCACGTTTCATCAAGCGGTCGGAGGCCATGCTTCCCCATATCCACCCCCGCGTATCGCAGGCGTTTCTGTCACATCCGGAGGTGCGCTGCCCCGGCCCGCTTTCCATCATCTTCAACTGGTTCGATGCCGGCGGACTGCTGATGGACCGCCTTATCGCCGGCATCGACTGGGAAAGGCCGACCGAACAGGGCAGGCGCCTGACCGATGTGGAAACCGTGACGCAGCTGGCGACATCTCTTTCCCTGTCGCGTATCCACATCGGCCGCAAGCTTGCGGCGGCCGAACTGATCGGCGGCATCGGCTGGAGCGGACGACGCGGCCGTTCCGCACTCTGGATTTCGCAGGGTTTTTACGAGGAATATGCCCGCATGCAGGCCCGCAAGCTCCTTATTCTCGATGAAGCCTTCATCGACTTCGCCTAAGGTGCGGGCAGGCTGCAGACCCTGCCATTCCGCTTGCCGGCCTCGCTCCGCGTGAATGCGGCATAACGGTTTTCGTCGATGGTTATGAGGGATATCCATTGACAAATCACAGGACTACAGCTTTTCTACGCAACATGCGTGAGATGTTGCGAGCATCGAAATTGCTGGCCCTGTTGTTTAGACTGGTGATGATACTGTCACTGGCTGGCTATAGTGTTTCCACCGTCAATGCCGCAATGCATCCTGCCGAAGCCGGTGGAATGCAGCACGATCAGTCCGCCATGATGGATCACGGCGCCTCAGCCATGATGTCCGACAGTCACGATCACAACGATATGGCCGAACAGAACGGCGGCGTCAAAAAGCCCGTCAAGCCGCAATGCTGCGGCGATTTCTGTCTCGGCATGGCTGTTCTGATCAGCCACGACACCATTGGCAGACCTGTCGTCAACAGCATCCGTTCCTTCCTCGACGACAGCAAGGCGCTGGGCCAGACCCCGCTCCTTCACCGCCCCCCGAATATCTGAACAGGCAAAGCCCGCCTTTGGGCAATGACCGTGCGTGAGCGGCTTTAGCGCCGCCGCGCCGTTGCATCTCCTGTTCGGAAAATACCCATGAACCCAATTTACATTGTGGTTGCGGCGCCCCTGCTTCTGGGCGGCTGCACAGCCACATCCATGATGAACGACGCCGCCTCCTATGACGACGCGGCAAACCCTTCGCTCGGCGCGGCCCCCATCCGCTATCAGACCCCGGTCGCGGGTTACACGCACCGCGCGCCGGCGGACCCGAAGCCCTGGCGTAACCAGAACGATGCGCAGGCTCCGAAAGGAGACGCATCATGACGATACTTACCTTCAAACTCGGAGCGAAAATCGCGACCACCCTTTGCCTGCCGTTTCTTCTCGGCGGCTGTGTCACGGCCGCCCAATATGCGTCGCGTGAAGCCGGTTTCACCAATGTTTCGGCCAGGACATCGGAGGCGACAGGCAAGCAGGCGGTCTGGGTGCAGAACCGGGCCGAGGCGCAGGCGACGCAGGCCCGCGTCAAATCGCTGATGGCCGCCGCCAAAAGTCTCGATGTCGAGACGGCGGTGCAGGTTGCGCTCCTGAACAACAAGGGCCTTCAGGCGGCCTATGCCGATCTCGGCGAATCCGCCGCCACCGCATGGCAATCGACCATGCTGGTCAATCCGCGGGTCGGCATCGGGCTGACGGGGATCGGCACCCCGGGGCTCAGGGCCTATCAGGCGATCGAGGGTGTCGTCGTCACCAATATTCTGGCGCTGGCCACCCTCAAGAAAAATGTCGAGATCGCCGATACCGGCTTCCGCAAGGCGCAGTTAGGCGCCGCGCTGAAGACGCTGCAACTGGCGGCCTATACCCGCCGCGCCTGGATTACCGCGGTGGCGGCATGGGAAAATGTCGGCCAGTTGGCGCAGGCGCAGACCGCGGCGGATGCCGCCTCCGAACTTGCCGTGAAACTCGGCGAGGCGGGTTCGCTCAACAAGGAGGGCCAGGCCCGCGAACAGGTCTTTTACGCCGAGTTGACCGGCCAGATTGCCCGAGCGCGGCTTGAGGCCCGTCTTGCCAAGGAGGAACTGACCCGGCTCATGGGACTGTGGGGAGCGGATATCGAATACACCATTCCCAACCGCCTGCCCCCGCTTCCGAAAGCGCTTACCAAACGGGACATGATCGAGGCCGAGGCGCTGCAGCGCCGCGTGGATCTGCAGATGGCAAAGCTCGATCTGGAGGCGACCGCCCGGTCGTTCAAGCTCACGGAAGCCACCCGATACGTGACCGATCTCGAAATCCGTTCCGGCTTCGGGACCGAGCGCGAGCTGGAAGACGGCGAAATCCACAAGCAGACCACCGGCAATGCCGAGCTGGAATTCGTCATTCCGATCTTCGATTCCGGTCAGGCGCGCATGCGGGAATCCGAACTTGCCTATATGCGCGCGGCGAACCTGCTGGCGGAAAAAGCGGTCAATGTCCGCTCGGAAGCCCGCTCCGCCTATCAGGCCTATCGCTCGAACTATGACATCGCCAGGCATTACCGCAACAGCGTGGTGCCGCTGCGCACCAAAATCGAGGAGCAGTCGCTGCTGACCTATAACGGCATGATCACCAACACCTTCGAGCTTCTGGCCGACAGCCGGGAAAAGGTCAATTCAAGCCTGCTCGCCATCAATGCGAAACGTGACTTCTGGCTCGCCGAGGCCAGCCTCGCTCCCGCCATTTACGGCGGCGGCACGGGTGCTGCGGCGGGCGCGGAGACCGAGGTTGCCGCCGCTGGCGGCGGCGGTGGCGGACACTGAGAAAGGAAACGACCATGTTTAACAGAAGAAACTTTCTGGGTGTCGGCGCCGCAATGGTCTCCTCGGCGGCCTGGGCGAAAACATCCAACACCGGCCTGCCGGAAGCGGCAGTGATGGAAACGGCTGCGACCCAGGCCCCGGTCAAGCCCACCACCGGCCCGGATTACAACCCCGTCGTCACCCTCAACGGCTGGACCCTGCCCTTCCGGATGAACAACGGCGTCAAGGAATTCCACCTTGTCGCCGAGCCGGTGGAGCGCGAAATGGCGGAGGGCATGACCGCCCGCCTCTGGGGTTATAACGGCCAGTCGCCCGGCCCGACCATCGAGGCCGTCGAAGGCGACCGGGTGCGTATTTTCGTCACCAACAAGCTGCCGGAGCATACGACCATCCACTGGCACGGCATGATCCTGCCGTCCGGCATGGACGGCGTCGGCGGGTTGTCGCAGCCGCATATCCCGGTTGGCAAAACCTTCGTCTACGAGTTCAATCTCGTGAAATCCGGCACCTTCATGTACCACCCGCATTCGGACGAGATGGTGCAGATGGCGATGGGCATGATGGGCTTCTTCGTGATCCATCCGAAGGACCCGGCCTTCATGCCGGTGGACCGCGATTTCGTGTTCCTCATCAATGCCTTCGACATCGATCCCGGTTCCTATGTGCCGAAGATCATGACCATGACCGACTTCAATCTGTGGTCATGGAACAGCCGGGTGTTTCCGGGCATCGATCCGCTGGTGGTTTCCAAGGACGACCGGGTGCGCGTGCGCGTCGGCAACCTGACCATGACCAACCATCCGATCCACATGCACGGTTACGATTTCGAGGTGACCTGCACGGACGGCGGCTGGGTGCGTCCCGAGGCGCGCTGGCCGGAGGTCAGCATCGACATCCCCGTGGGTGCGATGCGGGCCTATGAATTCGACGCCAAATATGTCGGCGACTGGGCAATCCATTGCCACAAGTCGCACCATACGATGAATGCGATGGGACATGACGTCCCGACCTTCATCGGCGTCGACAAGAAGAGCGTCGCGGAGAAAATCCGCAAGGTGCGGCCGGAATATATGCCGATGGGCACCGCCGGCATGGCCGATATGGGCGCGATGGAAATGGAAATCCCCGAGAATACCGTACCCATGATGACGGGTTGGGGTCCGCACGGCCCCATCGAGATGGGCGGCATGTTCTCCGTGGTGAAGGTCCGCGAAGGCATCTCCGCGGGCGATTACTCAGATCCCGGCTGGTACGAAAACCCGCCCGGAACCCAGGCCTGGGAATGGACCGGCGAGTTGCCGGATACGACCAAGACCAATGACCCCAAAACGCAGATCACGCCGAAACCGATGAAACACGGCTGATCGCGCAGACCCCAACCCCCACAAGAACCCCACTAAAATCAAGGAAACATGGAATGACCAAACTGAAAATTGCACTGCTTCTCACCGCTCTCGCCACGCCCGCCCTTGCGTCGGGCACCCACGGCGGCGGCCATGAGGCGATGGCGATCGGCGAACCGGGCGACAAGGCCAAGGTGACCCAGACCATTCAGGTGACGATGAAGGAAACGCCGGACGGCAAGATGCTGTTCACGCCCACCAAGTTCGACTTCAAGAAAGGCAAGACAGTCCGTTTTGTCGTGAAGAACGTCGGCGAACTGGACCATGAATTCATTCTCGACGAACAGAAGGCCAATCTGGAGCACAAGGCCGCCATGGAGAAGGCTCCGGAGATGGAGCACGACAATCCGAACGCGATCAGCCTCGCGCCCGGCGAAAGCGGCGAAATCATCTGGAAATTCACCAATGACGGCATGTTCGAATTCGCCTGCCTGAAACCCGGACATTACGAGGCCGGGATGCGCGGCGATCTCAAAGTTTCTGCAAAGTAACCCGGCAACAAAGGAATCTGACCATGAAGACCATCGTTAAAATCACCGTTGCAGCAGCACTCCTGCTCACCGCTCCCCTCAGTGCATTCGCAGAGGAATTCACCAAGGGAACGGTAAAGAAGGTCGATGCCGCAGCCAAGAAGGTCACCATCATCCATGAAGAACTGAAGAACCTCGACATGCCGGCCATGACGATGGTGTTCCGCGTCAAGGACGATGCAATCCTCGCCAAGCTCAAGGAAGGCGCCAGTATTGAGTTCGTCGCCGAACGCGCCGACGGCAAGCTGGTCGTCGCCCAGGTGAAATAAGGCCTCCGGTCGCTCGGCAAGAAACAGCAGGGGCAGCGGTTTTCCGCTGCCCTTTTTGATATTGGGCGGATGTGATTCCCCTCAGCCTTATTGTCCCGCAAATGGCCTTGTTTCCGCGGCGGGCCGTGCCCCTTCGGCCTTGCGCGAGAAGGCGGCGTCTATCGCCTGTCGGTTGTTCATGAACGGCCACTGTAGGAGAAGAAACACCGCAAGCATCAAGGGCCATGCAATCAGGACATCGGAGAGGAAGTGAGCGCCCATTGCTACCCTGTTCAGGGAGACAATCACGATGAATGGCGCCAGTATCGCGATGCCGATCAGGCGAAATTTCTCTGGCAGGAGAATGGTGAAGGCGAGAAGAGCGGCTGCGGAAGCGCTTTCACCGGAAGGAAAAGAGCAATTTCGGGCGCAGCCACCGTCAAGGGAAAGAACCGGTGTAAACAACAGGTCTCCCCCGAACTCGCCGAGATGGCGCGGTCTTGCCCTGCCAAACGCGTTTTTCAGCATATGAACCGTGGCACCCGGTCCCAGAGCAAAAAAGACGCCAATAAGCAGCAGCTTGTGCGGTGGAAAAACCCGGGGGAGGCCGCCCGAAAATGGCATGAGGACAAGGATGCACACCAGCCCCGACAACAAAACCGGCGGAAGCATGCGGTTCAGATCTCGGACGGAAACCAGGAACTCGTCCTCGCCAAGGTGGAAACGGTCCGTCCAGAATTGCCGGCTCACCTCAAGATCGATATCCGACCTGATCGTGAAGACGATCATCATCGCTAGAGCGACCAGAAGAGCCAGCAGGGAGGAACTGCCGGCGGCCCGCAAAAAAGCCTGACGGGCGACATGGATGGCGCCTGCGCGAAATTTCGACCTCCGGGTCCAATTCCGCTTTTTCCGGTCGGTTTTACTGGCGAGAGGCTGGTGCATGGCCAGTTCTCTTCCGCAGAAATGTCAAGGCTTTGCGGAGAAAGAGACAAGACTGCAAGGAAAGCGGCACCGATAGTGTTTATTCGGGGATGGAGGCTCTTGCCCGATGTTTCGCATCCGCTTAGCGTCCCGGCGTTACCACGGCTACAGAAGCAGATTTGCGGATCGAGTATGGACAAAGGGCTTATTCTGATCGTCGAAGACGACCCCGATATTATTCAGATTCTGGACGCCTATCTTATTCGCGAAGGATACAGAACCGTCAGGGCGAGCGACGGAGAAATAGCGCTGACGCATTTCTCCATGTTGAGACCGGATCTGGTTCTCCTCGACATTCGCCTGCCGAAGTTCGATGGCATCGAGGTGTTGAACCGCATCCGGCGGGAACGGGATACGCCTGTCATCATGGTGACCTCCCTTGCGGAGGATATGGACAAGCTGACCGGCCTTCGCCTCGGCGCTGACGATTACATCGTCAAACCTTTCAATCCCCATGAATTGATCGCGCGGGTGAATGCCGTGCTGAAACGCACGCGACAGCCGGCCGCCGGCGGGGTCTTGCGCTTCGGGGCCATCGAAGTGGACACCGAAGCCTATGTCGCGGCCGTTTGCGGCGATGGGGGCCGGACCGTTCTACCCCTGACGCTGAGCGAGTTCAGGATACTCGCCCATATGACGCGCCGCCCCACCCACGCCTTTCAGCGCGCCGATATTCTGGATGCCTGCCTGCCGGAAAGCGATGCGCTGGCGCGCACCATCGACACGCACATCGCCAATCTGCGCAAGAAACTGGCGGATCATGGCGCCTGCGGTTATCTGGTCTCGGTGCGCAGCGTCGGTTATCGGCTGGCCGGGGAGCAGAAACCATGAAACTCTGGCGGCTCAGCCTGAGCACCATGACGGCGATCACAATCACGACGATGCTGATTTTTGCGGTCGCGATGGTCTATCACGGCGTCTCCTGGTATGGGGACAACATTCAGGAGCGCGCCCTTGCCAAGCTGTCGCCCGATGCCGCCAAGGCTTTTTCGGATATCGACCGGGGCGTGATGCCGGACCAGCAGCAGCTCCGGGCTCTTGTCGAGGTTTTGCCCAGGATAGAGGACGAGGCTGACGACGAGCTTCTCGCCTCGGTCTTCGGATTCGGCCTGCTCGGTGTCCTGCTGTGCAGCCTGCTCGGCTATTTCATCTCCCGGCGCATTGCCGCGCCGCTTGAGAAGCTTACCATCGCCACGCGGCGCATGGCATCCGGCGATTTCAGCAGCGGCGAGACCGTCAGGGCGAACCACATCGTCGAAATCGCGTTTCTGGTCGACAGTTTCGACACGCTGACGCGGGAACTCCAGATGATGGAGCGCCGGCTGAAGTTCAACACGATGGCGGTGGCCCACGAATTGCGCACCCCGCTGACGATCCTGCAGGGCCGTTTGCACGGCATCGCGGACGATGTCTTTCCGCTCGACAAGCAAGCCATTCGCCACCTCATCGTCCATGTGGAGGGGCTGGCGCGTCTTGTCGATGATTTGCGCACACTTTCCCTGGCAGAAACCAACAGCCTCGTCAAAGACACACAACCGCTTGATCTTGCCGCCGAATGCGCGGCCGTGGCTGAAGCGGCGCGGCCGCTGATGGATGAGGCCGGCATCGATATCGATATGTCGCTGGAGCCCGCACCCATTTGCGGCGACCGCCAACGCCTTCGGCAGCTATTGCTGATCCTGATGGACAATGTGCGCCGCTATGCGGCGAGCGGCAAATTTCTGCGCTGTTCGACCGGGCTTCAGGATGGGCGGCCCTTCGTCGCGATCGAGGATAAGGGGCCGGGCTTTCCCCCCGGCGTCGAGGCACACGGCATCGAACTCTTCTGGCGGATGGAACCGTCACGCGCGCGCAAAACCGGTGGCACGGGCCTCGGCCTTTCGATTGCCCGTGCAATCGCTCGGGCGCATGACAGCGATCTGCAGATAAAGACACGACCGGACGGCGGAGCCATCGTGACGGTTGTCTTTGGGAAAACCTCCTGAAATCTCCCGGCCAACCGTCTCTTTGCGGTTGCTTGTTTTGCGCTGAGGCAACAAACCGGTCTTCACGTAGGGCAGGCCGTTTCTCGACAGAATCTTGACAATTCTGGCGCATGCCCCGGCTGAACGCCATGTTCTGCCGGAAGCCCATTTATGTCGCGCATTCAAGATGTTGCCGTTCTGGCAGAGAAACTCCCGGTCACGGATGATGTGGCCCAGACGGTTTCGGAAACACCCCGTTTTTTGTTGCTCTGGAGAATTATGACCTTTCCCCGGCGCGCCTACTGGAAGCGGGCGGTCCTTTTCTGGCTGCGTTTTGCGGCCAATCCATTGGTCACCTTTCGGTGGTGGCGGTTTCTGGCGGATTTTTCAGCAGAGCGAAAATTGCCGCTCCCGCATGACGACCTTCTCCAGAAACCCCTGTCGAAACTGCTCATCAATAAAGTTTCCCGGAAGAGACGGCTGGTTTTTCTCATGGATAATTTCGCAATTGCGGACCGGCATTTTTCCAGGAGCGTCATGGCCGGGCTGTGGGCGGGAAAAACCATTGATATGGGCACGGTTCGCGGCCGGAATGATGAATATCGATGCATACTGGCGCTCGCGGATTGCTGCGGCGGCCGGCACGAGGGTGCTTTTTCAGTCAGACTCATTCGCAGCCATGACAACACCATTCTCTGGACAGCAACATTCACTTTCGTTGAAGGACGCGAGACACAGAACCACACGATTGTCGTTGGCGGCATGCAGGGTCCGCGCGCCGCGAAAGAGCAAATGGTGTCGATGACGCGCGACCTCTCGGGGCTTCGTCCGAAGGAGGCTGCACTCATGGTTCTGCAAGGCCTCGCCGCCGAGGGTGCACATGGCTATTTCGCTGTCGCCCATTCCAGGCACCCCATCCGTTACCGGCGCGCCCGGCGGCAAAAAATGATGGTTTCGGACATCGATGCTTTCTGGCGGGAACGCTCTGGCGAGCCGGATGAAATATTCGGTTTCAAAGTACCCTTCTCCAGCCTAGAGGGTGGAGATAAACGCAGCCATATGAAGCTCACTTTTTTCAACCTCGGCAAACGTCTCGCCGAGGCCAGAATAAACGAAAGCGCCTGAGGCTCGTCCCAGGTTGCCTGGACGTCGCGCTAGTCATGAGCAGGTTTTCGCGCCGGACCGAAGATCATGAAACTGATGGCGGCAAGGAACCAGACGCTTATGCCGGCATAAAGCATGACCAGACCAAAACCGTCCGCAAGCGCCTGATGGACGAGCTCTTGCGAAACACCCTGCGCAGAAGTGCCGGCGGTGCCCGCCGCGATCTTTTCCGCAAGCGACTGCAACGCCTCGATATCCGCAGCGGATGGCAGGTTTGCCCGAAGCGAAGCCCGGACGCCCTCGACCAGAATGAAACCCATGATCGGGATATTGATGGCGAGCGAGATCATGCGTGCGCTCATGTCGATGCCCGAGGCCATGCCGGAACGGGCGGGGGAAACCGCCCCCGTGGTGGTGTTGGTAACAGGCGTATTGGTCAGCCCGAGCCCGATACCGGCGAGGATGCAGCCGGGCAGCATGGTGAGCCAGTTCGCATTTTCGATGCCGCTTCCCGATTTCATCAGCATGAAACCGAGGCCGATGGTAAACAGCCCGGCCGGAATGACGAAGCGCGGCTGGTAGCGCAGCGACAGCCGCTCCGCCAGCGGCGGCACCACCAGCGCCGGCAGCGTATAGGCAAGCAGGCCGAGGCCGGCGGTGACGCTGTCATAACCGAGGCCCGCCTGAAACCAGATCGGCAGATAGATCATGAACGGCCAGAAGCTGATATTCATCGCCGCAGAACCGATGATCGCCCCGGAAAAAGGCCGGATGCGGAACACAGAGAAGTCGAACATCGGTCTTGAACTAAGCTTTTCAGCAATCACGAAGGCAATGAAGCTAGCAGCCGCGACACCGAGGATCAGAAGCGCCGCCGGGCTCACAAAACCGAGCGCGGGCCCCTGGGTGATGAAAAAGGCAAGGCAGAAAACGGCGACCGAAAGGGTGACCATGCCGGCAAGATCGAGACGCGCCGCCTCCGGATCGCGCGATTCTCCGACGCCGCCCGTGGCAAGCAGCCATGTTCCCGCGCCAAGCACGACGTGAACGAGGAACACCCATTCCCAGCTCCACAGCGCAACGATGGCGCCGCCGATGATCGGGCCGAAGCCCAGCCCCACGCCCGAGACGATGCCCCACCAGCCGAACGCCATCCCGCGTTCGCGGGCCGTGCGGAACTGATGCGACAGGATGGCGATCTGGCACACCAGCATCGCCCCGCCGCTCAGCCCCTGAAGGAAACGGGCGCCGATCAGCACCGAGACGTTTTCCGTCATTCCGCAGGCCAGAGAGGAAAGCGCGAAAGCGACGATGCTGGCGATAAAGACACGTTTGCGGCCGAAGCGATCTGCCAGCGCGCCCGTCGCCATCAGCACCATCGTCACGCCGATGGTGTAGGCGTTCATGATCCACTGAAGCTGGCGGAAATCCGCATGCAGCACCTGTTCGAGTGTTGGCAGGATCGCCGGAACGCTGGAGATTTCCAGTCCGAACATCAGGGCGGAGAGACAAACGGCAGCAAGCGCCATGGCGCTTCTGCTGCTTGCGGGTGCTGCAACGGCAAGGGTCATTCTTCAGCCTTTCATGGGTCGGCCCGCACTTGCGAAAACCGATCAGTGGAGGAGGCACGCTAGACAAAGCTTGACCATAACTGAATTGGATGATTGGCTATTTCAGAGACAACAAATTGGAATAATCGATATGAGCACGCTGGATGTGGAGGCCGTCGAGGCCTTCGTTACCATCGCCGATATGCAGAGCTTCACCCGCGCTGCCGAAGCGCTCGGCACCACACAGGGCGCCATCAGCGTCAAGCTCAAGCGGCTGGAAGACAGGCTCGGCCAGCGGCTGCTCGAACGCACACCGCGCTCAGTGCGGCTTTCGGCGCAGGGCGCGGTGTTTCTGGCGCCCGCCCGCGAGTTTCTCGCCGCGCATGACCGGGCGCTGGCGGGTCTTTCCTCCCCGCGCCGTCGTTTCGGCCTTGGCATTGCCGCCCATGTGGCGGGACCGGAGGTTCCGACCCTTCTTGCACGCCTCAACGACCATGACCCCGGGCTTACGATCGAAGTGCGCATGGATCATTCCCGATCCCTGCTGGACGCCTTCGACCGCGGGGAGATCGACGCGGCAATCATCCGGCGCGAGGACGACCGGCGCGACGGCGAGGTGCTCGGGCCGGAACATTTCGGCTGGTATGCAACCCCGCAGTTCGAACACCGTCAGGGTGAACCGCTGCGGCTGGCGGCGCTCTCGCCCGCCTGTGGCGTGCGTGACATCGCCACCCGCGCCCTGGACGCGGCTGCGATTGCGTGGACGGAGGTGTTTCTTGGCGGCACATCGTCGATGGTGACCGCCGCCGTCTCGGCCGGGCTCGCGGTTTCCGCCTTCTCTTCCCGCCTTGCACCGCCCGGCACGGTGGAGGTCAGTCAGCGTTTTGGCCTGCCGCCCCTGCCCTCCACGGAAATCATCATGTTTTCCACCCTCACGGACAGCAGATCCCGGGAAGCCTTACGCACGCTTGCCGCCGCCTTTCGCGAACATCGGCCGGGATCGTGACGCAATCCGTCTGACACCGGCTAAACACCGAACACCTCCGGCGTCAGTTTTCCGCCCTTCAGCAGATGTTGCAGCGTATAGGAAACCGAAAGCGCATCATCGAGCGCATCGTGCCCCTGCAATGGCGGATGCTCGACACCGTAATAATCGGCCAGCCTGTTGCTCGGCGTTTTTGCCAGATCCTCCAACGGCATTCCCACTGCAAGCAGAAGTTTGACGGCATTGTCGAAACGGTTGGCAGGGATGGGTGGCTGGATGCCGGCGACATAACAGCTGATCGCCACCATATTCAGCTCGTCCTTACCCCATGACCAGCACTGGGCACCTTCCGAGAAACTGTCGAAGCTTGAAAGGGCCTCCTGCAATGGAACGCCTTCCGCATCGATGATCTCCCCCGTGATCCCCGTCAGCCGGGTGAAGAACGGATCGATCGCATATCTTTCGCCATGACGGTCGACCGGACATATATAGGCCTTATAGGTCCCCAGAAGCGGAAAAAGCCGGCATTCGACGGGTCCCGCCTCAGCCTCGACCGCAAATTTCCCCCTCTGCTTGTCGACAATTCCGGACGGAAAAATTAGCATCGCGCGAAACGCCGCAGCGGAGCAATCATGTCACTTCCTCAGAAAATCGGTTTTATCGGAACGGGAGCCATCACCGATGCAATGGTCAGGGGCCTGCTCGCCAGACCTGCCGCCGTGCCGCATGTCATGGTGTCCCAGCGCAGTGCCGATATCTCGGCGAGACTTGCCGCCGATTTCCCGCAGGTGATCGTCTCCGGCGACAATCAGGCAATCGTCGATGGCTGCGATACCGTCATGCTGGCTATCCGGCCGCAGATCGCTGAAGAAGTCATCCGGCCCCTGCGGTTCCGGGACGGGCAGAAGATCGTCAGCGTCGTTGCCGCAACCGGCCGTGAGGCGCTTCTGGAGTGGATCGGCGCGGATGTGCGTCTCAGCCAGGCGATCCCGCTGCCCTTCGTTGCCCGGCGCAAGGGCGTCACCGCCATTTATCCTGCCGATATGGATACAGCTGCTATCTTCAACGTGCTCGGCAATGCGGTGGAATGCGAGACCAAGGCGGAATACGATCTTTTGGCCGCCGCCAGCGCTCTGATGGCCACCTATTTCGGCATCATGCAAACCACGACGGAATGGCTTGCCGAGAACGGTCTGCCGGAAGAAAAGGCGCGCGCCTATCTCGCGCCCCTCTTTGCCGGCCTGTCCGAGGTGGCCATGCTTGCCGGCAGCAGAACGGATTTCATCGATCTCAGCCGTGAATTCGCCACCAAGGGCGGCCTCAACGAGCAGGTGCTGCTGGATTTCGACGGCAAGGGCGGTTCAGGGGCCCTGAAAGATGCACTGAGCCGTGTGCTGGAGCGGATCACGCAATAACGAAAAAGGGGCCTTTTCGGCCCCTTTCCGTTTTACGCCTTCCCCGGACGGTTGATTGTGAGGAAGTGCCGCACCACCGGCTTTTCCAGCCCGGAATGATAAGCCAGCACCTTGCCCTGCAAATCCGCATCTGCATGGGAAACCCGCTTGTGTTGACGCAGATGCTCGGCCCAGGATTCCACCATGAACCATTCGACGATCTTCTGCGGATCGGCGGAGTCCTCCGTCACACCCCAGCCATAGGCGCCATCGCGGCGACGTTCCTGGGAAAGCTCGTCCAGTGCATGCAGGAAAGCGGAGCGGTGATGCTTTTCGACATTATATTCGATGAGGATGAGAACCGGGCCGCGATCATGGGCCACCGGCTCGGCCACGAGCGGTTCGGGCCAATGGTTGGACGGCACCATATCCGCATCGCCCGCAGGCAGTTTCAGGCGGTGCATGACGAGGCCCGCAACCAGCAATCCCGCAGCGCCGATCAGCAACGCACCCGGCACGCCTGTGGCTTCACCAACAGCACCCCAGCCAAGGCTGCCTGCCGTCATCGCGCCATTGAAGACGGTGAGGTAGACGGCAAGGCCACGGCCACGCACCCAGTTCGGCAGAACTGCCTGGGCTGCGCCATTCAGCGTCGTCAGCGCCGTGATCCAGGCACCGCCGAGAAACAGCAGGATGACGATGGCAAGCCATTTTGGCGGCGCGAAGGACAGCCCGGCCATGACGAGCGCGGTGGTGAGAGCCGCACCCAGCAGCAGGGCATCGGCATCGAACCGTTCGCGCAGCTTCGGCATGACCAACGCACCGCCGATGGCGCCTGCCCCGACAGCGCCGAGCAGGATACCGTAGAAGCTGGCATCTCCGCCGAGCAATTGCCGGGCGACCAGAGGCAACAGCGCCCAGACGGCACTGGCGAATGCAAAGAAGATCGCAGCCCGCAGCAGGACGACATGCAGCGGCCGGCTGGCGCGGGTATAACGAAGGCCCGCCCGGAATGCGCCGAAGAAACCTTCGGCCAGTGCATCATTGGCGTTCTTTGCCCGCGGCCACCATAGAAGCGCGGCGATGACCACGAAATAGCTTGCGACATCGGCGCCATAGGTGAAGGCCGCCCCGAAGGCCGCAAGAAGGATGCCGCCGGCGGCGGGACCGATGGAACGGGCGATGTTGATGCCCAGCGAATTCAGCGCCACGGCGCTTTTGATATCCTCACGTTTCACCAGTTCCGGCACGATGGCCTGCCAGGTCGGCCCCATCAGCGCAGCGCCGATGCCGCCGAGGAAGGTGAGCCCGATCAGCGCGCTGACGGACAAAAGGCCCGTATGGGAAAGAACCATGAGGGTGACGCTGACCGAGGCCAGCAGAAGCTGCACCGCGATCAGGAACTTGCGGCGGTCGAGAATGTCGGTCAGCACGCCGGCCGGGATCGCCAGAAGAAAGATCGGCAGGGTTCCGGCCGCCTGAACCATGGCGACGGCCGCCGGCGAGGCCGAAAGATCGGTCATCAGCCATGAACTGGCGACATCGCGCATGAAGCTGCCGGTATTGCCGAGCACCGTCGCCGCCCAGAGAACAGCGAAAACCGGTTGCGCAAGGGGAGCAAAGCTGCTCGCGGAGGTTTTTGCGGCACTCATTTGCCTGTTCCTTTCGTGAGATCGATTGCGGCGACGATGATGAAGGCACCGGCAAGGCCAAGATGTTCGAAGAAGGCGTTGGTGACCATCATGCGGTCCATGCCGGGCGCCATTTCCCAGAAGCGGAGAGCGATGAAGGTGGCGAGAAGCGTGAAGCCTGCAAGCGCCAGCGCACCGGCCCAGCGCAGGAAGCCCGACACCACCAGTGCGGAGGCGGTGAGCTCGAACAGGATGACGACGACAGCGAATGCGACCGCCGGCTGAAGGCCAAAATGGTTCATCTCCGCAATCGCGCCGGGAAAGTCGAAGATCTTGGTCAGCGGCCCCTGAATATAGGCCGAGCAGAGCGCCAGAAGCGCTAGGGTTTTTGTGGCGGGTGCGGCAACGATATCCGCGAGAAGCCCGCGAAGGCGAAAGGTTGAAGACGGCTCGGTCATTTGTTGCTCCTGCGATCTGGCCGGTCGGTTCGAGCGGCGCTGCGTTCATCTGATGGAGCGATATTGGCGCAAAGGATTACCGCCAACAATTGCATCAATAGTTTCGATATAATTGCGTAATTTGCAACATTATCCCATTCACGCTCGGCCGGGCAGCAGCTATCCGCTGCCCGGTGGATATTTGTGCTGGCCGGGCTCAGACTGCCCAGCAGGAGCAGCCCAGCGCTCCGAAAAAGCCCTTCAGATCGGCAATCGGCAATTTCGACGTCCATGCGCCGGCGTGGTCGTGGCCGTGAACGCCGCAATCATTGGCGCAGCCGCAGGAGGAGATCGCAGCCCGTCTGAGTGAATTCTTTCCAGCGCCCTGCGGCTCACCCCAGGCGGCATAACCGCCGAAGGTTCGCACAGGCGACCAGTCGGGCATCGCCGGCGGAATATTGCTTTCATCCAGTGCCTTGAAGTCACCGGCGCCATAAACGATCTTGCCGCCCACCATGGTCAGTTCCGAGGTGAGGAAGGAAATCTCATCTTCCGCGCAGGAGAAATAATCCTTGTCCGGCACCACGAGATCGGCGAACTGGCCTTTTTCGATGCGGCCCTTCTTGCCCTCCTCGTTCGAGAACCAGGTGACTTTTTCGGTCCACATGCGCAGAGCCGTCTCGCGATCGAGGCAATTGGCGCGCGGATAAAGCTGCATGCCACCGACCGTCTTGCCCGTCACCATCCAGAACAGCGACACCCAGGGATTATAGGAGGCGACACGCGTTGCATCCGTACCGGCCGAAACATTCACGCCCTTTTCCAGCATTCTCGCAATCGGCGGTGTGGCTTCCGCCACGCCCTGACCATAACGCTCGACGAAATATTCGCCCTGATAGGCCATGCGGTGCTGGGTGGCGATACCGCCGCCAAGGGCTGCGATACGGTCGATGGAGCGGTCGGAGATGGTTTCGGCATGGTCGAAGAACCAGTTCAACCCTTCGAGCGGGATATCCCGGTTGACCTTTTCGAAGACATCCAGCGCCCGCGAAATCGTCTCGTCATAGGTGGCATGCAGACGCCAGGGCCAGCGGTTTTCCGCCAGAATCCGGACAACGTCTTCAAGCTCGCCTTCCATCTCCGGTGGCATATCGGGCCGCGGCTGACGGAAATCCTCGAAATCGGCAGCGGAAAAGACCAGCATTTCGCCCGCACCATTGTGCCGGAAATAGTCGTTGCCCTGCTTGTATTTGACCGATTGCGTCCAGTTGAGGAAATCCTCCTTCTCCTGTTTCGGCTTCTGCGTGAAGAGGTTGTAGGCCAGCCGAACCGTCATCTGGTTCTCATCCGACAGCTTCTGGATCACCTCGTAATCGTCAGGATAATTCTGGAAGCCGCCGCCGGCATCGATCACGCCGGTCACGCCCAGCCGGTTCAGCTCACGCATGAAGTGGCGGGTGGAATTGACCTGATAGTCGAGCGGCAGCTTCGGCCCCTTGGCAAGCGTCGAATAGAGGATGCCGGCATTCGGCTTGGCGAGCAGCAGGCCGGTCGGATTGCCGTTGGCGTCGCGGGTGATCTCGCCGCCGGGCGGGTTCGGCGTATCCCTAGTGTAACCGACGGCGCGAAGTGCCGCACCGTTCAGCAGCGCCCGGTCGTAAAGATGCAGCAGGAAGACCGGCGTATCCGGCGCCACCGCATTGATCTCCTCGATGGTCGGCAGGCGCTTTTCAACGAATTGATGCTCGGTGAAACCGCCCACGACCCGCACCCATTGCGGGGCCGGCGTGATCGCCACCTGCCGCTTCAGCATGTCCATGGCATCGGCAAGCGAGCGCACGCCGTCCCAGCGCAGTTCCATGTTGAAGTTCAGGCCACCGCGCACGACGTGGGTGTGGTTGTCGATCAGGCCGGGCAGAACCCGCTTGCCCTTCAGGTCGACGATCTTCGTATCCGACCCGGCAAGGGCCATGACCTCGGCATCGCTTCCGACTTCCAGGAACAGGCCATCCTTGATGGCGACTGCCGTTGCATTGGGATTGCCGCGATCAAGCGTCGTGACGCGGCCGTTGTGAAGGATCGTATCTGGATGCATGGAAGAACCTCCGGTCTTGATGGGATCAGCGGCCTTAGCCGGTGAAAACAGATTCGGAAAGGCAAGGCTCGAGGCCGCGCCAAGAAAGGTGCGTCGTGTCGGCATCAGCTTCTCTCCCGGTTGATCGGCTGTTTAACTTCGGCGAGACCCGTGGTTTCAGCGCCACCCTTCGGCATATGGCCGAACATGTGCGGCTTGATCTGGTTGATCCACGAAACGACGGCCGGTTCCTTGCCGGCAATCGTCTTTGCGAAAGGAATGATCTGCTCTCCAACCAGGATGCCGAGCAGACCGACGAGAGCGATGACGGGCGGTGCGGGAGAACGCACATTGAGCAGGCTGTAAACGATACCGACCAGCAGGCCAGCGCCAAGGGACAGAAGATAGACTTTCATGGGAACCTCCGGATGGGTGAAAGCCGCACCGGGCTGGATGACGATCCTGCCGGCGCGGCGTGGTTGAAAGCTTATTTCTTGGCCGGGTTGGGGCCGATGCGCTTGCCGTGCTTGACGCGTTCTTCACCGCCATGGACATGGGTGACGGCATAGTCGATGCCCATGCCGTAGGCGCCGGAATGTTCCTTCACCAGCGAGGTGACGGCGTCATAGGTTTCCTTGCGCGCCCAGTCGCGCTGCCATTCGAGTAGCACCTGCTGCCAGGTGACGGGAATGATGCCGGCCTGCACCATGCGGTCCATGGCATATTTATGCGCATCGAGAGAGGTGCCGCCGGAAGCGTCCGCCACCATGTAGATCTCGTAATCTGCGACATCGTGGAGTGCGGAGAGCGCAAAGGTGGTGTTGCACACTTCCGTCCACAGGCCGGAGACGACGATCTTCTTGCGGCCACCGGCGGCGTTCTTCGCCAGCGCATCGCGGACATTCTGGTCATCCCAGGAATTCATCGAGGTACGCTCGAGAATGTCGTTTTCCGGAAAGACCGCAAGCAGTTCCGGGAAAGTGTTGCCGGAGAAGCTTTCCGTTTCGACCGTGGTGATGGTCGTCGGAATGTTGAAAATCTTTGCCGCCTTGGCGAGGCCGACGACATTGTTCTTCAGGGTCTGCCGGTCGATGGACTGCACACCGAAAGCCATCTGCGGCTGCTGGTCGATGAAGATGAGCTGGCTGTTGGCGGGGGTAAGGACTTCGAGCTTGGACATTTTCAGTTCTCCGTTCAGGTGGTGGTTGCCGATCTACGGCGGTGGAAATTGAGAAGGCTTCGCCGGCCGGCTGCCCGGCAGGGGCAGCCGTCTTGAAAAGCGAGGGTATCTTGGTCAGTGGATGCGGATCAGAGACCCGCTTTACGCTGCAAGCGGAGCGAGGTTCGCCTCGATCTGGTTGCGGAAAGGCTCGTAGCGGCTCGGCAGCTTGAGCGCTTCGCCCAGATGCGCGGTATCCTCGTCGCGATCGAAACCGGGCTCATTGGTGGCGACCTCGAACAGGATGCCGCCCGGCGTGCGGAAATAGATCGCCCAGAAATAATCGCGGTCGATGACGGGCGTGACCTGATAACCCGTATCCATCAGCGCCTTGCGCACTTCCAGCTGCTTCTCGCGGTTTTCGACTGCGAAGGCGATATGGTGGACCGAGCCCGCTCCCGAACGGGCAAAGGGTGTCTTGGGCAGGGCCGCAAGATCGATCGTATCTGCCCCGTTGCCCCCGGGAATGACGAAACGCGTCACATTGCCTTCAACATCAGTCCGCTCATAACCCATGAAACGCAGCAGTTCTTCGGTTGCGGCGGTGTCATGCAAATTGAACCGTGCGCCGGTGAAACCGCGTATGGCGTTGTCTTCGGAAATTCCCTCGGCCAGCCAGGCGGCACGGGCGTCGTCGCCTGTTTCGATCAGAGCAAGGCCATCGCCATCGGGGCCGGTGAAGCGCAGGCGATTGGCGCCGAAGACCGTGTCGGCCTGAATGCCGGCAGCGCCTTTGGCGAGGAGACGCTCTTTCCAGAAACCCAGCGAACCCTTCGGAATGGAAAACTGCGTCTCGCCCACCTCGCCGACGCCGGGACGGCCGGCCATCATGTTGGCGAAGGGAAAATAGGTCATGACCGTGCCGGGCGTTCCCTTTTCGTCGCCGTAATAAAGGTGATAGACGCTGGGTTCGTCGAAGTTGACGGTTTTCTTCACCCGGCGCAGGCCGAGCGTATCAGTGAAGAAACTGTTGTTCTGCCGGGCGTCCGACGCCATGGAGGTGACGTGGTGCAGGCCCTTGATATCCTTGATCATCGTCGGCGCCTTTCATCTTTGGTGTGTCCGTTTCGATGGACAAAGATGTAACCCGCTTGATTGCATCGCGGAATTGCAATATTTTTCTCGAATGAATTGCGATTTTTGAAATAATGGCGATGAACGATCATAAAGCTCTCAAAACCTTTCTGATGGCGGCCGAAAAGCGCAACTTCGCGCAGGTCGCCCGCGAACTGGGCATGACGGCAGCCGCCGTCACCCGTGCTATTGCCGCGCTTGAAGACGATCTCGGTGTGCAATTATTCGTCCGCACCACCCGGCAGGTTTCCTTGACGACGGACGGGGCGATCTTCGCCGCACAGATCCAGCCCGCTGTCGAGGCGCTGGAGAATGCCCGGCGCGATGTCCGCAACGCCCATAAGGCGGATGAGGGGCGGCTGAGGATCAGCGCGCCGACATGGCTCGGCAAGACGGTGCTGCCGCCGATCCTGTCCGGTTTCCGGGAGCTCTATCCGAAAATGTGCTTCGAGATTTCGCTCTCGGACGGCCTGATCAATATCGTGGATGACGACTACGATCTGGCAATCCGCATTTCGTCCGCCCCATCGGACAAATTCACCATCTGGCGCAAGATCAGGGCCGTGCCGAGAATATTGGTGGCGGCCCCAGGCAGCCGGTTTACGCAGATGGAGCATCCGGGCGAGCTGACCCCTGACGATTGCCTTGCCTATAGCGGTGAAAGCCGGCGGGAGAACTGGGTCCTGTCGGACGGCGGATCGAGCATCACCATATCGGCCGGCCGGGCATTTAGCGCCAATAGCGGCGAGGTTCTGGCCGATATGGCAGCGGAAGGCGCCGGTGTGGCCCTGCTGCCGGGATTTAATATCGCCGAACATATCCATAGCGGCCGGCTCGTTCATGTGCTGCCCGGCTGGGTGCCACCCGAACTCTGGCTGACGCTTTATTATCCGCCCTATCAGGCGCTGCCACCCCGTATTGCGACTTTCTCGAAATTTTTTGAAGAGCAGTTGCCGGCACATATGGTGATGCTGGACTAGAGCCGGCAGCACTGACAGTGCCGACGCGCACGAGCGCGCCGCCTGAGGCGAAAAATAATGTGACGGCAGCCACGGCTGCCGTCACATCTTTATGATCGCCTTCTACGCCAGATGCTGATTGAAGAAAGCGGCGATCCGGTCGAACGGGATCTTGTCGGCGCGGTCATAAAGGTCCGTGTGGTTGGCGTCCGGAATGATCACCAGCTCCTTCGGTTCGGCAGCCGCGGCGAAAGCGGTCTCGCTGAAATAGAGGGAATGCGCCTTTTCCCCATGGATGAACATCACCGGCCGCGGCGATATTTCGGCGATATAAGTCAAGATTGGCATGTTCATGAATGACAGCGGTGTCGTCTGCGTCCAGGCATTGCCGGAGTTGACGGCGCGCGCATGGTAACCGCGCGGTGTCCGGTAATAGTCGTGATAATCGATCAGGAACTGCGCTTCGCCACCCTTGAGATCGTTATAAGGGGGTTGATAGGCGGGGCTTCCCTTTTCCGCATCCTGCCAGCGCTGCCGGCTCATCTGCTCCAGCGCCTGCGTGCGTTGTTCGAGGGTAACGCTGTCGTTGTAGCCTTTGGACATCACCCGCGTCATGTCATACATGGTGCTGGCCACGACTGCCTTCACGCGCTTGTCCACCGCCACGGCATTCAGCGCCATGCCGCCCCAGCCGCAGATGCCGATGACACCGATGCGCTCGCGATCCACGTAGGATTGCAGCCCGATATAGTCGACCGCGGCACTGAAATCCTCTGTATTGATATCCGGCGACGCGACGTTCCGGGGCTCACCACCGCTTTCTCCGGTATAGGACGGATCGAACGCCAGCGCGGCAAATCCGCGCTCCGCCATGGTCTGTGCATAAAGGCCGGACGACTGTTCCTTCACGGCACCAAAGGGACCGCTGACGACAAGAGCAGCCAAAGGCGCAGCTCCGCGGTTCTTTGGCAGGTAAAGATCGCCTACGAGAGTAATGCCGTATCGGTTCCTGAACGAGACCTTCTGGTGGTCGACATTGTCGCTCTTCGCGAAGACCTTGTCCCACGAAGAGGTTTGGGCGAACGCCTGCGTCGCACCCGCCACCTGCACCATGCCCATTGCGGCGGCGACGATGCCCGTTGCCTTCATCAGGTTGCGCCTGCCGGTATTGCAGGTTTCACTCGTTTCGATTGGCTTGCTCATGCTGGGAACTCCTGGGGTTCGGTTCATTGGACGCGTTCAATACGCAGCGGAAATTCCCCAGGGATATGAAGCGCTTCGTAGCCTTGATCGAAGCGTCCCAGCCGAATGAGGCCGGGATGCCTGTAGTCGGCATAGAACATCGCGAGATTGCCCCAGGGCATGTAATAACAAAGGTCGTAACGCCGCTCGTTGTCGAACGGACCATGGCCTTCGACTGTCAACTTTCGAGGGAGGTAGGCGATCTTCTCATTGGAGCCGAAGTCGGCGATCTTGAGATCGAGCGGAAGCATGGATGCAAAATCGCGCGCCGACGGATTGTCGTAGAGCGTCGCGATCATTGTGTTTTCTCCGAAAGTCAGCTTGATCTTCAAACCGGTCTTCTCCTGATTGTCGGCGCCGCTTTTGCTGAGGACTCGCCCGGGCAGGATGAACGCGGCGGCCATCGCCAGCAGGATGCGTCGGGCAGGAACCATCGGGCGCACCTTCATGACGGCTTCCGCGCCAGCCGCCAGGCGACAAAAGACGCGAGCGAGGAGCAGCAGAGCAGCAATGCGCTCAATGTGAAGGCGGACCACCAACCGAAACTGTCGAATAAAATTCCACCGACCGAGGCCCCCGCCGTGATCGCCAGTTGAATGACGGCAACCTGAAGCCCGCCGCCGGCCTCGGCATCGTCGGGCAGAATGCGGCTCAGCCAGGTGCCCCAGCCAACCGGTGCGGCGGTTCCAAGAAAACCCCAGCCGACAAGGGCGGCGATGACTGGACGTTCCGCTTCGCCAAAGACGACCATGGAGAGCGCGATACCGGCCATCATCATCGGAATGACCACAAGAATGCTGAAGAGACGGCGTTGCAGCAGTCGACCGATGACCCATGTTCCGACCGCCCCGGCCAGTCCCATGATCAGAAACAACAGTGACAGCACCGTGATTTCGACCCGCGTGACCCGTTCGAGAAAGGGCCGCAGATAGGTGAAAAGTGCGAACTGGCCCATGAATAACAGCAGGATCGCGATCATGCCCGCTGCGACGGCTGGACGTCCAAGCAGCCTGAAGATAGTCGTGGATGCGCGGTCGCGCCGCGGCGGGAGTTCCGGCAGGACGATCCATTGCCATAGGAGTGCAAGCAGGCCGATCGGCACGACAAGAAAGAAGGCGCCGCGCCAGCCGATATAGGCGCCCAGCAGGCTGCCGAGCGGGGCGGAAACCGTTGCCGCAACCGCATTGCCGGCATTCAGCAGGGCAAGCGCCTTCGGCACCTGGGCATGGGAGACAAGACGCATCACGATGGCGGTGGACATCGACCAGAAGCCGCCGATCGAAATGCCGAGCAAGGCGCGGCCAAGCATCAAAACCGGAAAAGACGGTGCAAGGGTGACCACGATTCCGGACAACATCAGCAGCGCCGTCAGGCCGAGCACGACAAGGCGCCGGTCGAGCCGCCGGGTCAGGCCGGCAATGAACAGGCTGGTGATGACCGCAAAGATGCCGGAGACGGAGATCGCCTGCCCCGTATTGCCTTCCGAAACACCGAGATCGGCAGCGATCGGCGTCAGCAGGCTGACGGGCATGAATTCCGAAGCGATCAATACGAAGGCGCAGAGCGTCATGCAAAGCACGGCGCTCCATGCCGCGCGCCTGCTGCCCATCTCTTCGTCATAAGTGAGTGCCATTCGCCCAGATCCCACTAAAATCCCGGTTTCTTTCAATGGCGGCAAGATATTGCCGGGCGACTTTGCGGACAATCCGTGCTAATTCGCATGGACTTATCGAAATTCAATATTAATTGGCGAGGTTTGATGCAGCGAGAGGACATGAAGGATCTCCTCTGGTTCATGGAGGTTGCTAAGGAGCGGAGCTTCACAAAGGCTGCGGCGACGCTTGGAACATCGCAGTCGACATTGAGCTACACAATCAAGCAGCTGGAAGCCCGGCTGGGCGTGCGGCTCCTGACACGGACGACACGCAGCGTGGCCACCACGGAAGCCGGCGAGCGCCTGTTTTTGTCCATCGCTCCGCGATTTCAGGGGATCGAGGCGGATTTGGCGGACCTCGTCGCCTTTCGTGAAAAACCCTCAGGCACCGTGCGCCTCACCTTGTCCGATCACGCCCTGCAAACGACCGTCTGGCCGAAGCTGAGCCGCGTACTCACCAACTATCCTGACATCCATGTCGAACTCTATAGCGACAATGGCATGCGCAATATTGTCGAGGAACGCTTCGATGCCGGCGTGCGACTGGGCGAGAGCGTCGACAGGGACATGATTGCCGTCAGGATCGGTCCGGACTGGCGGCTCCGGGCCGTGGCTTCGCCGGACTACTTCGCCAGACACGGCATCCCTGCCACACCCCAGGATCTGGTCGGCCATGTCTGCATCAATACACGTCAGGCCACCTGGGGCGGATTTTACACCTGGGAGTTTGAAAAGGACGGGCGAGAACTGCGGGTCAGAGTTGACGGGCAACTCAGCTTCAACTCATCGATCTCCCAGATCGACGCGGCGATGAAAGGCTACGGCATCGCATATATTCCCGAAGACCTTGTCGAGGAGCACATCGCCGAAGGGAGATTGCAGGCGGTTCTGGACAATTGGAGCGCACCCTTCACCGGCTATCACCTCTATTACGCCAGCAGGCGCCAGATGTCTCCGGCGATGAAGGTAATCATCGATGCCCTGCGCCATCATGCCTGATACCGGCGATTGAAGTCTTGCCCAGGGGCAGCTGGGTCAAACCAAACCAGCCCGTCATTTGTGGCGGGTCATTGCGCCTTGGACACCAGTTTTCCCCATCGGGATATCGCCGAATCATCGCACGACCCGTGCCCGCCCGGCCGAAGCATTGCCGTGGCCCGGAAACCGGAAATAACAGCTCCCGCTTTAAAAAAACCAACTACACGGCACCCGAAATAAAGGCGACAAAGCAAAGCATTGTCCGATTCTGGCAGCCGTTACATAGGTGGGTCAGCGCCCGGCAAGAATCGCAGGACAGTTTTAGACGAAAATAACGGTCAAACCCTTGCGCTCTCGCCCCTCAAAACGGATACTACTTATCCGTGAGCTGTCACGTCTGGTTGCCCGCAGTGGAAGCCGATCGAATCGATAGTTGGCTTCGTGATTTTATACTCTACAAGACTCTAAGATACGAAAACATCAAGAATAAAATGCGACGCCTCCAAATATTAACTAGGCTTTAAATGTTGGCCTGATATGACACGCTCGTCGCGAAAATCTTAAGCGGCAGAAATTATTGAGCGGCATTCGCACAAGCTAGCGTGGAAAATCCGGGCCCCTATCTCCGGCTCGAATTGCATGAAGCGTTTCCAGCGCAGGTTCACATGAGCCATGTTCTCCACAATTTCGCTTTATTTGCGGATGTCGGACCGCTGTCATCATAGGCAGTGTCTGGCAGCAGATAGGCGTGACCATCCGCCATTCGGTAAAGGACACGTTCATGACTTCGATCCTCTCCTCATTGTCTGCTGTGCAGATTTCCAAGCTTTCGACGTCCACCATTGCCAGCCTGACGTCGGAAGACGTGAATGCTCTTGATAGCACCAAAATCAAGGCTCTTTCGTCATCTCAGATCGCGTCTTTGAGCACGGATAACCTTGCTCTTTTCAGCTCTGAGGACCTGCGCGCCATTTCCGTGACGGCAGTCAAGGGTCTGACCCTCACCCAGATGGCGAAACTGAGCTCCGCTCAGGTCAGCAGCCTGTCGTCCTCTCAGGTTACCGCCCTTTATGCCAGCCAGATTGACGCCCTTTCGACCGACCAAATCAAGGCACTCAACTCGTCTCAGGTCGCAGGCCTCAGCTCCGCTCAGGTTGCAACACTGAGCAGCGACGAACTGGCCCTCTTCTCTACCGACGAGATCAAGGCGATCAGCGCCACTGCCATCGCTGGTCTTTCCACAGCAGCCATCGCCGCCCTCAGCACCGACAATGCAGCCGCGCTGACAAAGACGCAGATCGCCGCCTTGTCTTCCACGCAGTTCAATGCGCTCAGCTCCGGCAGCCTTGCAACCTTCTCGGCAGACGAAGTCAAGGCGATCAGCACCAAGATCCTTGCTGGTCTCGATGTGACCAAGCTCAGCACCGGCAATATCGCCGCACTCAGCAAGGCGCAGGTTTCGGCGCTCTCCACTGCGCAGTTTGCGGCCATGTCGACTGATCAGATCAAGGCGCTGACATCCGAGCAGGTCTCTGGCCTCAGCTCTGCTCAGGTCGCGACGCTCAGCAGCGACGAACTGGCTCTCTTCTCGACAGACGAGATCAAAGCGATCGCCGCCAACGCCGTTGCCGGCCTTTCGTCCGCAGCCCTCGCTGCCCTCACGACCGACAATGCATCTGCCCTGACGAAGACCCAGATTGCCGGCCTTTCGTCCACGCAGCTCAACGCATTGACCTCCGCAAACCTCGCCACCTTTACGGCAGACGAGATCAAGGCGATCACCACCAAGGCGCTCTCCGGTCTCGATGTGACCAAGCTCAGCACCGACAACATCGCCGCGCTGACCAAGGCTCAGGTAACGTCGCTTTCCTCGACGCAGTTCGCCGCCATGTCGACTGATCAGATCAAGGCGCTGACCTCCGAGCAGGTCTCTGGTCTGAGCTCCGCCCAGGTCGGCACACTGAGCAGCGACGAACTGGCCCTCTTCTCCACGGCAGAGATCGGCGCCTTGAGCGCCAATGCGGTCGCTGGCCTTTCCACGGCGGCTCTGGCTGCCCTTACGACCGACAATGCCACGGCCCTGACGAAGACGCAGATCGCCGGCCTCTCGTCCACGCAGCTCAACGCCCTGACCTCGGCTAGCCTCGCCACCTTCACGGCGGACGAAGTCAAGGCAATCACAACCAAGGCGCTCGCTGGCCTTGATGTCTCCAAGCTCAGCACCGGCAATATCGCCGCACTCAGCAAGGCACAGGTTTCGGCCCTCTCAACGGCACAGTTTACCGCCATGTCGACCGACCAGATCAAGGCGCTGACCTCCGATCAGGTGTCCGGTCTCAGCTCCGCTCAGGTCGCGACGCTCAGCAGCGACGAACTGGCCCTCTTCTCCACCGATGAGATCAAGGCCATCGGCGCCAACGCCGTTGCCGGCCTTTCGTCCGCAGCCCTCGCTGCCCTTACGACCGACAATGCATCTGCCCTGACGAAGACCCAGATTGCCGGCCTTTCGTCCACGCAGCTCAACGCGCTGACCTCCGCAAACCTTGCCACCTTTACGGCAGACGAGATCAAGGCGATCACCACCAAGGCGCTCTCCGGTCTCGATGTGACCAAGCTCAGCACCGGCAACATCGCCGCACTGACCAAGGCTCAGGTAACGTCGCTTTCCTCGACGCAGTTCGCGGCGCTCTCGACCGACCAGATCAAGGCTCTCACCTCCGATCAGGTCGCTGGCCTCAGCTCCGCTCAGGTCGGCACGCTCAGCAGCGACGAGCTGGCTCTCTTCTCCACGGATGAGATCAA
Source organism: Agrobacterium sp. LR_9 (assembly GCF_041954855.1). Classification (NCBI taxonomy): domain Bacteria; kingdom Pseudomonadati; phylum Pseudomonadota; class Alphaproteobacteria; order Hyphomicrobiales; family Rhizobiaceae; genus Agrobacterium; species Agrobacterium sp. LR_9. The sequence continues at coordinate 105,750 of NZ_JAVAYA010000013.1, forward strand.
AGCTATCGCCGCCAACGCCGTTGCCGGTCTTTCTACCGCGGCCCTGGCCGCCCTCAGCACCGATAATGCAGCAGCCCTGACGAAGACCCAGATTGCGGGCCTCTCGTCCACGCAGCTCAACGCGCTGACCTCGGCTAGCCTCGCCACCTTCGCGGCAGACGAAGTCAAGGCAATCACTACCAAGGCGCTCGCTGGCCTTGATGTCTCCAAGCTCAGCACCGGCAATATCGCCGCACTCAGCAAGGCACAGGTTTCGGCCCTCTCCACGGCACAGTTTGCCGCCATGTCAACCGACCAGATCAAGGCCCTCACCTCCGATCAGGTGTCCGGTCTCAGCTCCGCTCAGGTCGCGACGCTCAGCAGCGACGAACTGGCCCTCTTCTCCACCGATGAGATCAAGGCCATCGCCGCCACTGCCGTCTCCGGTCTGACGACTGCGGCTATTACGTCGCTTACCACCGACAACGCCGCAGCACTGACCAAGACCCAGATTGCGGGCCTGTCTTCGACGCAGCTCAACGCCTTCAACTCCGCGAACCTTGCCACCTTCACGGCGGACGAAGTCAAGTCGATCACCGCCAAGGCTCTCGGCGGTCTCGACGCCACCAAGCTTAGCACCGGCAATATCGCCGCACTCAGCAAGGCTCAGGCCGCAGCACTGTCCTCGACGCAGTTCGCAGCCCTCTCGACCGATCAGATCGCGGCACTGACCTCCGAACAGGTGTCTGGTCTGAATTCTGCTCAGGTCGCTACGCTCAACAGCACCGAGCTGGCGCTGTTCTCGACAGACGAGATCAAGGCTATCAGCGCCAATGCCGTCGCCGGTCTTTCCACCGCGGCTATCGGCGGCCTCAGCACCGCCCAGGCTGGAGCTCTTTCGGCCCAGCAGCTGAAAGTCATGAACGACGCACAGGTTGAAGCGGTCATCAAGGCTTACAAGGGTGTATAAAATTTAAGAAACAAGACAATCCACGACGCGGCCCGAAGCCGCGTCGTGGCCTTTTCGTCGCAGAATACTTCGAAAGATTTCTGAAAAATTCGTCTGCATCGTTTATCGAAACAATGCTTTCATAGCGCGACAGAACAATGAGCTGAGGCATTCTCGCCCGGAGAAAATATCAGCAATTGGTCCCTTGGCCTGACTGATCCGTTGCCTCCCAGGCGACCGTTCGACTGGAAGGACATTTCGCTCCTCAAAGCCCGCGGCTGATCAGCGCAAGCAACCCGGATCTCAATACATCCAGCCACAGGCAAGTTACCTGCGATAGCTAAGGATGGCCCATCAACAGGCTGTTCTTATCTTCGACCCTTTGTCGCCTTGCCGCAGGATGTCATGACCGCCAACCAAGTCTCCCCATCAAATGACGACACCGCTCCGAGTGCACTCGATCTTGCGCGGAACCAGCGGCTGAGCCTCATGGATCTGCTGAGCATATCAGAGGCGCTCAATGCCGCCGGGCAACAGGCGGCGGCGGCGGAACTTTACAAGACCTGGGTCGCATTCAACGACAACAACCCGACGATCCATCTCGCCTATTTCAACTATGCCGTCATGCTCAACCAGCTGGGCGATCGGGCCGGCGCTGTACAGGCGTTTCGCGCCTGCCTGAAGGCCAACCCGGAATTCGCGCCCGGCCACATCAATCTCGGCCGCGCGCTTGAAGATGCCGGGCTGATCGGCCACGCGGTGGAGCAATGGTCGCATTATGCCGAAGCGACGAAAAGCGTCGACGCCGAGACAATCGGCCATCGGCATATGACCCTGCAGAATATGGGCAGGGTTCTAGAAGGCGCCGGAAAGCTCGAAGAGGCCGAGACCGCCTTGCTACAGGCATTCGAACTGCGGCCGGAACTGCCGGAGGCCGGCCAGCACTGGGCATCGTTGCGGCAGCGCCAGTGCAAATGGCCCATACTTGCCCCTTCGAGCCATATTCCCGTGCGCAAGATGCTCGATGCGATGTCGTCGCTGACGCTGAGCTGTTACGCCGACGACCCGATGTTCCAGCTCGCCAAGGCATATCGCCTCAGCAAGATGCTGGTCGGTGCGCGTCCAGACCTCAGCCGGTTCCCGCGCAGATCACCCAAGCAGAAATCCGGCACCGGCCAGCGTCTGCGCGTCGGCTATCTTTCGTCGGATCTTCGCGATCATGCCGTCGGCTTCGCACTCTGCGAAGTTCTGGAACTGCATGACAAGGATAGCATCGAGGTCTTCGGCTATTATTGCGGCAATGTCCGCGGCACTGACAGCACGCAGGCACGCATCAAGGCCGCGGTTCATTGCTGGCGTGATATTCACGGCATGGATGATGCCACCGCGGCATCTCAGATCATTGCCGACGAGATCGATATATTGATCGACGTGAATGGCTACACCAAGGATGCCCGTACGAAAATCTTCGCCTATCGTCCCGCGCCTGTCATCGTCAGCTTCTGCGGCTATCCCGGATCGATGGGAAGCCCGTTCCATCAATATCTGATCTCCGACGGCTACATGATCCCGCCGGAGAACGAGATCTATTATTCCGAAAAGGTGCTCCGCATCGCCTGCGACCAGCCCCTCGACCGGAAGCGGTCCATCGCCCCCCGGCCGACCCGGGCAGAGGTCGGACTGCCGGAGGATGCCTTCGTTTATGCCAGCTTCAACGGCATGCAGAAGATCACGGAAAACTGCTTCGCCCGCTGGATGACGATCCTGTCTGAGACGCCCGGCAGCCTGTTGTGGCTGCTGGCGGGTGATGACGACGTCAATCAACGCCTGCGAGACCTTGCGGAAAAGAGCGGCGTCGCGTCCGACAGGCTCATCTTCGCGCCGAAGGCCCAGAACCCGCAGCATATTGCGCGCATCGGCCTTGCCGATCTGTTTCTCGACACGTTCCCCTATGGCGCGCATTCCACGGCGTCGGATGCGATAACCTCAGGCCTGCCGGTTCTCACCATGTCTGGCAAGACCTTTGCCGCACGCTTCTGCGGCAGCATCGTCACCGCAGCAGGCGTGCCGGAGATGATCTGCTCCTCACCGGAAGATTATGTCGCCCGCGCCATCGGTTTCGAACGCGACCGTAAGAGCCTTCTGGAGGTCAGGGAATCGATCGCCCGGCAGCGCGACACCAGCGTCCTGCGCGATATTCCCGCCCTGGCGCGGCGTCTCCAAGAACTCTTCTGGCAAATGCAGGGTGAATGCGAGCGTGGCGAGACCCCGGTGCCCGACCTCAGCAATCTCGATATTTATTACGAAGCAGGTGCAGAAGCGCTGCAGGAAAACATCGAGTTCGAGGACGAACAGAGTTACCGCGAGCGCTACCTGAAGAAGCTGAGGCAATGGCACGATTATGCGCCGATCCCCTATGACCGCCGCCTCTGGCAGAAACCGGACAATTGAGCTGGGATCGAACGACACCGGCGAGGACAAGCGCCGTGCGGCGCCTCCCGACAAATCTTGACCGCCCGCAAGGCGATGGATGAACAGGACTGACTTAGCAATGTTCGCGGACGAAAGAATTGTCATTGTGGGCGCCGGGCTTTCCGGCGCGGTCATCGGCCGGGAGCTGGCGCTGGCAGGCCACAGGGTCGATATCGTCGATGCCCGCGATCACATTGCCGGCAATTGCCACACCGAACGCGACGGTGAGACCGGCGTTATGGTGCATGTTTACGGTCCGCATATTTTCCATACCGACGACAAGGAAGTCTGGGAATATGTGAACGGCTTTCAGACATTCATGCCTTACAAGAACCGCGTCAAAACGACGAGCGGCGAGCGCGTCTATTCGCTGCCGGTCAATCTGCACACGATCAACCAGTTCTTCGGCAAGAATTTCCGGCCCGATGAAGCCAGAGCCTTTATCGAGGAAAAGGCCGACAAGTCGATTACCGATCCACAGACCTTCGAGGAGCAGGCGCTGCGCTTCGTCGGCCGCGATCTCTATGAAGCCTTCTTCAAGGGATACACCGAGAAACAATGGGGCTGCTCGCCGACGGAACTGCCGGCCTCGATCCTGAAACGCCTGCCCGTGCGCTTCAACTATGACGACAACTACTTCTTCCACAAATATCAGGGCATGCCGGAAACCGGCTATACGGACATGATCGAACGCATCCTCGATCATCCGAATATCAGCGTCAAACTTGGCACCCATTTCCAGCGCGCCGAAGCGCCGGCCTCCGCACACGTCTTCTATTCCGGTCCGCTCGACGGCTATTTCGACTTCGAATTCGGCCGTCTGGCGTACCGGACGCTCAATTTCGAACGTTTCACCTATGACGGCGACTATCAGGGCTGTGCGGTGATGAATTATGGCGACGTTTCGGTGCCCTTTACCCGCATCACCGAACACAAGCACTTTTCTCCGTGGGAAGATCATGCCGGCTCCGTCTGCTACAGGGAATTCTCCCATGAATGCGGCCCGCAGGACATTCCCTATTATCCCATCCGGCTGGTCGAGGACAAAGAACAGCTCGCCGAATATGTGGCGCGCGCCGAGCGGGAAGCGTCGGTAACCTTTGTCGGGCGGCTCGGGACCTATCGCTATCTCGACATGGATGCGACCATTCGCGAGGCGCTCGACACCGCCCGCCTCTATCTCGCCCGGCGAGCGGAGGGCGCTCCCATGCCGGCATTTCTGCATTCACCCCTTTGAGGTGACGGCGGCTGAAGCGTAGCAACTTAAGGTTCAGGCAAGCCCGATTGCGTACTCAACATCTGAAAAATGGTGGATCTCAGTGACCGATGCCCCTCCAGGGGCTCGGGCGGAAAATCCACCTGTTGGGCCTGGACTTTAGGATTTTTCAGACATGACGTCGATCATTTCTTCCCTGAACGTCAATCAGATCAGATATCTCTCGACAGAGGCGGTCGCTGCCTGGACAACCGAGGACGTCGCGTCGCTCTCTACAACGCAGATCAAGGCGCTCTCCTCGGATCAGATCGCGGCACTGGATGTGGAGGATGTCAAAGTCCTCAACTCACAACAGTTGAGCGCCATTTCGCAGGGCGCCATCGTTGGCCTGACGCTGGATCAGCTCAATATTCTCGATCAATACGCCATCAAAAGCCTGAATTCGAGCCAGATTTCTGCGCTCACCACCACCCAGCTCCATGCCCTGACGACGGAACAGGCGGACGCTTTGACCTCATCTCAGGTGCGCGCCCTCAATGCGACGCAAATTGCCGCCCTGAGCGCGGAAGATATAGCAACATTCTCAACCGCCGATATCGCCGCAATCACAAGCAAAGCCATGCCGGGCCTGAGCACGGAGGTGATCGCACGGCTTACCCCCGAGCAGATCGCGGCCCTGAGCACGAGCGCCGTTGCGAGCCTGACGACCGACCAGATCGCGGTCCTGAGCCCGGAACAGGCCGAAGCCCTGTCGCCGGCGCAGGTCAAAGTGCTGAGCTCGATGCAACTCGCTGCCCTCGGCACAGACGACATAGCGACATTCTCGACCGCCGACATCGCGGCGATCACCGTCAAGGCCATGCCGGGCCTCAGCACCGAGGCAATCGCAGCGTTTAGCCCGGATCGGATCGCCGCCCTCAGCGCAAGCACGATTGCCGGCCTGACGATCGACCAGATAGAAACCCTAAGCACCGCCCAGGTCGCCGCATTGACGACGGCGCAGATTGCCGCACTCAAGACGACGCACATTGCCGCCTTAAGCACCAGCCAGGTCGAAGCCCTGTCGCCGGATCAGGTGAGGTCGCTGAGCGCGGCGCAATTCGTGGCCCTCAGCGCGGAAGACATCGCGACATTCTCAACTGCCGATATAGCGGAGATCACCGGCAAAGCCATGCCCCGTCTGGGCACGGAGACGATCAGCACGCTGACCAGAGAGCAGATCGCCGCATTGACGACGGCCCAGATGAACGCCCTCGGCGTAGCGCAGTTTCAGGCCTTGAGCACGGCTCAGATCGAGGCCCTGTCAACCGCTCAGATTGCCGCCCTCAGCACCGGCGTGGTCGCAAACCTGATGGCCGACCAGATCGAAGCCTTCAGCACCCAGCAGGTCGAGGCCCTGTCCTCGGCACAGGTGAAGTTGCTGAGCTCGATCCAGCTTGCGGCCCTGAGCGCGGAGGACATAGCAACATTCTCGACCGCCGATATCGCGGCAATCACCGGCAAAGCCATGTCCGGCCTGAGCGCGGACGCAATCGCGGCGCTGTCCACCGCCCAGATCGCCGCCCTGACCACCAGCGCCATTGCCGGCCTGACGGCCGATCAGATCGAAGTTCTGAGCACCGAGCAGGTCGAGGCGCTGTCTCCGACGCAGGTGAAGTCCCTGAGTTCAGCGCAGCTTGCAGCCCTGAGCATCGAGGATCTGGCGACATTCTCGACCGCCGATATCGCAGCGATCACGAATAAAGCCATGTCGGGCTTGAACACCGATGTTATCGCGGCCTTCACCACGGCTCAGATCGGCGCCCTCACCACCAGCGCCATCACCGGCCTCACCTCCGATCAGATCGAAGCCCTGAGCGGCAATCAGGTCAGCCTTCTATCCACCGCGCAGATCAAGGCGTTGAGTTCGGTTCAGGTCGCCGCCCTGGGCAACGATGTGGCCGCCCTGTCCACCAGCCAAACCGCCGTGTTGAGCACATCGGGCATCAAGGGTCTGACCAGCGATCAGGTTGCGGCCCTCAGCATCGATCAGTTCGCGGCCCTGACCACAGCCCAGATCGCGGCTTTCGGCTCGGGACAGATTGCGGCATTGAGCACGGACAATATAGCATCGCTTTCCGTGGCCCAGCTTGCGGCAATGAGCACCTCCGGCATCCTCGGACTTTCGACCGGCCAGATCGCCGCCCTCAGCACCGATCAGGTCTCCAAGCTGTCGACCAAGCAGATGGCGCGGTTGAGCTCGGCACAAATTGCCACCCTCGGCACAGACGACATAGCCGCTCTTTCAACGGCCCAGATCGCCTCCCTGAGCGCTGCGGGCGTTACGGGACTAAGCGCGCAACAGCTGGCGACCCTCACCACCAGCCAGGCCGAAGCCTTAACGAGCGCGCAGATCGTCAATCTCGGCTCCACACAGATTTCGCAGCTGGGGACGGACGATCTGGCGAAATTCACGACCAAGGACATCGCCGCGATCACGTCCAGCGCAATCGCAGGACTGTCGGCAGAGACCCTCGCCTCCCTGACGACAGCCCAGATTGCCGCCCTGAATGTACAAAGCATCGGTGCGTTGAGCACCGCGCAGATCGCCGCCTTGAGTATCGCCCAGGTCGAGGCCTTGACCACCGCCCAGGTCGGCGCTCTCAGCTCGAAACAGATCGCCGCCTTGAGCGCGGATAACATTGCGACATTCTCGACCAAGGATATCGCCGCGATCAGTTCCAGTGCGATCTCCGGATTGTCGGCAGAGACCATCGCCTCCCTGACGACAGCCCAGATTGCCGCCCTGAACGTGCAAAGCATCGGTGCGTTGAACACCGCGCAGATCGCCGCCCTCAGCACCGCGCAGGTCGAGGCCTTGACCAGCGCTCAGGTAAGCGCTCTCAGCTCGACGCAGATAGCTGCCCTGAGCGCGGAGGATATGGCGACGTTCTCGACCAAGGACATTGCCGCCCTTAGTTCGAATGCAATCCCGGGCCTCTCCACCCAAACCATAGCGTCGCTGACGACAGCGCAGATCGCAGCGCTGAGTACGGCTGGCATTGGCGGGCTGAGCACCGGACAGGTCGCAGCGCTTACTGGCGATCAGGTGGACGTCCTGACCAGTACCCAAATCGCGGCACTCACCTCCAAACAGGTTGCGGCCTTGAGCGTGGCTGACATCGCCTCGCTTTCAGCAGCCCAGATAGCCGCCCTCAGCACGGCGGGCATAACGGGCCTGACCACTGACCAGATCGCGGCCCTCGATACCGCGCAGGTCGAGGCTTTGACCGAGACCCAGGTCGGTGCTCTCAGCTCGAAACAGATTGCGGTCTTGGGTACGGACGACATGGCAACGTTCTCGACCAAGGACATTGCCGCGATCAGTTCAAATGCCATCCCGGGCTTGTCAACGGAGACCATAGCGTCGCTGACCACGGCCCAGGTCGCAGCCTTGAGTGCGGCTGGCGTTGGAGGGTTGAACACCGGGCAGGTCGCAGTCCTGACGAGCGATCAAGTCGACGCCCTGATCAGTATCCAGGTCAGCGCCCTCACCTCCAGGCAGGTTGCCGCCCTCAGCGTGGCCAGCATCGCTTCGCTTTCGGCAACCCAGATAGCCGCTCTCAGCACGGCGGGCATAGCGGGCCTGACCACCGATCAGATCGCCGCTCTCAACACCGCTCAGGTCGAGGCCCTCACCAGTGCTCAGATCGGCGTCCTCAGCGCAAAACAGATTGCGGCCCTCAGCGCCGGTGGCCTTGATACATTCACCGCCGCCGAGCTGGCTGTCATCAGCTCGAGTGCGATCTCGGGCCTGTCGACAGCGGCAATCGCTTCGCTGACGACGGCGCAGATCGCCGCTCTGGGCGCGGCGGCAGTACCCGGCCTGACCACCGCCCAGATCGCGGCCCTCGGCACCGGTCAGGTGGATGCCCTCACCAGCGCCCAGATCGCCGCCCTCACCTCCAGACAGGTTGCGGCTCTGAGCGTGGCCAGTATCGCCTCGCTCTCGGCAGCCCAGATCGCCGCCCTCAGCACGGCGGGCACGGCGGGCCTGACCACCGATCAGATCACGGCCCTCGACACCCTTCAGGTCGAGGCCCTGACCAGTGGTCAGATCGGCACTCTCAGTTCGAAACAGATCGCGGCCCTCCGCGCCGGCGATCTCGATACATTCACTGCCGCCGAGCTGGCTGCCATCAGTTCGAATGCGGTCGCGGGCCTGTCGACAGCCACGATCGCCTCGTTAACGACCGCTCAGATCGCCGCACTCGGCGCGGCGGCAATACCGGGCCTCACCACGGATCAGATCGCGGCTCTCGGCACCGGTCAGGTGAGCGCGCTGACCAATGCGCAGATCGGCGCCCTCACCTCCAAACAGGTTGCGGCCCTGAATACGGCCGACATCGCCTCCCTTTCCGTCAGCCAGATAGCGGCTCTGGACGCCAAGGCGATTGCGGGCCTTGGCAGCGCGCAGACCGGCGCGTTGAGCATTGAACAGGTCCAGACATTATCCACCCGGCAGATAGCATCGCTGAATTCGGACGCGCTCAAAGGCCTGTCTGCCGAGATGCTGGAAACCTTCTCGACAGAGGAACTCGCGGCTATCGGCTCAAGCTCGATAAAGGGACTGTCCACGGACTTTATCGCCGCTCTTTCCACCGCCGAGGTTGCGGCCCTGAGCACGGCTGGCGTCGCCGGATTGACCAGCGATCAGATCAATGCCCTCGGCAAGGACCAGATCGAAGCACTCTCCACCAGCCAGATCGCCGCATTGAGTTCGGCCGGACTTGCGGGATTGACGGCGGACGATCTGGATACATTCTCGACCGGCGAACTTGCCGCCATCAGTTCGACGGCGATAAAGGGACTGTCCGCCACCGTCGTGGCCTCCCTGTCTTCTCAGGAGATCGCCGCTTTGACGACGGGCCAGGTGGCTGCACTGAGCTACGGTCAGGTCGCGGCGATGGGGTCTGCGCAAATCGGAGCGCTGTCACTGTCACAGGTCAGCGTCCTCAACGCGCTGCAGGCAGCCGCGCTTGGCGGCGACGACCTGACGGCATTTTCCACCGAGCAGATCATCAGCCTGAGTTCGAGCGCGATCTCGGGATTGGGCACCGGTACGCTCGCTGCCCTGACGGCATCCCAGGCGGCAGCCTTCACACCAGGCCAGATCGCCGCCATGACATCGGCGCAGGTTACGGCCTTAAACAGCGCCAAGACCACCAACAGCTCTGTCCAGGATATCGCCTCCCTGATCTCAACCACCAACGAGACGACTTCGACCGAGGACAGCGCGACCAGCACCCCAGTGGCGGCTTCGAGTGAAACGCAGGAGACGTCTGACGTCGCTGCAACCATTTTGTCTTATCTGGACGTCTGATTTTAGCCTGCGAACAGGAAAATAACCGGGCCGGGATAGCTGCCGTCGCCCGATGGCAGCCGCCATTTCACCGGCTCACCAACCCCGCGTCAGGTTGCGATCAGACCGGGGCCGGGCTGCTCGTCGCTGGCGCAAGGTTCCGTGCGATCTCTCCGGCAACGAAGATCGCGTGCTCGGTAACCTGGGGCAGGCCCATCAGCTCACCGAAGGTTCCGCGCGCCAGCGGACCTCCGATCAGCAGCGTTTCAATGGCCTGGCCGCGGCTGTCGATGGCGCGGGATCGCTCGTCGCAGTGGATGCCCAGCCCCGTCGGGCAAAAGGTCAGAAGACCCGCCTGCTCCAGACCGGAAAGAAAAGCCTGCGATTTCAGAATTCCACCATGGGCGGGACCGGTTGTCACGACAATCGCATCGACGTCGAGCCGCGCGATTTCCCTTTTACCGCGAAACCGCAGATCGACATGCAACGAACCGTCTTCGCCAGCCTTTGCGGACACAAGCGACCCGGCGACGATCTGTAGCTGGCCCGAAATTATGGCCGCATCCAGAAGTTTCTCCACCTGCGGCGCGATCCTGAACCGGTGCGCGTCCCAGAAGGGCCGCAGCCACCGCACCACCCTGCGCTTTTCGATCAGCGGAAGGTTCCGCCATATGTCGCGTCCCTGCAGGCGAACGGCGTCCAGAACGCCATGCCAGCTCGCACCGCCCGCTTGCGACACTCGCACAGCCTCTCGAATCCGCCGCAATAGTTCCGACGCGCTTTTGGACGGCGGATCGACGAAATCGCCGTAGGGTTCCTGCGGCAAGGCCGGATGGCCACGCGACCGCAAACCGCGGCGCGACAGCGAAACGACCCGCGCGTGATGGCCGCGCCGGTGGAGCGCGGCAAAGGCATCAGCCGCGGTCAAGCCATTGCCGACGATCAGAATGCGGTCACCCGCGGCGATATTTTCCAGCGCGGCGTCCGCATTCAAGTCCGCCACCAGTTTCGGATGGCCGGCAAGCGGTTTCAACACCTGCGGAAGCGCCGGCGGCGGATGGCTCGTCGCAACCACCACGATGTCCGCGAAGTGGTTGTCGCCCTCTGCGGTTTGCAGCTCCCAGCCATCCGCATGGCGAGCCACATGCTTCACCGTGCTGCGCCTGTGCTCAACAATGCCCGCATCCAGCAAAGGCGCGATCTCGGCCGCGACATAGGCGCCGAAGACCCTGCGTTGCGGATAGGCCTGCCCATCGGGCAAAACCGCTGCTGCATCGCCCGCAAGCGCGTTCGACCTGTCGAGATAGTGGAGGAAATTATCCGGATCATCAGGATAAAGCGTCATGCGCCCGGCCGGCACGTTGATCCGGTTGGCCGGCTCCGGCGTGGAATAGGCAAGCCCCGCGCCCAATGCCGCTCTCGGTTCGAACACCACGATCCGCACATTTTCGAACGCCCCAGCGGCTCGATGGAGATGGAGGGCAATCGCTGCCCCGCTAAATCCACCGCCTATGATGGCGACAATGGCATTCTTCCGGCTCACTGACATTCCAACTCACGCGACCTCGACGGCTCGCCCCGAATAACGTCCAATTTTAGCAGCCCGGACGAAAAATTCACAGCGATGCGTGTCAGGCCGCGCAAGTTCGAACGCATGCGTCCCGTCCGGTCCGGCTGCGGCACTTTCGGCGGATGAGCGGCAAAGGCCGCCGCTCCACCTTTTCTGCCTGCGTTATTCGGCTGCAATCGCCGCGCTCTCCTCGGCCTCTTCGAGTGCGCGCACCAGCGGAATGACGTGCTTGCCGAAATACTCGACCTCCTCCTGGAAATGCAGGAAACCGAGCAGGATGAGGTCCGCGCCGGCGCGCTTCAGGCGCACGATGCGCTCCGCCACCTGTTGGGGGGTGCCGATGAGGTTAGAGCGGAAACCGTCATTGTACTGAACGAGATCCTCGAAGCTGGATTTCGCCCAGTTGCCCTCTCCTTCCGGGGAGGCCTTGCCGGCATTCTTCACTTCATGGCCAAAAGCGTTGACCGCTTCCGGATTGGCCTTCTCGATGATTTCGGCAAGCACGGCCTTTGCCTCTTCCTCCGTCTCACGCACGATGGCGAAGGCATTTACGCCGACCTTGACCGAATGATTGTTCTCAGTCGCCTTGGCACGGATGTCATCGACCTGCCTTGCAATTTCTTCCGGGGTGTTACCGTTGGTGAAGTACCAGTCGGAAACGCGGGCCGCCATATCGCGGGCTGCGCGCGAAGAACCGCCCTGAAAGATTTCAGGCTGCGGATCGATCGGTTTCGGCTTCAGGGAATAATTGTTGAAGCGATAGAAATCGCCGCGGAAGGTGAAGCTGTCTTCCGTCCAGATGCCGCGCAATGCACGGATGAACTCCTCCGAGCGGCGATAGCGCTCGTCGTGGTCGAGCCACGGTTCGCCGATGGCATGGAACTCGCCGCGAAACCAGCCGCTGACAATGTTGACCGCAACGCGGCCATTGGTGAGGTGGTTAATCGTGGCGATCTGTTTTGCAGCGAGCGCCGGGTTCCACGGCCCCGGCAGAATGGCGGCTATGACCTTCAGCGTCTTTGTCGACTCCAGCAGGGAATGGCTGAAAGACACGGATTCATGCTGGAACTCGGCGCCGTAACCGGCCGTGAATCGAATCTGGCTCAGCGCATAGTCAAAACCGCTCGCTTCCGCGATCTGCGCGAGCTTGCGGTTATAGTCGATTGTCCAGCTGGTGCGTTGCTCGATATTCGAGATGACAAGGCCACCGGAAACATTCGGAACCCAATAGGCGAATTTAACGGGCTCGGCTGTGCGTGCGGTCATGATAAATTCCTCTCAATCTCAGTTGGCAGCCGCTTCGCGTGAAACGACGGAAAGGGTCGGATGGTGATCGCCGCCGCCAAGCGCTTTGGCGGGTAAAAGCTCGAACAGATCGGCGACGGCGCGCTCAATGCGCGCTTCGACAGCCGGGTTTGAAAGCGTGTATCCGGTAAAATCCGCCTCGATGGCATAAACCGTCGTCGGCACGGTGACAGCGCCGAAGAAGCCGAACAGCGGACGGAACTGGTGTTCCAGCATCAGGCCATGCAGCGGCGAGCCGCCGGTCGCGGCAAGGATCACGCGTCGACCCTGCAGGGCACGAAAATCGACGAGATCGAATAAATGCTTGAGCGCGCCCGTATAGGACGCGCGATAGACCGGCGAACCGACGACGAGCACATCGGCAGCCTCCACGGCATCAACAATCGCACGCCCGGCCTCGTCGAGCTCATCTGCGCGCAATGCCCGAAATAGAACCGGGGCGGCATCGGCAAGATCGATGAGGTCGGTTTCAACCTTCGCCGTCCGCCCGATCGCGGCAACAATTCGTTCAACGACGTGCGCCGTGCGGGACGGCCGCTTCACACTACCGGAAATGCCAAGGATCTTCATATCCGTTCGCCCTTCTTTTGTGTGTATTTTCTATGTTTTTAATAGGCTATCAAAGGCGCTCATTCCAAAAGCCGCATATTTTGAGAAATGCTTTCGCGTATTTGGGCCGAAGCACGACTGGTTCACACAGGGCAAGGCGGTCGCTGCAAGCGCCGGAGCGGAAAGCCGCTCATGCCCTCAACGGGCGGATATCGCCCAAAAGCAGGACACCGGGGATCTCCGATCCCCGGTGTCAATATCTAGGGCGATGCTTTCAGCGCCTCAACCGAGCGCGACGTAAAGGCAGGGCAAGGATCAAAACTCCTCCCAGTTGTCGGGGGCGGTATTCAACGCGGCATTGCCTGAAAACGCCGCCCTTATCCTGCCGCCAAGCGCACGCGCGGGAGAGGCTGCGGGCCTGTCGGCGACCGATGCCGTGCGCACGGGCGCGGAGGCCTCGCCATAACCGCCTTCGGACAGTTTGAACTGTGCGATCAGCCCGTTCAGCGAAGACGCCTCGCGTGCAAGCCCGTGGCTGGCGGCCGTGCTTTCCTCCACCATGGCGGCGTTCTTCTGGGTGTCCTGATCCATCTGGTTCACGGCCGTATTGATCTGCTGAAGGCCGGAGGATTGCTCCTGTGCTGATTCCGCGATGGCGGCAACGTGCCGGTTGATTTCCTGCACCTCCGTCACGATCAGTTCCAGCGCCTTGCCGGTTTCACCAACCAGCTGCACGCCCTGCTGAACCTGACCGTTGGAAGTCGTGATCAGGTTCTTGATCTCCTTGGCCGCACCGGCAGAGCGTTGCGCCAGTTCGCGAACTTCCTGCGCGACAACGGCAAAGCCCTTGCCCGCCTCACCCGCACGGGCAGCTTCCACGCCGGCATTCAGCGCCAGAAGGTTTGTCTGGAACGCGATCTCGTCGATCACGCCGATGATGTTGGAAATCTCATTGGCGGATGTCGCGATCTGCTCCATTGCAGCGACGGCCTGCTGCACCACCTCTCCGGATTTTTCAGCGCCGACTTTTGCACGGCCGACGAGGTGACCCGCTTCCTGCGCCCGTTTCGTGGCGTCCTTCACCGTCGTGGTGATCTCTTCCAACGCAGCCGCAGTCTCTTCAACGGCGGCAGCCTGCTGCTCCGTACGCCTCGCCAGATCGTCCGCCGCAGACCTTATCTCGTTGGCGCCGGCGTCGATGCCGCGCGCGTTCTGCGCCACCTGGCTCAAGGTCGACTGCAACTGTTCCGCAGCCCGGTTGAAATCGCCGCGGATTCCGTCAAGACCGGAGACGAACGGCTGACCGATCCGGTAAGTAACGTCGCCCTGGGCGATCTTCGAAAGGGCCGTAGCAAGATTGTCGACGGCAAACTGCACGTCGGCAGCTTCCCTGGCCTTCTGTTTCTCGCGCTCGATCCGGTCCTTTTCAGAATTCGACCGGTTGGCCTCCGTTTCATTCTCAAGCCGGAGGCGTTCGATTGCGCTTTCGCGAAACGCCTGAACCGCAGCGGCCATCTGGCCGACTTCATCCCTGCGATCCATTCCGGAAATTTCGCTTACCGTATCACCGGCCGCGAGCGATTCCATACGCGCGCGAAGCCGCGCAATCGGGGTGGTGATGCCCCGGGAGGAAATGAGCAGGCCAAGTGCGATAACGGCCAGCGAAACGAGCGCGAGCGTAATCAGGCCCGTCCAGATCGTCGTATTGGTGCTGGCTGTAAGGCGTTCTCTCCCCTCATTCATCACCTGGATGAGCTGCTCATTGCCGGCGCTGATCTTTGGCGAGACTTCGGCAATTTTCCGAAGCACGTTGAGCGCCATCTGCTGCGCTTCGGCGCGTTGCCCTGCCTGCATGAGGGCGATGACCTGATTGCCGGTCTCCTCGACTTCGACAACACCCTTGAGGATATCGCGGGCGGCATCCGTGCGCGCCGGCACCAGTTCCATGATCTTGTTCTGGCGTTCCTCGAGCTGCTTACGGTCGGCTCGGAAGGTTTTGACGGCAGCTTCGAAATCAGCGCTGGCCGGGTCGTTAAGGCTGGCGCGAAGCATCTGCATGCCAAGTGCATTGAGGTTCCCGCTGGTTCTGGCGTTCAGAACCGCAGCAAGGGCCTCATGGCCGATGAAATCGCTATAGACGCTGTCGGTGCCTTTATATTGCAGGCTGACGTAGCTTATTCCGGAAAGCGACATCAGGCTCATCAACGAGATGACAAAAACGACCTTCGTTTTTATCTTGGTATTGTTCAGGAAAGACATGAATGGCCTCAAGGCAAGCACTCCTCCAGCCGCCCTCTCAGGAGGCCGGGGAATATATAATGAAACATCGCGGGTAGCTGTTGCCCCTCCTCATAGGGCGACAAGCGGATGCCTTTTTCGAGCCGCCGCCGGGCGGGTCGTCATGGGTCCGCTTGTTCTACCGGCTCCGCCGATGAAACCTTGGAACCTGCGTATTTTAGATTTCACAAAATCACTAAATGAAGTGTTACCCGGGATAGGCAAGTGCTGACAATTCGCCACGCCGCAGACCGGTTCGAGCTCGTCGGCAAGGGCGGGAACCTTGTCGGCCTCAAACAATATTCCATCCGAAACCGGTGGGGGCGGTACTGCCGCATAGGCTCGCAAGATCATCAGCCCGTAAAAGACCCATGACAGCGCCGGCAAGGCAAGAAGCACCAGCAACACAAGCAAAAGAGGCGACAGGATATCCACGCCGCCTTCCATCGACGCCTGCCCGCCGGGCCTTGTCGAACAGGGCTGGAAGCGAACGGTGCGCATCGACATCGATGGAGCCGGCGAATTCCAGGCAGCCCGGGTCCGAGGGTATGACGGTGGTGTCGAAATCAGCGTAGTAGATGTCCAGCATGTGCAATTTGTCCAGCGGATGGAAGTATTTGGACGTCCCCATTTCGCTTGCAAGGCTCAGCTATTTAAAAAGGGGCGATCACGGACCGCCCCAACGGAAATGATCTTGTTTCAGTCCGCTTATGCGGGACGCTCCTCGCCTGCATTGGGTCGCCAGGTAATCAACCTCTTCTCCGCAAAATCCAGAATGAGGTCAATAACAAGAACGAACACCGCCAGAATGATGATGCCTGCGAAGACGCCGACCGCATCGAAGTTGCCTTCCGAGCGGGCGATCAGGTAGCCGAGACCGGCGGAAGCTCCCAGATATTCACCGATGATTGCGCCGACCACTGCAAATCCGACGGAGGTGCGCAGCGACGATAGAATCCAGCTCGCCGCCGCCGGGAAATAGACGTGACGCAGCAGATCCGAACGCTTGGCGCCCAGAATGCGGGTATTGGAAAGCACGACCGGGTTCACTTCGCGCACGCCCTGCATGGCGTTGAAGAAGGTGACGAAGAAGACGAGCGTAACCGCAAGCGCAACCTTGGACCACAGGCCAAGACCGAGCCAGAGCACGAAGATCGGAGCCAGAACGACACGCGGAATGGCGTTCACGGCCTTGATGAACGGATCGAGCACCCGCGCGACGAAGGGGCTGAGGCCCAGCCAGACGCCGGCGCCGACACCGAGACCTGTACCGATGAGATAGCCCAGCACGGTTTCGCTCAGCGTGATGCCGACATGTTTGTAAAAACCGGCATCGGCAACCCAGTCAATCACCTGTTTGACGATGTCATAGGGTGCCGGAAAGAAGAAGCGGTCGATGGCGCCCGAGGTCACACCGAGCTGCCACCCGCCCAAAAGCACGACCAGAAGAGCGATCTGGATGATACGAACATTAACGGCTTGCATAGCTTTTCTCCACTTCGCCACGCAGGGACGCCCATATATCGCGATAGAGCGTCATGAATTTTGGATCGAGTTTGATTTCCGCGACGTTGCGGGGCCGCTCGAGATCGACAGGGAAGCTCTCGATGACGCGGCTCTTCGGGCCGGCAGCGAGAACGACAACCCGGTCTCCGAGCGCAATCGCTTCTTCCAGATCATGGGTGATCATGACCACCGCACGGCGGTCCTCCTGCCACAGGCGCAGTAACTCGTTCTGCATGAGGTGGCGGGTGTGGATATCCAATGCGGAGAAGGGTTCATCCATCAGGATGACCTTCGGCTCGGTGATGAGCGCCTGCGCCATCTGCACGCGTTTGCGCTGTCCGCCGGAGAGCTGGTGCGGAAAGCGGTCTCCGAAGCCCTTGAGGCCGACCTTTTCAAGCCAGGCCTGAACCTTGGCGCGCCGCTCATTTTCGGGAACGCCCCGGAACATCAAGCCAAGCTCGACATTCTGAAACGCGGTCTTCCAGGGAAGAAGCGCGTCCTGCTGGAACAGATATCCGATGTTGTTCTGTACGCCCTTAACGAGCGAACCGTCGATGGAAACCTTGCCCTGCGCTGGCTTCAATAGGCCTGCGATGGCGTTGAGAATGGTGGACTTTCCGCATCCCGTCGGCCCAACGATGGAGAGAAACTCGCCATCGCCGACCTTGAGATTGACGTTTTGAACCGCAACAAACGAACCGAACGCCATGGTCACGTCGTCGATTGCCACCATCGGCTGGGGTTCGAGTTGCGTCACGGGTTCTAGCTTTCTGGCTGGCGAAGACATGGCGGCCTCTCAGTTTGCGGCCTTCGAGGCCGCAGCCTCGACGAACTTGTTGGTGTAGGTGGTGTTGAGATCGATCGTCGCCTTGGCGACCGCATCATTGAAGCTTTTCAGAACAGCGAGCGGTGTTTCGAGATCCGCAGGCTCAAACTTGCCATCTTCGGAGAAGATCGCCTTGGCCGCTTCAACGGCCTTGATGTAGGTCTGCTTGTCGCCGGACACGAAATCATCGGGCAGCTTTGCGACGATTTCCTCCGCAGAATGCTGCTTCATCCAGTGCAGCGCCCGAACCGTCGCATTGGTGACCTTCTGGATCACTTCCGGATTGGCGTTGATATAGTCCTGCGTGGCGTAAAGGACCGAGGTGGGATAGATGCCGCCATAGACATCCCTTGCGCCCTGATCGCTACGGGCATCGATGAGGATCTTGCCCAGCCCGCGCTCCACGACGATGGTTGCGGCAGGGTCGTAATTGACGAGCAGATCGATCTTGCCCTGCTGCAGGGCTGCAACGGCCGCAGCGCCCGAACCGACGCCGATGATGGAGATGTCGTTGTCGCTGAGATTATGCTGCTTCATGTAATAGCGAATGAAGAAGTCCGAAGAGGAGCCGGGCGACGTGATGCCGACCTTCTTGCCCTTGATCGTCTCGGGCTTGGCCGGATCGAAATCCGTGTCGTTCTTGCCGGCGAGAACGAGGCCCGAGTTGCGGGCAAGCTGCACAAAGCCTACCACGTGCTTGTTCTGTGACTGCATCTGGATCGTATGATCGTAGAAGCCCACGGCAACGTCCGTGGAACCCGCGACAAGCGCCTGCAGAACCTTCGATCCGCCCTGGGCAAAGTTCTCGGTCGTTACATCAAGGCCCTCCTCCTTGTAGAAGCCAAGGCTCGCCGCCACGGGGAAAGGCAGGTTGTTGAGGTTGTACGAGCCAACGCTCATCCTGACGGATTCGGCATTGGCAGATGCCGCCAGCGCACAGAGCGCCGCGGTTGCAAGCAGATATTTACGCATAAGGGTCTCCTCCCGGTTTGACTATATTTTGCGCCACTATGGCCGCGTCTAGGCTGCGTCTTCAATCGCAGCGGTTGGTTTGGCGAAGGCAAAGCCTTCAAAAAGCCTGCGCGCCGTTCTTACGAGGCCGGCCGTTATTGCGCCGTTTCGCATCTCCAGCTGCACGTCGAGGCGGCCGGCGGGATGTTCGATGCGGATCTGGGTCGGCACCGAAAGGCCTCCGGCCACATCATAAGCGATGGAGCCTTTGGTGACAGCCGCGGTTGCGATGCCAACGGCACCGGTCGTCGCCAGTGCAGGATGACACTCGTTGGGCATGAAATACCGTACCGAAAGAGTGCCGCCTCTGCGGGCAGGTGCAATGAGCACCGGTTTCGGAATGACCATGTCTTTCACATCACCCATTCCCATCAACTTTCCGGCCTCGATGCGGATGCGGGTCATTCGTGCGATGAGATCCTCGTTAGCGCTCAGGGTTTGCGGATCCTCGTACCCCGTCACGCCGAGATCGGCTGCGCGGATGAGAACCATCGGAATGGCGCAGTCTATGGCCGTCACGTTGACGCCATCGATCAGATCGACCGGCTTTCCGGTGGGCAGAAGCTTGCCGGTTTTCGCACCTGCCGCATCCATGAATGTCAATGCGATGGGCGCCGCCAGACCCGGAACTCCGTCGATCGAGGCGTCGCCGAGATAAATAACCTCGCGGCCGCGTGTCGGAACCTTCGCCTCGATCAGCTTGCCGGTATTCACGTTATGGATTCGCACAAGAGTATCCTTGCCCTGCGCTTCGACAAGCCCCGCTTCGATGGCAAAGGGCCCAACGGCGGCCAGCATGTTTCCGCAGTTGGGCGAATAGTCGACATACTGCCTGTCGGTCCGAACCTGCGCAAACAGATAGTCGATGTCAGCGCCCCTGACCGTGGAAGGGCCGATAATCGCAACTTTGGACGTGACCGGATTGCCCCCGCCAATGCCGTCGATCTGCAACGGATGGCCAGACCCCATGATGGAAAGAAGGGCCGCGTCCCGGTCTGCTCGATCACGGGGAAGATCGGATGCGAGAAAGAACGGTCCACGCGACGTTCCACCGCGCATCAGCACACAGGGTATCTTCAGCAGATCGTTCATGGGTTGCCTCAATATTGCATTTGTCGGATCAATGCGCCGTGTTGTTGCAATATGAGCAAAAGAGTCTAATCTGTTAAATGCAATGTTTTGGAGTTTTATTGCGGTATGAGCATCAATTGTGAAATTCTGGATTTGCGGGCGTTTCAAGCGGTGGTTGAACTGGCCAGTTTCCACAGGGCCGCCGAGGCGCTGCATATCTCGCAACCGGCGCTTACCCGCCGTATCCAGAAGCTGGAGCAGGCCATCGGCGCGCCACTTCTGGAAAGAACGACGCGCCACGTTGCCCCCACCGCCATGGGACAGGAAGTCATGCCGCTCGTTCGGCGCATGCTCGAGGAGTTTGACGGATCGCTTTTTGCCATGAAGGACGGCGCGCAACGGCGCGGGCTTATCACCATGGCCTGCGTTCCCACCGCCGCCTTTTACTTTCTTCCCACCGTCATCAAGACCTTCAGCCAGCAGTATCCCCATATAAGGCTGCGGATCAGGGATCTGACAGCCAATGAAGGTCTGCAGGCGGTCGCCAGAGGCGAGGTGGAATTCGGCATCAACCTGATGGGCAATTCTGATCCCGAGCTTTCATTCGAGCCGCTCATCGATGACCCCTTCGTGCTGGCAATGAGGAAAGACCACCCTCTGGCAGCCTTCGAAACGATTGAGTGGGGCCAGCTGGAGGCCTATCCACTGGTCGTCGTGGACCGTTCGAGCGGCAACAGGACGCTTCTCGACAGCGCGCTTGCACGACACAATCTAAAATTGAACTGGTTTTATGAGGTGACGCACCTCAACACGTCGCTCGGTCTCGTCGAAGCCGGACTTGGCATTTCCGTCCTGCCGCGGCTGGCAACACCGCAGGACGATCACCCATTCCTTATCACCCGGCCAATCGTCAACCCGGTGGTCTCCCGTACGATAGGCATCGTGCAAAGGCGAAGCAGCGCTCTTTCCCCAGCCGCCGAAAAATTTGTGCGGATGCTGCTCGAGACCTGGAAAACACAGTGATCGCGCGAAAAAAATGGGCCTGCTACGGCCGGCAGCGGCGCGAACCGCAGGTGCCGGCAAACAGCCTTTGATTTGCAGATCGCTCGAATAAAAGAACTGCGTCAGAAGCTAAAGACGGGCCTCGATATCCAGCACCAGCTTTTTCAGCAGCGCCGCGAGGTTGTCGCGCTCGTCCGGAGTGAGCCCTTGCAGGAAACTCAGTTCGCTTTTCATGTCCTTACGAAACGCCTTTTCCGCCAGCTCTATGCCCGCCGGCATGAGGCAGACAACGACACTGCGCCCATCAAGCTTCGATTTTCTGCGCTCGATAAGCCCGGCCTTTTCCAATCGATCAAGCCGGTGCGTCAGGCCGCCTGAGGAGAGCATCAGCGTCGTATACATTTCCGTCGGCGTCAGCTGGTAGGGCGGTCCTGACCGGCGCAATGTTGCGATGACATCGAACTCGCCGCGGTCGAGACCGAAACCGGCAAATGTCTCCTCGATTGATGGCGCCAGAAGGTTGCTGAGCCGCTTGGCGCGCCCGAAGATGGCCATCGGTTCTGTGTCGATATCAGGCAGTTCCCGCACCCACTGGCCACGGAGACGGTCGACATGATCTTCCCCGTCAGCTTCCATCGTCCGATCGGTCGTTGTCTCCGGCATCGCCTGCTTCATCTCATCACCCCATTGCCACGTCGAAAACCATATACGGCTTTGCCTGCTTCGTGAATATATCTTTGCGAGAAGATAGATATCTTGACAGGAAGATAAATTGCACATATATCTTCTCGCGAAGATAGTTTTGTCTCAGGGAGGAGACCAGATGTTTTTCATACGCCGCCACCAGGAACCGAACCCCGGCCAGAGCCGGACGGTGCGTTATGAAGGATGCGAATACGGAAGCGCCGTATCCATCTTTCTCGTCAATGCCGATCCGGGTCGCGGCCCTGATCTGCATGTTCATCCCTATGCCGAAACCTGGGTGGTGCGCAAAGGCGAGGCCGAGTTCACAATCGGCGATCAACGGGCGCGCGGCTCGTCGGGAGACATCGTCGTTGGGCCTGCCAATATCCCCCATCGCTTCGAAAATATCGGCACTGACCGGCTGGAGATCATCTGCATCCATCCGAGCGAGACCTTTCAGCAGACTTTTCTGTAACCCCGTTCCACCATGAGGAGAAAGACAATGGCCAAGATGATTTTCCTGAACCTGCCGGTGAAAGACCTGACCGTTTCGACCGCCTTCTATGAGGCAATCGGCTGCGTGAAGAACGAAGAGTTTTCCAACGAAGACGCAAGCTCGATGGTGTGGTCGGAGACCATCACCTTCCAGCTTCTGCGGCACGATTATTACAAGACCTTCACCGCCAAACCGCTCGCCGATGCCCATACAACAAGCGGCATGCTGATCGCTCTTTCGCGCGACAGCCGCGAAGAGGTCGACGCCATGGTTGACGCCGCGGCAAAAGCGGGTGGGCAAGCGGATGTCCGCGAACCCCAGGATCTGGGTTTCATGTATCTCCGCACCTTCGCCGATCCCGATGGCCACGAATTTGAACCCGCTTACATGGATTTAAGCAATGCGGGCTGACGTCATCATTCACGCACGTGGCGAGGGGTTGTTCCCATGAGAACGGCCTCCCGTCACAAGCTTGTCCTTGGCTTTCTCGCGATCCTGCCGCTTACGGGATATGCAAACGAGAATTCACTGACGGCCCGGCAGATGCGGGAGGATTTGTCGGCGCTTAAACAACAATGGGCGCCCCTCGATAAAAGCTTCAGCCCGGATCAACGGCAGGCATTCGAGCGCCATGTCAGCTCTATCGAAAGCGAAGTTGATCGCTTGAGCCCGGAAGCTTTCGCAATGGAGATCATGCGATCTGTCGCGATTGCCCGGAACGGCCATACGAACGCCAATATCGGCGCTTTTCTGGGCGGCGACCTGCCCATTCGCCTGTGGTGGTTCGCCGACGGCCTCTATGTCGTAAAGGCCCATCCGTACTATGCGCATCTGCTCGGTGCACGTATAGAAAAGATCGGCTCGCTCACGGCAGCAGAGGCGGAAAACCGACTCAAGCCCTATCTTGCGGGCACAGATCAGAGAATCCACTTTCTCAGTCCCGGTTATCTGGTAACGCCGAGGGTGCTGCGGCATATAGGCGCCATTGACGACACCGCGAAAACACCGCTGACGCTGAATCTGGGCTCCGGAACGCTGGAGACGGTGGATTTGCCTGTTGTAGCGAAAGACCCGGGCGATGAGCGCAGCACCGGGCTAAACAGAGGCTATGCGGTTCTCGTCCCGGATGCGGAAGGGACCGCAGGACGCTGGCCGCATGTGCTCGATCAGCTAAAAGAAAGGCCTCGCTTATACAGCAAACGAAGCGATGTAACCGCGTCTTTTCTCGATGACGGAAAAACCACGCTCTACATTCGAAACGATACGGCGCGGAGTGTCGACGATAAGCCGCTCGTCGAAAAATTCGGCGGCATCATTCACAAAGACATCCTGCCTTTCCAGCCGAGGCACATCGTCGTCGATCTCCGTTTCAACAACGGCGGCGACTTCTTCAACAGCATTCTCTTTGCACAGGCACTGCCACGACTTCTCCCTGATAAGGGGCGGATTTCTGTCCTTGTGGGACGCGCGACCTTCTCCGCCGGCATCGTCACCGCAGCCTTGATAAAGGGAAGCGGAGGCGAGCGGGTATCTCTGATCGGCGAAAAAATGGGGGATGGCGGCAGGTTCTGGGCGGAAGGCAATAAAATAACGCTGCCAAACTCAGGGATAAGCGTCCGATATAGCTCCGAATTCGAAGACTACGAGCAAGGCTGCAGCGATGTCCGAACCTGCTACTGGGCGACCGTCGCATTTGGGCCCCGCAATATCTCCCTTTCACCCGAAATCTCTGTTGATCTCAGCTTCGACGATTATATGCGCGGTCGTGATCCGGTGCTGGAAAAGGCATTGGAGCCAACGCGATAGGTAGCCGGCGAACTTAATGACGGGCTGGAGCGGAAATACCTAAAAGCGGCGGAGAACCGCTCCTCAACCTAGTCGCCGGTGCCCGATACGGCTGCGGCCAGGGCTCTGATCGCCGATGCATGCGCGGGCGTTCTTGCGCGGGAAAGAAGAACGATATCGGAAGGCGGCAACGAAGGCAGCCCCAGTTCCACGCCCCTGTCAGGCAGGCCACGGGCGCTAATATCGCCCATCGGCGCGACGCCCGCACCTGCAAGAATTCCTTCATGGAGCACCGAACAGCTTCCGGCGGTGAAAGCATCGCGCCACTCCACGCCGGCTCTTCTAAGCTCCGACACCGCAATTTCCCGGACACCACACCCGGACCCCAGCGACACGAGCGGAATGGCGCTGTTTGAGCGTGGCCGCCAGCCCGGGGCGACCCGCCATCCCAGCCTGTCGGTCCGCAGGATTTCGCCGTCTGAGCCGCCGCCGTTACGCCGGATAATGGCCGCGTCAGCCTGTCCGGACGCGAAACTTTCCTTCACGTGAAGGGAAAAGCCAATATTCACGTCAATCACCGCATTGGCGGGGAGTGCCGCCCGCATCGCCCGTATGGCCGTCGAAAGGCGGCCCCCGATCGCGTGGTCACTGGCGGCCAGGCTAAAGTGCAGCGGCGATTCATGACCGAAGGTCAGTGCTTCCTCGTGTTTGGCGAGTAGCTCGCGAGCCTTCGGTAGGAACACCTGGCCATCCTCCGTGAGCCGCAGATGCCGTGGCGAACGGTCGATCAGCCGCCGGCCGACACGCTGCTCCAGCATCTTCAATTTTTGGCTGACGACCGGTTGCACGGTTCCTGCCGCCTCCGCCGCCTTTGTCAGGCTGCCGAGCTCTACGGAGAAAATGAACAGGCGAACGCTTTCGAGATCAATCATATAAAATCGCTATGTATGGAATATTCAATACCATATTCTCATTATGAATAAATTTGCGCAAGGTGTCTCGGCAACAAGGAGACAAGACCATGCCCATGATCAAAGCGCGCTACACCAAACCCCGGAATGGACGCGACCCAAAGCTGGAAGTCGCGGCTCTTCTTTCTCGCCTCACGGCGGAAATCCTGCAAAAGGACCCGGCTGTCACCGCGGTTCTCGTCGAGAGCGCCGATCCCGATGACTGGATCATCGCCGGATCGAGCGTCGCCGACCAGAAGGTCGGAAGCTTCTATGTCGAGGTTTCGATTACGGAACACACCAACATAAAGGACGAGACGACCGAATGGGTCCGGCGGGTCTATAGCGAGATGAACGCCCTGCTGGGCCCCGTGCACGAGGCGAGTTATGTGCTGGTTCACGCCGTCGATGGCGATGCCTATGGTTATGGCGGGCAAACCCAGAATCTGCGGTGGGCAGGCAAGCGCGGCTAGTATCTATCGGCAGGCGTCAGGCGAAACCGCCCGACGCCGCTCGCCCAGGGATATTTGCTATGCCTGGATCAAATCCGCGCACCGCCTGTCGCATCAATCATCTGTCCAGTCGTCCAGCGGGCATCGTTCGAGGCAAGGAATGTGATGACGTCCGCAATATCGTCGGCGCGTCCGACGCGCGAGAAGACAGAGAGGGCTTCAGCACCGGCACGGGCCTCCGGCGCTGCCAGCCATTCGGCGTTCATGTCGGTTTCAGTGACACCCGGCAGCACCGAATTGACCGTAATTCCGCGTCGGCCGAATTCCGGGGCGAGCGCCAGCGTCAATGTCTCAAGCGCACCCTTGGACGCCGCATAGGCGGGGTGCGTCGGCGCCGCGATGCGCGTGAAACCGGTCGAGACATTGATGATGCGGCCATTGTCGCGGAGATGATCGGCAACGGCTTGAATGAGAAAGAATGGCGCCTTGAAGTTGATCGTCATCAACGCGTCGAACGCGGCTTCCGTTGTTTCTTTCAACGATGTCGCCGGGGCAATGCCCGCATTATTGACGAGAATATCAAGCGATGGCGAGCCGGTGAAAGCGACCGCGGCTTCCCTGAACTGCTCCCACAAGCTGTCCGTCGCCGCTTTCCCGGCCCGCAGATCGGCATTGAGAGCGACCGCCTTCGAACCGAGAGCCTCGATCTCGCGGATCGTTGCCTGCGCCGCATCGGGGTTCGCACCATAATGGACGCCGATAAGACCGGCGCCCTCTTTCGCAAACGCCAGGGCCGCCGCACGGCCGATACCGCGGGAACTGCCCGTTATGAGGGCGACTTTGTTCGATAGTTTCTGAGACATGGATCACTCCGTTGCGATTTAACTAGCGATCGTTATAATAAAATCCGACCATGATCTGTCAATATTTTTATAGTGATCGATACAAAAATGTCTGAAACGACGCGAAAACAACGCGGTAGACCGCGCCTGCTTGATCGGAATGCCGGGCTCGATGTCGCAGCCCGGCTGTTCTGGGAACACGGCTATGAGGGAACCTCGATAGCGGACCTCACCCAGGCGATGGGCATCACCCCGCCGTCCCTCTACGCGACCTTCGGTTCAAAAGAAGAATTATTCCGGCTGGCGCTCGATCATAGCATTGCGCAGCAAAGCGAACGCCGCGCCGAGGTGCTGCAGGCGCAAATACCCGCCTACGAGGCGCTCGCCTCTTACCTTTACGATATTGCTGAAGGACATACCCAGCCCGACAAACCGCGCGGATGCATCGTTTCCACCGCCGTTCTCCAGCATTCAGAAGCAAACGCCTCTGTCGCCCGCACAACGGCAGGACTGCGCGAGGCGGCAATACAGATTCTCAAGACGCGGTTCGACCGCGCCGTCAGCGAGGGCGAACTACCCACGCAAACCGACACGGATACGCTCGCCCGCTTTTACGGCGCCATCATTCAGGGCATGTCTGCGCAGGCTTGCGACGGCGCATGTACGGCCAGGTTAAAGGCTTTGGTCGACGTCGCGCTGACAGCCTGGCCCGGAAAGCGTGGGGCCGCCGGCCCTTAAGGTTAAATCGGAAGCTCTTGAACAGGGCCGTCCGAGGACCGCCTGCCCCGCAAGCTTCAAGGAACGAAGGGCCGGGCGAGTAAAACTCCTGACCTGAGCTGGCGACCGCCAACTGCCGTCACAATCTGTCTCATGGTGGTTATGGGACGAAAGAATTCTTGATGTACGTGCCCACAAAATCCGACACGAACGGTGCTGCTTTCGTCCCTTTCCGGATAGCAACAGTTTGCGGAATCTCAAGAAACGTGTCCTCTAATGTGCGCAATCGCTCACCTTGCACTGCAGCGTCCTGGAGGAAATCTCTTAATCCCGCAGCCGCATCGCATCCTCCAGCCTTCAGCATTTCAATCGCAGCGGTTGGGCTTTCAGTATAAACGATTGCGGCATGCCTAAGCAGCCTTTCAAGCTGCTTGGTATACGCCGCCTCCCCTGCCGCCGAGATTCGGCAGCCGGGAACGTCGACTTCAGCGACCGAGTAAATATGAGAATCTCGTAGGACAAGATAGGTTGCGGCGACGAACGCGTACGGCGGCGAGAAATCAAAGCGGTCTGCGCGCGATGGATCAGCCGCAATGAATGCTATATCCCAGTCATTCCGTTCGTATGCCGCCATGATCGCCGCGGCAGACGGGTATGCTTTGACCAAAAGCTGGCAGCCGATTTCGGCCGCCAACGATTTCGCAAGATCGACGCTTGGTCCTGTCAGTTCGCCGGTTCGCTCCTCGAAACGAACCAGAGCGGCATTTGCGATGTTCACAGCCGCGCGTATCGACCCCGTCGGGGCGATCTCGCCGATATCGAAGGCGAGAGCGGGCATATTTACGTTGTCCCCACAAACCGGCCCGCCAGCTTCTCCGCACCGCGAGCAAGGAGGGCGACGTCGACCCCGACTGCGGTGAACAGCGTTCCCAACTCAATGCAGCGGGCTGCAAAGGTCTCATCAGGCGTGAGAATACCGGCCGGGACCCCGAGGCGCTTCAGCTTGGCGATCGTCGCTTCGATCGCAGCGACCACTTCCGGGTGACCGGGTTGGCCCGGGTACCCAAAGCTCGCCGCGAGATCGGCCGGGCCGATGAACACGCCATCGACGCCGTCAACCGAGGCTATGGCCTCGACGTGCGCCAAGGCTTCCCGTGTTTCAACCTGCACAAGAACACACAGCTCCTGGACGGCATTCTGCGCGTAGTTCTTGACCCGCCCAAAACGCGTTGCTCGCGTTAGAGCCGAGACGCCGCGAATACCCGCAGGCGGATAGCGCGTGCTATCCACGGCGGCTCTAGCTTCCTCCGCGTTCTGAATATAAGGGATCAGGAGCGTCTGGACGCCGATATCGAGGAAGCGCTTGATCAGCACCGGATCGTTGACCGCGGGCCGCACCACCGGCGACACCTGATAGGGTGCCACCGCCTGCAACTGGGGAAGCACCGTCAGTACGTCGCTGGGGGAGTGCTCGGTATCGAAGAGGAGCCAGTCGAAGCCGGCCGGTGCGACGATCTCTGCCGCGTAGCTTCCTGGGAGCCCGCACCACAGTCCGATTTGACTTTTGCCTGCGCGCAGCTTCGCCTTGAACTGATTGACAGGAAGTTCCATTTTCAACCTCACACGAAAGAAACACCGATTGAGCCAACAGGACCATAGTCGGCCTGGATGACATCGCCCTTGAGGATATCGACCGGCCGGGTAAACGAACCCGCAAGGACGATTTGCCCCTTTTTCAAGCCGCCGCCAACGGCGTGCAATTTGTTGACCAGCCAAGCGACACCCGCGGCAGGATGACCCATGATCGCCGCCGACACTCCGGACTCTTCAATGATCCCGTTTTTTGAAAGCGTTGCCCCGACCCAACGGATATCGATATCCATGGGGCGTATCACGCGCCCGCCGACGACAATTGCTCCAAAGGCGGCATTGTCGGCGATCGTATCGGTGATGGCGCGCGGCACCTCAGTCCGGTAGTCGATAATCTCAAGCGCCGGCACGATGAACTCCGTTGCCCGCATGACGTCGTAGATACGGGTGCCCGTGCCTTCAAGGTCTTCACCCATGATGAACGCCAGCTCGACCTCCAGACGCGGCTTGATGAACAGGTCGGACCTGATTTGAGATCCGTCGTTGTAAAGCGCGTCGTCTAGAATGACACCATAATCGGGTTCGGTCATCTTCGACGCCATCTGCATGGCGCGCGAAGTCAGACCTATCTTATGACCAATAATGCGTGCGCCGCGAGAGACACGCGACTGTGCCCAGAGCGCCTGGATGCGGTAAGCATCTTCCAGATCGAGGTCAGGATAGGACTTGCTCGGCTGGACGATCGGCTTGCGATCGGTCTCTGCCTTCAATATGGCATCTGCCGCCGCCTGGCGCAGGTCTTCGCTGATCATGATGAGACTCCAGAAACAATATCTATTTGATCGGTGGGCGCGGCAAGACACCTTCACCGGGCTCCATCACATAGGTGTAGTCGAGCGAGAACCACGGCCTCTCAATGTCTTCATCCGTGGGATGCGGTTCGTCATGGCGGACGAAATCACCTGTCAGCGCCGAGGTGACCCCGAACTGAACGTCGGACTCGATGTTGGGGTCGCTCGGATCGAAGACCTGCGAGATCAGCGTTTTGTAACCGTGCTTGAAAATCAGTGCATGCAGATGCGCCGGTCGATAAGGATGGCGACCCTGAGCCTTGAGAAGACGCCCGACGACGCCGTCCACCGGGATCGGATAACCGACCATCTTCACGGTTCTGAACCAGAACCGTCCTCGTTCGTCGGTCATAAACTTTCCGCGAAGATTCATCTCCGCCTGGTCGGGATCCTGGTTTTCATAGAGGCCGACTGGAGACGCATGCCACACATCGACCTCCGCTCCCGGAATCGGCCTGCCTTCGCGATCAATCACGTTCGCTCTGACAAACAGCGGTGCGCCGGGCGTGTCGGAGCGAATAATGGTCCCGCCATTTTCGACCCGAGGAGAATTAAGGCGCCAGAACGGGCCGAGAAGCGATTGCGAGGTTTCGGTCTGCCCCCTGTCGCCGTTGTTAAGAAGGCAAACAAGAGAAGACACGCCAAGAGAGCCGGACATCAAAACGAATTCGTTATGGCTGTCGGTCTGCAGCTGGCCGATCTCGTTCAGGATGGCGGTTGCCTCCCGGAATTCAACTTCGGTCAGCCGCACTTCCCGCACAAACGCATGGAGATGTTTCACCAGCGCCGTCAGGATTTCCCGGGCCCGCGGATCGGATGTCTGTTCCATTACTGCCAGCACGGCAGGAGTCACGTCGCTCTCAGTCTTGATTACCATTGGCGCACCTCCACGACGGCATCGATACTTTGATAATCGATTATCCGTCAAGACACTTTTGTCTTTGGTGAGAGATCTCCACCAATCTGAATGAGATGAGTATATGTAACTATATGGTATAGCAGATAAAAAATTTCGACACCGCCTCACTTCCGAGGCGTAGGCAGAAATACAGCTCGCTATCGTTGACATAAATAATCGTTTATCGTAACGATCGTCGATGACGCGCGAATGTGTCTGGGAGGTTTTATGACGCAGGCTGAGGCCCCAAATTCGCTAAACGAGCAGTCCGGAAACGGTGGCTTCTCCGATGACGGGAAGAACACGATCGGCAGCCAGCTGGCATTTCGATTGCGGGAAGCGATCATCTCGGGTGAACTTGAAGCCGGCAGCAAGATCCATCTCGACAAGGCTCGACAGTCGTTCAATGTCAGTCTCAGCCCTCTGCGCGAAGGTCTTGCCCGGTTGATTTCCGACGGCCTTGTCGAGTTCGAGGACAATCGCGGTTATCGCGTGTCGCCGATTTCGCTGGCCAATCTCGAGGAGATCACCAGCCTGCGCGAAGAGCTGGAGGTGTTCGCCCTGAGGGAATCTATCCGGGTCGGCGACGTGGAGTGGGAAAGCAATGTCATGCGTGTGCTCCACAAGCTCAACCGCACGGAACGAGATGCCAGCAGACCGGAGACGCTGGAGCATTGGGAGGCGGCCCATCGCGATTTCCACCTCGCCCTTATTTCAGGGTGCGGGAAGCCTCTTCTGCTGCACTTCTGCAAAACGCTCCTCAACCTTAACGACCGCTATCGCCGAATATTCCTGACGCAGACGTCGGGCGACCGAAACGTCGGCCAGGAACACAGCGAAATCGCCCAGGGCGCGGTCGCGAGGGACCTCGATTATGCCACGGACAAGCTCCGCCAGCACATCCATCGCACCGGTAAAAACCTGCTTGAGCATCTCGCGCGGACAGGGGTCGTGCGATGAACAATCTTTCCGACATGGAAAGAGCTCCAATCGGGGTCGCGCACTTTTCCGCGATTCAACTGCCTCCGGTGCAATTCGTGGAGCAGGCTGCAGCAGCAGGTTTCAACGCGGTCGGGCTTCGGCTTCACCCCGCCTTTCCCGGGGCACCTTTTTATGAATTGCCGCAAGGCAGTAGGGCCGCATCAGAATTTCGGGCCGTACTCGACGGCGAAGGCATGAAAGTCTTCGATATCGAATTCTTTATTCTCGGGGCGGATTTTAACGCGGCCTCGGTCGAACACATCGTTGCGGCTGCGGCCGATATCGGAGCCAAGCGCTTGAGTGCTTGTGGCGACGATGGTGACCACGAACGTTTGATCGGCAACCTCGTCGCGTTGTGCCAACTGGCCGCCCGTTACGGCATGGGGGTCGATATCGAAAACATGGGCTGGCGCACGATCAATACATATGCTCGCAGCGCTGCACTGGTCGACGGTTGCAAGCAAGCAAACGCAGGAGCTTTGGTTGATGCCATCCACTTTTTCCGGAACAGTGGGAACGTCAGCGAAATCAATGCTGACATCGTGAACCACCTGCAGCTCTGCGACGTGACGGGTCCAGTCCCCTCGCGGCCCGAAGACATGGTGAATGAAGCACGGGCAGGTCGGTTGGCCCCAGGCGACGGCATTCTTGCGCTCAAAGACCTGCTTGCCAAACTTGCCGGCAAAGCTGCGATATCAGTGGAGGTTCCGCTCGTGGGCGACGTCACTCCGCTGGCACATCTGAGAGATCTGAACTTGAAGACGCGGAGAGTTCTGCAGTCGGCAAGTGGTTGTCGTGATGCTGGTCGGCGGGCCCGAGCAAAGAACGCTTCCCCGCGAAATGTTTTCCGCCGTTCGTGAGAACTTGTCGCCCACGATTGCAGCCGCCGCAACTGTCATGACCGTACTTGCGATCATACTTGTAATTTGGGTCCAAATTCTTCGCCGTAAACATGAATAGAAATTCTGTTCAACCGAAGCAATGATCCGTTATCAATGGTCTTTTTTGAACCCTATTGAACCTGTAATAAGTAGTCTTCCTACACCCAATCCAAGGCAAAGTTCCGACGGCAACCTTCACCAGCGCGAGCAATTGGTTGATGCTGGCAAACTTGCCCACTTCGCGACGAAGTGGCCTACGGCCTCACGACATGAGGTCATGTACAAAGGCCTTCTGTTCGAGCGTAACAAGGCCGAGCAGTACGGACTCATAAAACTCCAGTGATCCACCACCTCATTCCCGGTCACGCATCCGGGGATACGGCAAGCCGTGTCTTTAATTGCTCACACCATGAACCGATCCATCAGCAAATCGGGACGAACACCATATCCGGCGGCAATCTCAGCCAGATCGACCTCGGAGTTTTCTGCCAGGATGCCGGTCCTGACAAGGCAAGAGGTAAGGCTCGCACCGGAGGCTCCGGCAATGTCGTGTTCAAGGCTGTCACCAATACACACAATGCGACCAGGAGACAGGTCACCTAGAAGCCCCTGCGCATGTTCGTAAATCGTGGGATAAGGCTTGCCGAACCAGCGAACTGAACCGCCAAGCTCCTGATAGGCAAGCGCGATACTACCGGCGCCCGGCGCAACACGTCCGCCAGCCGTGAGCTTGTGGCGATCAGGATTGGTGCAGTAGCACGGCACATCGCGCCGTGCGGCCGGTTCGAGCCTTGCGCGGTAAGCCGAAAGCGGGATCGTTTCGGCTTCGCTTCCGGAAATAACCACAATGTCGGCGATTTCAGCATCCTCGACACTTTCGAAACCGAGACGGTCAGCGAGATTGCGGTCGAAGCCACTGGAAATGGTAAGGCAGCTTATGCGCCCGGACCGCCCCGCGGCTTCCCGGGCCAGAACATTATGGGCGACATCGCCAGAGGTCAGGAAATGATCGAAACCCGCGCGATCAAAACCAAGTCTGACCAGCCGCTCCGCGTTGTAATCTCCGCTCCGGCCGGAATTCGAAAGAATGACGACGGCCTTCCCCAAAGATTTCAGGTAAAGCAGTGCATCGTTGGCACCCGGATAAGCGCGCTCGTCATCCCGCAACACGCCGAACTGATCGATGAGGAATGCATCGTAGCGGGCAGCCAGTGCAGCGAGAGTCGTATATGGCGCAATGCTCATGACCAGCGGGCCTTTCCGGCGAGGACCAGCGAAGCGGTGCCGACGGCAGCCTCCGCCGAGCGAGAGGGGAGAAAGGGCACGCCGAGCGCATTTTCCCGCAGGCGGGTCCAAGCCGGGTTTACCGCGCCGCCGCCAACCGAGCGCACGGATCGCACGGCGGGGCCGCCAAGCGCCGCCAGCCGATCGTAGCCCGACTTTTCGATGGCGGTGATGCCTTCCAGGATAGCCTGAAAGAAAACGAGATCATCGCCCGGGCGCGGTTCCAGTCTTGGCGGATGGGCGGCATCGTTTACCGGGAAACGTTCCCCCGGCTTCAAAAGCGGATAGTAACCGAGACCCGTCGGCTCATCCGGCCGAAGATGCGGCGTCATCACTTTCAGCTGCGCATTATCGAAGAAGCTTCTGATGACCGCACCACCGGAATTGGAAGCGCCGCCCGCAAGCCAGAAGTCGAGAATGCGATGCGAATAGATGCCATACTCCGCAGCATTGATGGGCCGGGAGGAGGCAAGCTTGACAACCAGGGTCGAACCGAGCGCGGTGACACCATCGCCCGTTGCGGCAGCACCCGTCGCAAGGAAGGAAGCACAACCGTCCGTCGTGCCCGCATGATAACGGCAGCCAGAGGGTAGACCGAGGGATCGCCCCGTCGCGCCGACCTCCGACAGCACCGCGCCCGCGCGCCGGACCGTCGGCAGAAGGGCGATATCCATACCACAGGCTTCCAGCCATTGAGGCCAGACCTCGGCAGTGAGGTCGTAACCGGTTTTGAGCGCATTGTTCTCGTCGCTCGATGGCACATGGAGGCCGAGTTGCATGAGAATCCAGTCGGCTTGATGCACGATCGCGCACGCGCCCGGTCGCCGCGAAAGGTGAATGGCGCGAGCAAGCGCCGATGTCGCTCCCCGCGCAGGGCTGTCGTCCGGCGCATACCTTGCAATTCTGTCCACGATACTAGCATCCGGACAAGCGTCGTTATACATCAGGACATCGCCGACAGGCGCGCCCCTGGCATCCACCGCAAGCACTGTGCCCGAGGTGCCGTCAACCGCAATTCCCTCCACATCAACAAGGGAGAGGCGTGAAACAAGTTCGGTCAGACAGGTCCTTACGCCGTACCACCAGACAGACGGCAAGCGGGCAGCCACGGCGTCGGGAAAGGCAAAGGTAACCATCTCCAACGGCGTTCCATCGGCTGCGAGCGCCGCAACGCGCACCCCGGATGTGCCGATGTCGATCCCCAGAGCAACGGCGGATTTCAGCGCTCGGATCATGCCGTCCGACTCGCCTTGCGGTCGAGCGCCTGACGGTACTGCTCGGCCTCCCAGTGGGTCAGTTCATGCTCCTGGGCGGAATCCAGATACACGACAGGCGCACCCTCAGGGATACGGGAAACCACTTCGGCGAGACAACGCGCCATCACACGTCCGCCATTCGTCAACGCGTTGGATAGCAACACCCCCTGCCCCGGCGCGAGCAACATCTTGGGAACGGCAAGGCCCCGCAAACGGCGTTGACCGACATAGATAGCGACGGTCTCACTCTCGGCAAGAACGCCAATTTCCGTACCGAGAAAAATGATATGGTCAGGGTAAAGCGAGCCGGCGGTCGCGATCGTCACGCTTGCCGGATTGAGCGCCGTCTTGTGGCTCCCGGCATCCTCGGCCGCGTGAAAATCAGACCCGGCGGCCATTGCTTCAAGTCTCACCGTGTCGACTGGCGTCGAGGGTCGCTCTTCCACGCGAAGCGCCGCCATCACCCTTTCGACGCGATCCCGCACCTCCGCCACCGTCTCTCCCGTGACGATAATGCCATGGTTGAACAGGATCAGTACATCCGGCCTGCTTGCGGCAACACGGTCGATCTCATGGGCGAGCGGAGTGCCTGGGCGGCGGTAGGGTATTGTGACGAAGGTGAGATCGGGCAAGGCCGCCATCCGCTCCGCAACAACACGCTCGCGGTCCTCCAGCACGGAAAGCGCAATCGCCTCTACGCAATGATAATGGGCAATCACTGTCTGCGGCAGCACAGCGTGAAAACTCGTCTCGATCGATGGACGCAGGCCCGATGTATTGAGTTCCGCCACAACAAAATCGGTTGCCTTCTCGGCGGCCGGATTGCCTGACCGTAGTGCTTCCACCAGGGGGGCTACCCTGACAGGCACCATGATATCCCGCTGCCCTGCTTGGGCGAGCCACGTACCGGAAGCCTTAACCCACATCACCCCATCGCGTTTGAAGGACGTGTTGCCGCCGGCCCCTTGCGTTTTCAAAATATCGCTGCCTATCGCCCTTGAAAGCGCGAGAAATGCTTCAAAGGCAGAAACATCTCCCGGCGATATATCGGAATCCATGGCTGCATCCTCCAAATGCCTCTTCAGCTCGCTACATTTCGCGAAAGAGATGAGCTAACTTTTACAAAAAATGTATTACCATGATTAAATTACGTCAATAATGAAAATTTATTCTCGTTATATTGACATAAATTGCGCATCATGAGCATTCTTCCTCATCGGCACGGGAGAGCCGGAAGAGGAGCAGAGATGAACGACACCGAGCGCCAGAAGGCCATTGTCGAGCTTTTGCGCGAAACGCCATTCGCATCGGTTCGCGATCTTCAGCAGCGCCTCGAGGCATCTCCGGCCACCATTCGCCGTGATATCGAAAAGCTGCATGAGTTCGGCCAGGCCAGAAAGGTCTATGGCGGCGTTTCGGCGCTCGAGACTGGCGACAGCGCGCGGCTTTCAGCGCGCCCCTATGACGAGAACCGCGACATCGCCGTCGAGGCCAAACGGGCGATTGCCGCGAGGGCGGCTGAACTGGTGCGGGACGGCGACGCCATCATCGTCAATGGCGGCTCCACCTGCTACCAGCTCGGCACGCTGCTGGCCCGGCGAAATGTTCGCATCTGGACCAACTCCATGCCGCTCGCCGCCTATCTTGGCGAACACGGCACCTGTCAGCTTTCATTGGCCGGTGGCGCGCTCCATCGCGAGCCCGGCATCATTCACGATATTGCGGCCAGTTCGCCCGGCTTCTTTGCCTCGCGCTTCTTTGTCGGTACGCAGGGCATCAGCGGCAAGGGACTGCTCGAGTCCCATCCCCTGCTCGTCAAGGTCATCGGTGAACTTGCGGCCTGCGCCGACGAAATTGTGCTGTTGGCCGATAGCCGGAAGTTTTCCATCCAGCCGCGCAATATTGCCCTGACGTTGTCACGCGTCGGTACCATTATCACCGATGACGGGTTGACCGACGCCAACGCCAGGATGCTGGAAGAGGCAGGCGTCACCATCACCATCGCCACCGTGGGAGGAGAAAAATGACTCACTCCCCGATTGCCGTCTTCGATCTCGGCAAGACCAATTCAAAACTCTTTGTTCTTTCGCCGGAAGGCAGGCTCATCGACGAAGCGCGAACCCGGCCGGCATGGCTGTGGAATGGGGACCTTCAGGTTCTCAACGATGAAGCCCTCTTTGCGTGGACGAAGGCCGAACTCGTTCGCGTGGTGTCAGCGCACAGCGTCGGTCGCATCGTTTTTTCCGGACATGGCTGCACCTTCGCACTGACGGCCGGCGACACCCTCGTTCATCCGATTCTGGACTACGAACAGGAACCACCTGCCGAAATCGCCGCCCGCATTGACCTTCTGGCGCCCGACTTTCGCGAGACCTTTTCGCCGCCGCTCCCATTCGGATTCAACTACGGTCGCCATCTTCTTTGGCTGAACGAGCGCGATCCGGCACTTCTCGGGCGGACCGAGGCCATCCTCGCCTATCCGCAATTCTGGAGCTGGAGGTTCTCAGGCCGCAAGGTTTCCGAAGTTTCCTATCTCGGCTGCCATTCTCATCTCTGGGCGCCAGTGGATGACGACTATAGCAGTCTTGTCGATCGTATGGGTTGGCGCAACAAGATGCCGGCGTTCGAGCGGGCAGGCAGCGTGATCGGGACGCACGGCATGTCGCTTGCCGACGGACGGACCGTGGATATCGCCGTTCACAATGGCGTGCACGATAGCAATGCCGCTCTCTATTTCTACCGCTCGCTCGGGTTCTCCGATTTCACGCTTATCTCGACTGGCACCTGGGTGATCATCTTCAATCCTGCAAGCCCGCTTGGAAGCCTCGATGCCGGACGCGACATGCTGGCCAACGTCACCGTAGATCGCCAGCCGGTCGCGACCATCCGCTTCATGGGCGGCCGGGAATACGACCTTGCAAGCGGCGACTGGAGCATGCCCGTTTCCGCACAGGCGATTGCTGCAGTCATCGCCAAAGGCAGCTTTGCCTTACCATCCTTCGCCGCGGGCGGCCCGATGCAAGGCTATGTAGGGCGTTTCGTCGGACCGATGGTCACCGGCGAGGAGCGTGCCGCAGTGGCCCTGCTTTATGTTACATTGATGACCGATTTCTCACTCGACCTCATCGGCTCGCAAAACACGATCGTCATCGATGGTGGCCTGGTGAAGACAGGCTTTTATGCCTCGATACTCGCAGCGCTGCGACCCAGCCAGACGATCCATACCAGCGCCAATGCCGAAGGCAGCGCCTTCGGTGCTGCGGCACTCGTTTTCGATGAAACGGGTGGCAACCCGTTTGTCAACGATTGCTCGATAGCGCAACCGGCAATCATTGCCGGGCTAGATACCTACAGGAACGCGTGGCGACAACAGGTGGACACGATGGCATCAACAAATAGCGAATATGGGGAGGCGGTTTGATGCAGCCGGTTGTTCAGCTCAGCGGTCTTGGCAAGTCTTTCGGTGGCGTCAGGGCATTGAAAAATGTGGGCCTGGAAATCTACCCGGGCGAGGTGCACGCGCTGATGGGGGAAAACGGTGCCGGCAAATCGACGCTGATCAAAATTCTCTCCGGCCTCTACGCCCCGGACGAGGGCACGATCACCGTCAACGGCGGAGCAGTCACGTTTTCCTCGACGCGAGACGCCAATGCCGCCGGCATCGCGACCGTTTACCAGGAGCTTCTGCTGTTCCCGGAGCTTACCGTCGCCGAAAACATTTTTCTCGGCAATTATCCCCGGCGGGCAGGCGGCATGATCGACTGGCCGGCAGTCCGCGCGGGCAGCCGCAAGCTTCTCAAAGAACTCGACACGCATGACCTCGATGTCGATGAGAAAGTGGCCAACCTGTCGGTCGCGCAGCGCCAGTGCGTGGAGATCGCCAAGGCACTGTCAAAAAACGCCAAGGTTCTGATCATGGACGAGCCGACCGCGTCGCTGGTCGAATCGGATGTGCAGCGCCTGCTCGATATCGTCAGGCAATTGCGCGCGCGCGGCGTCGGCATTCTCTATGTCAGCCATCGCATGCCGGAGATTTTCGCTGTATGCGACCGCGTGACCGTTTTGCGCGATGGAGCCTACATCGCAACCAAAAACATCGATGAGGTCGATGAAGCCGCCTTGGTATCCCTGATGGTAGGTCGCGCCATCGAGAATCTTTTTCCCAAGGTTGACGTACCGATCGGCAAACCTGTCCTTGAGGTTGCAGGTTTGAACCACGGCAAGCGCGTCAGGGACATTTCATTTACCGTACGGCAGGGCGAAATTCTCGGCATTGCCGGGCTTGTCGGCAGCGGGCGAACCGAACTTGCGCTCACACTTTTCGGCATGACGCCGGCCACATCTGGCGAAATCCGCATCGACGGCAAGGCGGTTGCAATCACATCGCCTTCGCAGGCGCGCAACCTCGGCATTGCCTATGTGCCCGAAGATCGCGGGTTGCAAGGCCTCATCAAATCGATGGCCATCCGCAAAAACGTCACCATGGCCACGCTCGGCAAGGTATCGAACGGCATCTTTATTCGCGCTGCGGCAGAAATGAGCCGGGCGACCGACGCAATCAAACGTTTTGGCGTGCGCTGCCGCGATCCCGACCAGCCGATCGGCCAGCTTTCCGGCGGGAACCAGCAGAAGGTGGTGATCGCCAAATGGCTCGAAATCAAACCCCGCGTGCTGATCCTCGACGAGCCGACACGCGGTGTCGATGTCGGCGCGAAATCGGAAATCCACGCGATCATGGGCGAGCTTGCCCGCGAGGGCGTCGCCATCATCATGATTTCGAGCGAACTGCCTGAGGTGCTGGGTATGAGCGACCGGGTGATGGTCATGGCAGAAGGCCGGATCACCGAAATTGTCGAGCGTAGTGACGCGACACCCGAGCGGGTCGGTGCGGCGATGACGGCACATCGCAGAGAGGAGAACGCGGCATGAGCAACCTCGGCAATGCACCGGCGCTACGCACGACAAGCGCGCACCTTATCCAAAGCGGCTACCGCAGATTCCTTTCGGATTATGGGCAGGAAATATTCGTCCTTGCGGCAATCGTTGCGCTTTTCGTTTGCGTGACCCTGGTCAATCCGCGTTTCATCGCCGTCAACAATCTCAACACGATTCTTTCCGGAAATGCCTATATTGCCGTCGCGGCAATCGGCATGGCGATGGTGATAATCACCGGCAATATCGACGTTTCCGTTGGCGCGCTGATCGGTGTGCTGGCAACGGTTGCGGGAACATTGGCGACATCAGGCTATCCGGTATGGGTCGCCTGGACGGTCCCTATTCTCGTCGGCATGTCAATCAACACCGTCATCGGCCTGCTCGTCGCCTATGCCCGCATTCCGTCGATCGTCGTGACGCTGGGCGCTCTCTCGATCCTGCGCGGCGGCCTCATCAGCGTCACCGGCGGAGCCTGGATCTCTAACCTGCCACCTAACTTCCTGCTCGCGCAGCAGAAACTGCTCGGCCTTCCGGTTCCGTTGGTCGCGATGATCATTCTCACTGTGCTGACCGCCTTCTGGATGCGCAATTCGGCCTTTGGACGTTCGCTTTATGCGCTCGGCGGCAACCCCGAAGCAGCCGTTGCCAGCGGCATTCCCGCCGAGCGGCGCATCGTTCAGGTTTTTGCCATCCACGGCATGTTCGCCGGACTTGCCGCCATCTTGTTCGCAACCCAGTTGCAGGTCATCCAGTCGACGGTTCCGCCCAATCTGGAGCTCACGATCATCACGGCCGCAGTCATTGGCGGCGTATCGATCCTGGGCGGCACAGGCACAGTGATCGGCTCGACGCTGGCGACAATCCTGTTTGCTACCATCGGCTCGGCCCTGATCTTCATCAATGTCTCCGCCTACTGGCTGAGGGCGGTCATCGGTTTGCTGATCCTCATCACGGTGCTTGCCGATATGCTGCGTCGCCGCCGCAGGAGTGTTTGAAAACCATGATTACGAAGTCACTCATCCGGCACGAAACATTTCTGGCCGCGCTGCTGGTCATCATTCTGGCGGTATTGTCCTTCCAGTCGGACAAGTTCCTCACTGTCTCCAACCTGCTCAATCAGGGCCGCCTGATGACGGAAATCGGCCTCGTCGCTTTGGCGATGACCTTTGTCATCGCCACCGGCGGGATCGACCTTTCCGTCGGCTCGATCCTCGGCCTCACAGCCATTCTGCTCGGCGTGTTCTGGCAAAAGCTCGGCATGCCGCTGCCACTGGCAATGGCGGCGGCTGTGGCCGCAGGCACCTTCGCGGGCTTCGTCAACGGGCTTATCATCACCCGTTTCAACGTTCCGCCGCTGATTGCGACCCTTGGGACACTCGCTCTTTATCGCGGCCTCGCCGAAGGCATCAGCCAGGCACGATCCGTGCGCGGCTATCCGGAATGGTTCTTCATCTTCGGTCAGGGTGCGGTTCTCGGCATACCAACCCAGCTCTGGATTTTCCTTGTCAGCGCCGTCATCGCCGCCGTCATTCTGGCCTATACGACCTGGGGTCGCAGCACCTATGCAATCGGCGCCAACGAGACCGGGGCGCGGTTCTCCGGCCTTGCCGTCGAGAAGACCAAGCTTGCCGTCTACACGGCCTCGGGTCTTGCCGCAGCCCTCGCCGCCGTGATCTTCGTCTCCCGTGTTTCAACGACGCGCTCGGACATGGGGACGGGCATCGAACTCGACGCCATTACGGCAGTCGTTCTCGGGGGCACATCCATTTTCGGCGGTCGCGGCACGATCGTCGGCACCATTCTCGGTCTTTGCGTCATTCAGGCGCTGAAAAACGGACTTTCGCTCGCTGGCGTCACCGGTGACGGCACGATCATGCTGATCGGCATCGTGCTTATCCTCGCCATCCTTGCGAGCAATCTCTTCGAGAAGAGCGGCTCTCGATAGTTCGATGTCTCGTCCCGCACCGCCGCTTAAAGGTTTCTGGACGATTTGGAGGAGAAAGACATGCGCAAATATCTACTGCCCGCCCTGCTGACGCTCTCGTTTTCGACCAGCCTCAGCCACGCGGCATCACCCTGGACCGGCGGCGACGACCTGCCGACCAATCCGCTCGCCTGCGACGCCACGCCCGCCAAAATCGAGGCCAAGGCCTATGACGGCGGTTCGCCAACCAATGCCCCGGATCGCAAGGGCAAACCCATAACGGTCGTTGACGTGCCCAAACTGGTCGGCATCGGCTACTTCGCGGCGACCGCCAAAGGCATTGCAGACGCGGCGACCGAACTGGGCAATGTCAAGGCAAAGACCGACGGCCCGAGCAAGGCCAATATCGATGATCAGATCACATTGATCGATAATTACATCACATCCGGTGTGGACGGCATTCTCTATGCCGCCAACGATCCGGTTGCGATTGCCCCGGTGCTGAAGAAGGCTCTCGCAGCCGGCATCAATGTTGTCGGCTATGATGCGAATTCCACGCCGGATTCCCGCCAATGGTTCGTCAACCAGGCGGAGTTTAACGGCATCGCCAAAGCGACAATTGACGCGCTTGCCGCCGAAGCGGGCGCAGAGGGCAAATTCGCAATCGTAACCTCCACATTCACCACGCCAAACCAGGCGCGCTGGATCGCCGAGATGGCAGCCTATCAGGCAAAATGCCACCCGAAGATGGAATGGCTGGAAACCGTCGAGGCGCAGGAAGACAACATTCTCTCATTCAACCAGGCCAACACGCTGATCAACAAATATGGCGACGACCTGAAGGGGATCGTCGGCATGACATCGGTCGCTACTCCTGCCGCGGCCGACGCCGTTACACAGGCCGGCAAATGCGGCCAAGTCGCGGTCGTGGGCCTTGCGACGCCGAATGCCATGAAGCCTTATGTCGGGGCCGGCTGCGTCAAGTCGGTGGTTCTGTGGAACCCGGTTGATCTCGGCTATGCAGCAATGCATGTTCTGCGTTCGGTGGCCGATGGCACGCTTCAGCCTGGCGCCGCCTCCGTCAGGGCTGGCAAACTTGGCGACCTTAAGGTGATCAACGGTTCGGAAATCCTGCTTGGCGCCCCGACGGTCTTCACCAAGGACACCATCAACAACTTCGATTTCTGATCGGAAACGAATACGAGGGAAGGTCGTTGCCATCTTCCCTCATATTGCGAGCATCGGCGATGTTGCCGTTGCGCGTTGATGGGCCAACGCAGGATGCGCGAACTGGCGAGCGTTCGATACGCTGCTCGTCGTAGAGAATTTCGCGACGCAGATAAAGCAGCCAGACGCAGGCGCGACATTGAGGACGGAGGGCATCGACTTCGATGAGCGAACGCATTTCCCCCTCACGCTGTGGGCGACACCGCACTCGGCTGGCCTGACGCTGATGGCGGGCTTCAGCCGCGATGTCCTCTCACCAGAAACCGCCATGGCCCTGCTTGAACGCTTGGGTAACATTGTCTCCATCGTGATCCGTTCGTCCTCTTCCGATATGTGCGCACTTCTCGAGGAACTTCCTTCGCCCGTGATAAGTGACGGATTGCTCGGGCACGGTTCCAATGAAACGCCGCATTCGGAAGCGCCGGAAAAGGCGCCCTTGAACACGCCGCGATCCGGGACGCACCCCGAGACGGAAGCAACGCTTACGCGCATCTGGGCAGAGGTGCTCAAACGCACGCCCCTTGACGGCCGCGCCAATTTCTTCGAACTTGGCGGCCATTCGCTGCTTGCCGCGCGTGTCGTCAGCCGGCTTCGCGCAGAGCTTGGCGTGCCGCTGCCGGTGCGCGCCCTTTTCGAACGCCCCGTCCTTGCAGAGCTTGCCGCCCATATTGATGGGATGCGCGTGCGGGAAACCCCAGCCCCTGGCCATGTAGAGATCGAAATATGAATGCAACGCCATCCCGACCCGTTCTTCTCTGCCTGCCGCCGGCCGGCACCGGAGCAGGTCTTTTCCGCAACTGGGCGCGGATTGTGCCCAACACGATGACGGTGCATCCGGTCGCGCTGCCGGGCCGCGAAAAGCGTTACAACGAACCGCCGCCGCGATCGATCGACGCGCTTGCCG
Organism: Agrobacterium sp. LR_9; assembly: GCF_041954855.1. Classification (NCBI taxonomy): domain Bacteria; kingdom Pseudomonadati; phylum Pseudomonadota; class Alphaproteobacteria; order Hyphomicrobiales; family Rhizobiaceae; genus Agrobacterium; species Agrobacterium sp. LR_9. The sequence continues at coordinate 149,481 of NZ_JAVAYA010000013.1, forward strand.
ACCAGCTTGCAATAGAACTGGAACCCTATGTCGGCAGTCGGTACGCGATCTTCGGTTACTCGATGGGCGCCCTCCTCGGCTATGAAATCGCCCGTCGCTTTTCGGGCGCTGGTCTGCGACAACCGGACGCGTTTTTCGTGCTCGGCTGCAATGCGCCGGATCGCATGGTCTATGAGCGCGAGCCCTTTCACACGATGGAGCCCGCCGCCTTTCACCAGGCGCTTGTCGATCTCGGTGGAACAGATGCCGAAATCCTCAACAATCCCGAGGCGATGGAGCTTTTCGAGCCGGTGCTGCGCAATGATTTCCGCATCTGTGAGACCCATGTGCACGACGCCGCACGCGGCACACTGGATTGTCCCGCGCACGTCTTTCTCTCCGATGCGGACGCTTTCGTGAACGAATACGCAGCCGCCGCCTGGTCCGATTTCGTGACGGGTGGCACGAGCCTGCATCGGGTCTCGGGACCGCATATGCTTGAACGCCCCGTTCTGGACACTCTGCCGGCAAGACTTGAGGCGCTCTGGTTTGGAGCGGCCGAAAGCCGCCCGCGTCGTCAGGCTTGAAGCGATGACCGCTAGGACAGAAATGCCAAGGGCGGAAGAAGAAGCGATCCAGCGCGCGCTCGAAGGGCAGGCGGCCTACATGCCGGATGTGCGCGCGGACGTCGGCCCAGCCGAGGAGGATTGGACGACAGTTCAGGATTTCTTTTCCAGCGAGGCGGCCACTGGCGAATTTCTTGCATTTGAGCAATCACTGAACAAAGGCACTGATCTCAAGACCGCCGGGGCCCTGATGATGACCGACTATGGCTACATCCTGGCTGCAGCGGCCGTTCCGTTGTTTGCCGGTTTTGGCATCATTCCGGAACTATCGCCAGCCTCCCTCGCGCTTTCCTTCTATGTGACCGAGGAGCTGCATGACGGGAAGATGCACCGAGTGAGGCGCGCCCATGTCCGTTTTCTGGAACCGGTATTCTGGCAAGGCCAACTGGACGATGCCGCCGCCGGAGAACGGTTTCGAACCGAAATCGAGCAGCATTTCCACCCCGTCATCGATACGATCCACGCACAAACACGTCTCTCCCGCGCAGCGCTCTGGAGACTGGCGGCCGATGCGATCGCCAGCCGCTTTCTGGATTCCGGCCGCCGGTTCGGCACGGTCGAGGCGGCAAAGGCGGCGGCGATGCGGATTCTCAAAGTTGCCGGCTCGCCGCTTGCCAATCGCGAACTTCACTATTTCGACCTGATGGTTCTCGACAAACATCGGAAGGAGTTTTCCTACACCTTCCGCCAGCGCGGCGGCTGCTGCCGGTTTTATCTGGTCGAAGGCGGCGAATACTGTCCCACCTGTGTGCTGGAGGCGCCCGCAGACAGGGATGAAAAACTCCGTCTCGCCATGCGCAAACACCTCGGCGTTGCCTGAGCGATCTTTTCATTAAATTTTTCTGAAGACCGGAGTCCCAAATCCGAACAATCAATCGTCTAGATCAGGAGTTGAATGTGTTGCCATTCCTCATGGTGAACTTGCGGCTCCTTGAACGCCGTACGATTGGGGGTTTTTATGACTAAGACTAAATCCGTCTCGCGCGGGGCTGGGGCGAGCCTCAAGGCGGCATTTCTGGCGGGGACAGCGCTCATAATGCTGAGCCCCATGTTGCCGGTGATGGTGCGGCAGGCTGCAGCACAGACGTCCGAGCGGGCGATCTCGGTGCGACCGGGCCCGCTAGCGACGGCGCTGAACAACCTTGCAGCCCAGACCGGCCTGCAAATCCTGTTCGATGCATCGGTCGCCGAGGGGAAGACGACCCGGGGGGTGAACGGGACGCTGACGCCAGAACAGGCGCTGAGGACCGTGCTTGCCGGCACCGGTGTTGACGCCCGCTTCGCAGGAAGTAACCAGGTGACGCTTCAGAACGGCCCTGCCGCTTCCGGCGCGACAGCTGACGGCACCACGCAACTTGAGGCTATAACGATTTACGGCGCCCGCAACGCGTCGACGTTGGGCGCCACGACCAGCAGTGTTGCCATCGTGAACGCCGAAACCCTCGCAGAAAGCCAGATCCGCACGACGCAGGACACCTACCGCCGCATGGCAAACGTGCTGGATAGCGCCACAGTCAATGCCGGTTTCGTCATCCGCGGCATGAGTTCCGAGGGCCTTGTCCCGTCCGGCGGGCCCGCCGGCTCGGTCTATGTCGACGGCATCGTCCAGACACGTTACAATGCCCGCTTCGGCGCACGCAATCTCTGGGACGTAGAACAGGTCGAGGTATATCGCGGCCCCCAATCGACGCTTTCCGGCCGTGCGGCCATGACGGGCGCCATCTATATCAAGTCGAAAGATCCGACCTTCGACAAGGAAGTCGAAGTTTCCGGCACCGTCGGCAGCGACGATCTCGCCGGCACGGCCTTCATGGTGAATACGCCTGTCGTTGAGGATCAGATTGCATTGCGCCTCTCAGGCGCTTTCGAGCGCTCGCATGCCCAGCCCAATTATTCAAATTTCAGTATTTTTGACAATTTTGATGACCTGACAACTGACATTAGCGGCGTGCTTCGCGCCAAGGTGCTGATCACGCCTTCGGAAATGCCGGACACCCGCGCACTGCTCACCTACTCCTACTCGAAGGACCGGCCCAACGACGCGCTTGTCGGCCTCGACACACTCCGCGGTGACTTCAACGATTCCCCGGTTACCTATACGGAATATCGCTGGACGGAAGCTCACAATGTAGGCCTGGAGATCACACATGATTTCTCCAATGCGTTGCGCTTCACGTCGCAGACCGGTTATCAATATGGCATCAATAACCGGCGCTCTATCGACTACGGCACGCCCGGCACCATCTATGGAAGCGCTGGCGAAGACGACAATTCTATCTTCACGCAGGAGTTCCGACTCAATTACGAGGAGGACCGCTGGAAATGGGTTGCCGGCCTTTATGGCAGCCGTGAGGTCTGGGACGGCGCGACAACCTTTATCGTGGACTATCCTGGCTACGGACCGGTGCAACTTAGCGACACCCAGAATCGCAAAACCTCAAACTTTGCCATCTTCGGTGAGGCGACCTATGAATTTGCACCTACGTGGTTCGCAACGGCCGGTGGTCGTCTCGACTACCTTAAAGACAGAGACGACCAGCGAAACTATTTTGGCCTGATCGATCCGTCTGCCGTCCTGACGGGCGACCCGACATCTTTGAGCGAATTGAACTTCGTACCCAAGCTTGCTCTTTCCAAGGAGCTCAGCGATACCCAGACGGTCGCCCTGACCTATACGCAGGGATTCCGCTCAGGAGGTTCTTATATAGACCGTCTGGACCCCAAGAATTACAAGGTGGCCACATACGACCCGGAGTTTTCACAGAACGTAGAATTATCCTACAAGGGTACGCTGCTCGACGACCGGCTGACGCTCAATGCAAATGTGTTTTATACAAAATATGACGATCAACAGATAGAAATTCGGCCGATCGCGACCATTCCAGGCTATCGCATCACCTCTAATGCTGCAACGTCGAGAGCCTGGGGTTTCGAGATCGAACCTACCTTCCAGGTTACGGATCAATTCACCGCGTTCACGTCTATCGGGTACCTCAATACGCGGTTCTTGGAATTCAACCACGCCGCTATCGGCGATCAGTCAGGCAAAGCCTTCCCTGAAGCACCGGAATTGAGCTGGGCCTTTGGTGGACGCTACGAGTTTGACAACGGCGTCTTCGTCGGCGCCGACGCAAAATATACGACAAGCTACAATTCGCGCTTCGGTACGAAGGGTATGTACAATATCGACCCACGCTTCATCGTGAATGCGCAGACGGGCTTCAAAAAGGACAACTGGGAAGTGACCGCTTTCGTGGAAAATCTGACGGACGAGCAGTATTTCACGATCGTGGATCGCGACGCGGCAAAGCCGTTTGGCCAGCTGGGCAAAGGTCGGTCCTACGGCCTGAACGTCCGTGTGAAGTTCTGACAAACTCGGCTGTGCGGTGTCCTTCCGCACAGCTTTTTCCACCTCAACGACGAAATGATATCTCTCTTGCGCTTCTGTCTCGCTCTTCTCGCTTTCCTTCTTCCAGCATCTTTTTCGCAGGCCGCCTGCGAAGGAAAGGCTATAACCGAGGGGGTCTACAATCCGCCCTTCTGTATTCCGGCAAAAGCAAAACGGATCGTGACCCTCGATCCGCTGATCACGCTTGGACTGCTGATCGAACTCAAGGCGCCCGTCGTTGCGACGCCCTATATGGCGATTACGGAGGACGAGGTACTCAGCGTGGTGAAGGCCCAGAAGATGGTCGATCTCGGCAATCCCAAGGAACCAAGCCTCGAGCGCGTGGCGGCACTGAAGCCGGATCTCATCATCGGATCGGCGGAAGTTCATTCGGCGATTTACGAGCAAGCTGCACAGATCGCGCCGACTGTGCTCTTCAAGCATATGGACTGGAAGGCATATCTTCAGCGCCTTTCAGAAGTGACCGGCAAGGAAGGCGTGGCAAACGATGCACTCAAGGCTTACGACAGCCGCGTCGCCGGGATCCGCGCGCGGATGAAGGACCAGAACCTGACGGTCTCGACCGTCCGTTTCGCCCCAGATCGTTTTGTCGTCTTTGTGGATGGCCCCAACGCCTATGCCCCCTTTTCCGTGCTGCGCGAGGCAGGTGTGAAGCGCTCCGCTTACGAGACTGTCACCGACGGAACGATCGTCAAACGGCCGGACTGGGAGGAACTCGCCAATCTCGATGGTAACGTGCTGCTCTACGTTTCCGCCAGCGGTTTTGAAAGCGGCCCGGACGATGCGCTCGAAAAGCAGGTGACCGAGAACCCGCTATGGCAATTGCTGCCAGCCGTTCAGGCCGGACGCGCCCATCGGGTCGATCGCGGTCACTGGCAGAGCTTCCACGGTATCGGTTCGGCAAATCGCATACTCGACGACGTCGAACGTTACGTGCTGGCAGGGCAATGATCGACCGAAACGCCGCCCGGCCATCCACGGCCTATAGCCTGCGGCCGCTCGCGCTCGCTGTACTCCTCTGTCTGCTCGTTCTTGCCGCCATGAACGCGGTTGCACTCGGCACATCTGCCATATCGTTTTCCACGATAACGGCCGCGATCTTCCAGTTCGATGGCTCTCGCGACCATCTTCTCGTCACCACCCTCCGTCTGCCCCGCGTCATTGCCGCACTGCTTTCCGGTGGTTCACTCGCTGTTTCCGGCGCCATCATGCAGGCGGTCACCAACAACCCGCTCGCCTCTCCCGGCCTGCTCGGCATCAACGCCGGCGCGTCATTTGCCGTCGTTTTGGTGATGACACTCTTCGGCACGGGCGTCGGCGATCTCTATATCTGGTTCGCCTTCATCGGCGCAGGTATCGCCGCGATCGTGGTCTATGGGCTGGGTTCAATTGGCGCTGTCAGACACTCCCCGCTCGGGCTCGTGCTGGCGGGGGCGATCGTTGCAACCTTCCTGACCTCGCTCACCACCGCGATCCTGATCTTCGACCAGAGCACACTCGATGCAGTTCGCCTGTGGACCGCAGGCTCGGTGACGGGGAGAACCATGGCGCAGGCCAAAACCGTTGCGCCCTATATCCTCACCGGCCTCGTCGCCGCTCTCTTTCTTGGCCGTCATCTCACGACGCTCAGCCTCGGCGCGGATGCCTCGCGTGCACTCGGGCAGAACCCGGTGATTTGGCGCGGCGCATCTGTGGTCACTGTCATCTTGCTTGCGGGCGGTGCCGTGGCACTTGCCGGACCGATTGGGTTCGTCGGCCTCGTCGTTCCGCATATGGTGCGAATGATTGCCGGTGTTGACTATCGCTGGGTTATCCCTTTTTCGGCACTCGGCGGCGCGCTATTGGTTGTCGTCTCCGATACGGCCGGACGGCTTGTGTTCGGAAGCCAAAGTTTTCCCGTCGGCGTGACGATCGCGCTCATCGGTGCGCCGTTCTTCCTGTATCTCGCCCGAACGCGGCTGAGAGGCGCGGCATGATCCGGCTTCTCATCATCCTCACCCTTCTGCTCGCCATCCTTGTCGCAGCAAGTCTCGCTTTTGGCGATGTTCCTTTGACCTGGCAGGAACTCTACAATGTCATCGCCGGAATGGGCGAGCCTGCTCCACAGAGCACGATGATCGTCTTCGATCTGCGTTTGCCGCGCGCACTTCTCGCGCTTCTCGTCGGCGTGGCGCTTGCGACCGCAGGCACGATCACGCTCGCAATAATGCGCAATCCTTTGGCCGAGCCCGGCGTTCTCGGCATAAACAGTGGCGCTGCAGCGGCGGCCATGGCCATCATCGTTCTGGTGCAGGACCCGTCTATCGCGCTTATACAGACAGCCAGTTTCCTGGGCGCCGCGGTGATGGCGCTGGCGGTCTATGCTCTTTCATGGCGCGGCGGAACCTCCTCTCTCCGCATCATCCTCATCGGCATCGGCCTCTCCTCGCTCGCAACGGCGGGAACGACCTTTCTATCCGCATTCGGCGACATCGGCGATGTACAACGCGCCATGATCTGGCTTGCCGGAAGCGTCTACGATGCCAACATGATGAAGGTACAATTTCTGGGCTTCTCACTCGTCGTTCCCATTGCACTTGCCTTTCTCGCCGCGCGCGAACTCGATCTGATCCGCTTCGGCGATCACTCGGCTAAGAGCCTTGGCCAGCCGGTCGATCGCATCCGAGGCCTGATGATCGTGCTCGTTACCGTGCTTTCGGGTGCAGCCGTGGCCGCCTCCGGCCTCATCGGCTTCGTCGGCCTCGTCGCGCCGCACATCGCCCGGCGGCTGACCGGGGCGTCGTCGCATGCCCGGATATTACCTGTCGCTGTACTGGTCGGCGCATGCCTGGTCGTTGCCGCCGATCTCATTGGTCGCATCATCCTGCCGCCGGTGCAACTTCCGGCCGGCATTGTGACCAGTCTCATTGGTGCACCTTTCTTTGCCTATCTTCTCTGGGGACGCCGCCGTGACCGAGGATAATCAACGGCCTGCCAAGATCGCAGGCAAGGGCATAGACATCGCCTACGGCCAGCGCCGCATCATAGAGCGGCTCGACCTCGCCATCCCCAAACGATGCTTCACGGCCCTGATCGGCCCGAACGGCAGCGGCAAATCCACGCTCCTGCGCACTTTCGCCGGACTTATGAAGCCCTCCGGCGGCAGCATTCTTCTCGACGGCAAGGATCTGAACGGCCTCTCGCCCCGTGATGTCGCCCGCAAGGTAGGCGTTCTGCTCCAGGGTCCCGTTGCGCCAGAGGGTCTCACGGTCGGCGATCTCGTGCGGCAGGGCCGCTATCCGCATCGCTCGCTTTTCAGCCGCTGGTCGGCGCAGGATCAGGAGGCATGCGACGAGGCGCTCATGCTGACAGGCACGACGGATCTTTCCGACCGGGCGCTGGACAGCCTTTCCGGCGGTCAGCGCCAGCGCGCGTGGATCGCAATGACGCTGGCGCAGCAAGGCGAAGCGATCCTTCTTGATGAGCCCACGACATATCTCGATCTGGAACACCAGGTCGAACTGATGAACCTTATCACCACGTTGGTCTCCAGGCACGGAAAGACGGTCGTCGCCGTCCTGCACGATATCAACCAGGCGGCGCGCTACGCCCAGCATATCGTTATACTCCATGACGGCAGGGTGACGGCGGCCGGGACGCCCGATATGGTGATCTCCTCGCAGACGATCGCTGATGTCTTCAAGGTGAAGACGGTCGTGATCCGCGATCCCGTAGCCGGAACGCCGCTCTGCATTCCGCTTTAAGGCGCCCGCAGCCGTTACTGAAATATCACACGTCGGCTCCATCTGAACATGCGGCCTGCCTAATGCGCACTCCCTAGCCGAAACAGGGAAAACGGAATCGGGCAACGAAATCAGACATAAAGATGAGTTTTTAACTCTTGATTTATCAAGGAGCTGTGCATCAGTTTTGAATCTTTCTAACCTATTGCACTTGCATGGGTTTTATAGATTCGCTAGCCATCGGTCATCGCGGTTCCGCCGTCCTGGTGCTGAACCTGACTGTTGGTTTGGAAACTGTTTGCCAATGTCGAGCTCTTCGCCCTCACCCCTTGTATGGGACAGTCTTGACAGCAACGAATTGCTGAACCGGGCTATGGAAGCGCACTACGCCGACATTACGAGCGCGGTGCGCAGGCGCGGCCATCCATCCTCCACCGCCCGGGATGTGGTGCACGATCTCTATCTGAAACTTGCTTCCAAGCCTGAGGTACTGCAGAAAAAGCGTTCGATAAAATCGTTTCTCTGCCGGGCCGCCATCAATCTAGGCATTGACCGGCAGCGCCGGGAGACGAAAGAAGCTCGGCTCTTCTCCGGCTCGGAGCGTGAAGCCCTCTGCGTGGCAAGCAGCGGGCCCGCGCCGGATCAGGCGTTGGAAATCGAGGCGCGGCTTGCGGCCCTGCGCGAGGCGATCGCCGAACTACCGGAACGGCGTCGTCTCGTTTTCATCCTGCACCGTCTGCACGGTCTGACACCGGACCAGATCTGCGTCAGGCTCAACATCTCCAGGAACATGGTGGACCGGCACCTGCGTCGCGCCTTCGCCCACTGCCTTGATCGTATTCTCTAGAACGACAAGAGATTCTCGCGTTCCATCCGGAAAAGCGCTACCGACTTTTGCTTGAATTAGTCTAAAAGGTCCTAAATTAGCGGCGTCGAACGTCTAAGGGTCAAGGGACAAATCTGGAGATGCCTATGTCGGCCCAAGGAGCGGGGAACGCTCAGAAAAAACGCAACCGCGAAGCGGCCAACTGGATTCTGCGCAATAGGGACCCAAACCAATCACCGAGCGACAAGGCACGCTTTCAGGAGTGGCTTGACCGCGACCCGGAAAACCGTCGGACCTACACGGCCGCAGAACGCCTGTTGGATGATGCCAGCCGCGCTATACAATCCGATTCCGTGCTCTCCGACATCAAGGTCAGGCCCAGGAGCCTAGTCAAACCAGTCATCGCAACTTTAATGGTCTTAGCGCTCGCAACGGGCAGCTTCTTTGCGCTAGACGGCCCAATGCGCCTGCAGGCTGATGTCATAGCCGGAACTGGCGAGATGCGAACGATTTCGCTTGAGGACGGATCCGAGGTGCAACTGAATTCGTCTTCAGCAATCGCTGTGGACTTTACCGACAGCCACCGCACTATCCGCCTTCTTCAAGGCCAAGCTTTTTTTCAGGTCGCTCACGACGCCGAACGACACTTCACGGTTGTTGCGGGGGCGGCCAAGGTTACCGCACTCGGCACGGCATTCGCTATTCGCTACGGCAATGACAACACTGAAGTGGCCGTCAACGAAAATGCGGTCCAGATCGACATCGACGGAAGCCGCACAGGCCCTGTCCGCGTCAGTGAAGGAGAGCAAGCAATCTATGACTACGCGAAAGGGCAAATGGCCATCGCGCCGGTCGATAGTCTCGTCGCATTTGCTTGGAGGCGCGGCCAGATCGTCCTCGACAATACACCGCTTTCCTACGTTATCGAGGAGATGAACAGGCATTTTTACGGCCGCATCATGGTTGCGGATTCTCGTATCGCCAATCGACGGGTCAGCGGCACGATGAAGATCACCGATACCGATGTTGCGCTTGCTTTCGTAACGCAGGCCCTACATGTGAAAGCAATGCACTTCGGCCCACTGATCGTCATTCGCGAGTGACGATACCAGCCTCTCGCTTGCTTGCTTTCGAAGAAACCTCTCGCTCTGACCTCAAAAGTGCAGAGCGCCAAGGTCTTAAGCTCTGCGTTTTGTTTGTTCTGCTCTGGTTGCTCTGAGCCCCAAAATGGAGGGAAATTGGGTCTCGGGCCATCATGTTGGCATTCATCGACTACCCGACGACACGGCGTGTGAACAGGTCAATGACGACTACGACATACAGCCAGCCTTCTGCGGTCCAGATGTAAGTGAAGTCGGCCACCCATTTCTGGTTCGGACGGTCTGCCATGAACTGGCGGTCGAGGACGTTCGGCATGATGACTGCACGGTCACCGGCATCCTTTGGCAAACCACGCCGTCTTGGCCTGGCCCTGAGCGCATTCAGGCGCATCAGTCGCTCGATACGATGGAGACCACACGCTTCGCAGAGCCATGCCACCCTCTGCCCGGCAGTCGTTGCAAAGCAACGACGATAGGGGCCAGATCGAACGGTGCTTTGCAATGAATGCGAACTTCATATCGCGTCCCTGGCAAAGTAGGCTGTGGCCTTTTTTAGGATATCGCGCTCCGCTTTCAGCTTGGCGACTTCACGGCGTAACCGCTAAATCTCAAGCTGCTCCGGCTTCATCTGGCCTTTTCCAGGAAACGACTGGCTGGGATCGTCGCCGTATTACCGAACCCATTTGCGCAGGACATTCTCGGGAACATCAAGATCACGAGCAGCCTGCGCAACAATGACCCCACGTTCCCTGACCAACTTCACTGCTTCAAGCTTATACTCGCGGCTGAATATTCGTCTTTGCATTCATGCTCTCCGGTTTCAGGAGGAACACCTTAACTCGATGTCCATGAAACCGGCAGCTGGCCACTTCGATATGGGAACAGGGAATCACGCCGACAAGGACGCGTCAAATCAGGGACCTGATTTGTACTTGCGTTGTGCTAGGGGTAAAAACGACTTCGGCCTCCAGAAGGAGGCCGATAAAGTCTTGATAGTCTTGAAGATA